>NZ_POUA01000112.1 GCF_003236385.1 Spongiactinospora gelatinilytica
CACTTCCGCCATGCGCCCGCGCGACCGCCAGCGCCTCGGCCGCCGCCACCTCGGTGACGTGTACAGCGTGCTGCCACATCCCGAACTGGACCACCAGCAGGATCAACAGCATCACGAACGGAAAGACCACCACCAGCTCGGCCGTGGCCGAGCCCCGATCGTTCACCGCAGGTCGAGCGAGTTGGCCTTGGCGAGCAGCTTCGACATCAGCACCGCGCCGACGGCGACCGCGATGGCCACCAGGATCGCGACGACGACCACGGTCTCCGTCGTATAGCCCCCGTCCGGCCGCTGCCTGGCGATCTCCCGGCACCTTCGCACCCTCTCCCCGCAGGCGACAAAGACGATCAACGCGATTCGGGACATGGCCCTCCCCCTCGTTCAGAACCCGGTCAGCACTGCGGCGATGGCCGGGTACCCCGTGAAGATCAGAAATCCGACGAACAGCCCCACCGTGGCGACGCTCATTCGCTCGGTGGCCGCCTGCGCTTCCGTTTCGATCGCAGCGAGCTGGTGGGTGCGGATCGAGTTCGCCTTGGCGATGAGCGATGCGCGTACCCGCGCCCCCTCGGTACCGGCCAGGGCGACCGAGGCGGCCAGCTCGGACAGTTCGCGGATGCCGTACTCCTCGCCGATCTGCCCCAGCGCCGACCAAGGTGTACGGCGGGCAGAGGTCGCCGCCACGAGCGTGCTACGTATCCGGACGAACGCCCAGCCACCGCCCTGTTCTGCGGCATCGGCCAGCGCGCCGTCCACGCCCCGCCCACCGGCCAGCGACACGACGACCAGATCCAGAAAGGCCGAAAGGGCGTGCCGGAACTCGGCCCGGCGCCTGGCCGCCTCGGACCGGAGTGCCAGATCGGGCACGAAGAATCCGAGCGCGCCGAGCAGCAGCATGCACCAGACCGGCACCTGCCAGGGCATCGGCACACCCGCCAGAGCCAGAACCGCGTACACGGCGGGACCGAGCAGCGCGAAGACCAAGGTCGCGACGCCCTTCTCGGTAAGGTGCCGGGCCATGTCCTTGCCGCAAACGGCCAGGTCGGTGGAGGGGGCCTGTGGCATGCCACGGGCGGCCAGCAGGCGCGTCCGGCTCTGGGGGAGGCTGTGGCGGAGCCGGGCCACTTCCAGGGCCAGTGGTCGGCGGGACGGCCAGAGGCCCGAGACGATCAACATCACCCCGAGGCCAATCCCTGCTCCGAGCAGCAGCGACGCCGCCATCAGGTCTCCGCCCGGCTGAGGATGCGCGGCGGCTCGTGGATCCGGCCCAGCCGGTGGATGAGTACGAACGATCCGGCGAACGCCACGCCCACCAGAAGCAGTACGGCCTGACCGGTCGCGTTGTCGTAGGGGGCGAGGAAGTCGCGGTTGAGGAGTACCAGGCCGCCCGCCATGAGCATGGTGACCGCGATGACCGTACGGACCGAGGAGCGGGTCCGTGCACGCGCGGCGGCGACCCGGAGCCGCATCACCGCGTGGGCGCGCGCCACCTCCGCGAGTCGTCCGAGCAGCTCGCCCAAATGCCCGGCCTGCCGGGTGGAGGCCATCACCAGTGTGGAGCACACCAGGTCGGCGGTCGGATCGGCGAGTTCGTCGGCGAGCTGCTTCAATGCCTGGGCCAGCCGTTCTCCGCGATCAACGCGTGCCGCGGCCTCGATGACCTCCCGCCGGATGGCCTCGGGCACGATCGGAGCCGTACTCATGATCGCCTGGTGCAGTCCGGCGGACGCGGCGAGGGTGTCCCGCAGCATCTCCGCCCAGGTCGCCACCGCTTCGATCTTCTCGACGCGGCGGGCATGGTCCCGGTCAGGACCAAGAGCCTGCGGCAGGAACCAGGCACCCAGCCCGGCCAGGAACGCCCCGACCGGCCATCGGGTGAGCGCCCCGACGAGTACGCCGGCCCCTGCGCAGGCCGCGAGCCTGACCAGCAGCCTCGGATGCAGTGTGGGCCTTGGCCGCGCTTCGATCGGATGGCCCTGGAAGCCAGAGACCATGAGCAGCGCGCCGAGTCCGAGCCCCGCGCCAGTGAGCGCGGAGAGCATGGCCAGTGCACTGATCACGACAGCAGCCACCCTTCGACGTCCAGCCCGGCGGCCTCCAGGTCGTCGAGCGTCTCGGTCCGGAGCGGGTTGGCGCGTACGGCACGCCGGTCGAGTCCCGGCGCGTAGACCTCGTTGGAGATCACGTTGATGCCTTCGCAGCCCACGACCTCCCGGACACTGGAGATCGCCCGCCTGCCGTCCCTGGTGACCGCCATGTACACCACAAAATGCAGAGCCTCTGAGACCAGCAGGGCGCTCGCCTCGGCCGACAGGCGTTCGGGTGCCTGGGCGGCGAACGAGGCCAGCCGGGAGAACGCGCCCTGGCTCGAACTCGCGTGCAGCGTGCACAGCGACCCGTCGTTGCCCTGCGTCATCGCGTTGAGCATCGGAATGCACTCATCGCCCTTGACCTCGCCGACGATGACGCGGCTCGGTGACATGCCGAGGGCCGTACGGACCAGGTCCGACAGCGTGACCGCGCCCAGGCCCTCGATGTTGGCCCGCCGGGCCTGTAGGGCCAGGACGTTGGCGTGCGTGGACCGGTCGCGATCAAGGCCCAGCTCGAACTGCTCCTCGACCGTGATGATCCGCTCATGCCGGGGCACCGCGGAGGCCATCGCCCGCGCGAGGGTGGTCTTGCCGCTGCCGGTGGCCCCGACGATCACGATGTTCTTGCGGGCCGCGACCGCGGCGGCCAGGAACGCCTGCATGGGGCGGTCGAAGGTACCGGTACGGCGGAGTTCGTCCAGCGTGGCGGTGGGAAAGCGGTGCCGGCGGATGGACACGGCGGGGTGCCGGGAGACCGCCATCGTGGCGACCAGCCGGGAGCCGTCGGGCAACTCCATCTCCAGGGTCGGCGACCCGGGATCGAAGCGGCGTTCGCCGACGCCGAGGAGGGCGGCGGCGGTGCGGACGAGCTCGGTCAGTTCCTCATCTGAGGAGGCCACGGGGCCGACCTCGCGCTCGGTGCCGTCGGCGTAGCGGACGTGGACATCGTCGTAGGCATTGGCGTTGATGTTCTCGACCAGCGGATCGTCCAGGTACTGCTGGAAGCCGCCCAGCCCGAACAGCGCGTTGTCCACGGCCCGCGCGATCTGGGCTTCTCCGGTCGGATCGAGCGGTGTTCGCCCTGAATCGAGTGCCCGCCGTACGTGGGCGTCGAGCGCCTCGGTGATCAGCTTTTGCCCGAACTTCCGCCGCTCCTGCGGCGACATTGGCGCCCGGCCGATCTCCTCGTCTGCGCAGGCACGCTCGGCGATCCGATCGGCGACCTCGCCGCGGATCTTGCTGATGAGGTCATGCACGGGCCGGCTCCATGAGGGTCGCGGCGATCTCGGCGGCGGCGCGAGTCAGGCGGGTACGGTGTCGCCGTCCTTCTAGGAGCGCCCGCGCCGCCGGATCATGACGGACGTGAGCGGTGACCGGCAGGCCGAGGGCGGCCGTGATTTCTCCTGGCGGGTACGGTCCGCGTCCCATCAGGATCAGTTCGGCGTGCGGTACGGCTTCCGCCAGCCCTTCGAGGTGGACGAGGTCCGGCATCCGAGGTCGTGTCAACACCAGAAGCCGGTCCGTTAGGGCGGCGAAGTCTCTGGACGGGCCGGTGAGCCGCCCGAGATCGGCCACGATCGGCATGTGCGCGGGCACCTCCCTGAGCACTTCAGGCAGGGCCGGGGCCAGCGCACTCAGTACCGCGCTCGCGCGATCGGGCCGGGCAGGTGCGGCGATCACTGCGACACCGGCCGGCAGCATCTGAGCGTTGCGGCCGAGTACGTCCGGGCCACGGTTCCGCCGTACTTCAGCCGCCAACGAGACCAGGCCAGGATCGGGCGGGAGCCGGAGAAGGCTCGCCAAGTCGCCGCCGGACGCATCCAGTTCGAGGAGCGTTGCATGTGCGGCCAGGGCGAGCGCGTACGCGAGCGTCGTCACCCCTGGAGCGCCTGACATCGAAGCCACACCGATCACGGTCAAGGCGCCACCTGCATCAAGGTCGTCAGTCCCTGCGCGGCCGGGGCGGCGACCAGGCGCGCTTGGGCGTGCGGGAGCAGCAGCGTGACCACCGCGGGGTTCTGTGGCTCCGTGGGACGATCGATCTTGGTCACGACGGCGGTGACGGAGACGGGCGCCGTCCGCTGCGAGTCGGTTGCGTCGGAGACTGTGGAAACGGCGACGCGGTCCCCTGGACCGATGTCAGGTGGGTACTGGCCTGGCTTGACCGCGACGCCGATCAGCGCTTGGCCTGGCTGCGGATACGTGGGATTGCCGAGGTTGCCCTCAGTAAGAAGGGCGCCCGCCACCATAGGGACCCGCAGCCGTCTTCCCACGACCTCCTGAACTCGATCGGCCTGGACGAACCGTACGCTCGGCCCCACGGTCACACTGACCGTGCTGAGGTCGTGCCGGCTCAGTGTGTGGCCGACCGGAAGGTCGGACTGAACGGCCAGCGCGGACGCGGCCACCTCGGCCCGCATAGTGATGGTGGTGGAAGCGAAGGCGCACCCCATCACCACAAGCCCGCCGAGCAGAACGCGTCCGGCGCCAGGGCGTGTGATGAACGGGAGCGGTTTGGGCTTCATGGGTTTGAGCGCCGACTTGACCATGATTCCCCCGTTCAGGACGCCGTGATGATCGCTTGGCTCTCGGCCACGCGGAAGCTGGTGGTTGAGGCGGTGTTCAGCGGCGGCAGAGTGCCGCGCTCTCTGGCGGTGGACCAGGTGACCGCCCATGTGATCGTCGCGGTGACTCGGTAGCGACCTCCCGGAACCGTCGCGCTGGACTCCTGGTAGCTGTGGCCGCAGGTGGGCGATGCCTTGGCAGGATCGTGACGGCCGGGCTGGAACCGCGTTCCGGGGCCGCGGCAGGTGACTGTGCGGCCGTCTCCCATGTCCCACGTGATGGTGGTCGGCGTCGCTGTCGCCGTAGCCGTGATGCCGTCGGCGTCGGCGGCTGCGCTGTGGGGCTGCCAGGTCGTAGGTGAGACCGACAGCCATATGGGGAGGCGTACGAGTTGGGGTACGTCCTGCTTGGGCGACGAGACGATCTTCGGTCTTGGGAGTTTCAAACGGTCGCGGGCCATCAGCGCCACCATCATTGGGGTGACCTGCTCATCCGCCGGGTCACGCTCGGGCGCACCGCCATCCCTGACCAGCAGTCCCGGCTGGCCGGGGCACTGGATCATCGACCACCGGCCACTGTCGAACGCCCCCGGCGGCGGCTCCGCGGGCACGGTGGTGCAACGCGGCTTCTCCGCTTGGGGAGCAGGCTTGCCACCGCTGTTTCCAGCAGATAGACCGTTCCACCAGCGCCGGGCTTCGGTGACACAACCGGGGCCACCATTCCCACCGCATTGGATGAGGGTCGCGCCGCCACCGTCACCGTCGGCTGGCGTCAGGCTGAATAGGGATGCGGCAATGCCGCCGATAGCGAGTCGTTTCAGCATGTGCCCACCTCATCCAGGAGGTAGGAACTCACGTACCATGAGCCCTCACGCCGAACGAGTTGCGCCGTGGCCTTGTGACGGCCTCCTGCTCCAGCCTCTTTGGCTCGTTTGCCGCTTTTATTATGGAGACCGAAGTGAGAGTCATCGACACAGTCGGCGATGGTTGCTGATTTTTCGGTGAATTCGGTCACCTCTGGGTGCAGGAGCGGCTTACCTTTGAGAATCTGTCCCTTTTTGACTTGCTACGTAAAGCCCATGCCGGAGGACCACTTCAGCGTCACCGGTGGCATGGTCGCCAAGAACAGAAGCCTCCCAGTCGGCGGTATGACCCGCGTCCTGAAAATCCTGCCACATGCCGCGGTATGCAGTCAGAACAGCTTGTTTCGCCGTAGCCAAGGTGTCGGCCGGCGCGGGCGAGTGAGTGGTGTCTGGAGCTCCGGAGCGCGAGCCGGACGACTGGCACGCGGACAGTCCCGCGAGCAGCAAAGCTACAACCGGCCAGCAGAAGGCATGGCTCCGCCACATGACATGTCCTCGCCTTGAAACAGAGCGACCACTTGGAGTAGTCAGCCTAATACGGAAAGTCTCTAAAGCCAAAAGGGACCAAGGGCTCGTGCAGGTAAGTGGCTTTTGCCATACCGAAATGACATTTCTAGCCACCACTCGCCCTCTTGACTACAGTTCAGGCATCCTGACGTAATTCGCCGAGCTTGCATCTACGGACACGTGACACAATTAAAGTTTACGTAGACCGCTGAACCATATGTCATGCGCGATGAGGTGCCCTTGTCGTGAAGCTGAGGACTGCGCGCCAACGGAGGCGGATTCGAGGGTTCCCGTGAGTGGCCGCCCGCTGAACATGCGGTAGCCAGGCGGTCGGACTTGGATGCCCCATTTCCCGATCAGCTTCACGACCCCCCGCTCTGTGGATGACGCGAACGTTCACAACCGAGACGGCACTCCCCCCGCTCCATGGAGCGGTCTCGGAGGCGAGTGGGCTTCCCGGCTCAGGTTTGGGATTACCCCCTGTGGGGTTGACTACAGCCTCAGTGCCACAGCCAGCGTCCGTGACCTAATCGTGATCACGTGCTCAGCCACCTGACTGGCTCGACAGTGACCTGTCGGCTGACCTGCCATGACCGCCGCGACGAGTGCCTCGATTCCGCCCGATCGCCTGCGGTCGGTGATCGATAAGTCACCTTGACCGTATTGACCGAACGCTGTTGCTGATCGATATTCCGGTTGATCGTTCATATTTCCACCATCTTGGCGGGCGACAGCCGGGCGGCGCGTCGCAGGTTTCATCGGCATCTGGAGGCTGCGGCGTGCTGTATTCACGCGTGCGTGTCTGGCTCATCGGTGTTCTTGTGACCACCGTCGCACTCGCTGGGATGATCGTGGTGAACACCATTCCCGACTTATCCGGCGGTGCCGGCTCGGAGAAGTCGGTGGATGGCCGTGAGATCGAGAAGGTCGCCGACACCCCCTTTCTGAAAAAGGCTGCAAAGGATGCCGGGAAGAGTCATCAAAAAAGTCTCGATCATATGTTCAAACAGCTTTCGGAAGGAAATATGAACCCTGGCATCGGGAGTAGCTCATTGGGGGGCACCGATGTGCTGTACGCGCGCAGCAGAGATGGAGCGCGGCTGTTCTTTCGCAAGATAGGAGACAGGATTATTATTGTTGGCAAGGCAAACAAGGGCAACGAGGGTAAAGTGATCGAGAGGTTGAAGAAACTGTATGGTAGATAGCGACGGGTACTACTCGTGGACCGAAAAGGCTTTTGCTGTACGAATCCTTCTGGATGGTGACATGGATCCGGAGGGCATGGAAGTTGGCGATGCAATTGTCACTTTGCCTAGTGGCGAGCGTTACAGCGCCCTGATGATGACAAGGGAGGAGGTTTATCGCCTTATGGATCGCCATGCTGAATCCGGAGAATCCCTTCATGGCAGCTACTTTTGCACACCGGACCTGATCGTCATTAGAGTCAAAGGAGTAAGCGCTATGGTCAAAGTTATCAGAGATATCGTCGAATCCGGACCCATTGCCTCGCTACTTCCGCGAATAAATGAGGATGGAACTTTCTCTCTTCTACCCATATAAACCATCCTCTCGTATCCTCGCGCCAGCTTGAGGGTGCTCCTTCAGTTTGAGACTGAATAGGAAACGGATTTGCGGCGGGCGGAGTGGTCACGAGAAGGTCAGTTGGGGTCTGACGAGACTACCCCAGGCAAAATAGCCACCTGGCCGAACTTTCCGCCGCTCCCAGCCGGCCGCAGCCTTAACGCACTACGGATAGGATGTGACCGGGCGGCGAGCCAGCTGTCCGGTTATCAACTTGATCGCGGCCCAGAGCAGGCCAGCCAGCCTATACGACCGAATAGAGCCTTTTGTCAGTGTACATCTATAGTGCTGCCTATCTTGTTGCACGCCCGCATGAGCAATTCTGTTAGACCGTCACTTTCCTTGAAATCTTGACCTTCAAGCAGAAGATCCCGAAAACGATTGAGGATGCGTATCGAGGAAACTTCCCCTGAGAGATCTACGGCCGTGGTGGCTGATGCGATGGCGGCCTCGGGCTCTTTGAGGGCGAGGCAGGCGCGGCTGAGGCCGAGGTAGTCGAAGATCTTGCTGCGCAGTCGTTCTGCGGGGCGTGACGATGCGGCGTGGGACAGGAGTCCCGCTCCGGTGGCGGCGTGCTCAGGCCGGTGGGTGGTGCGGGAAAGGAAGAGATATACCTCGCCCAGGGTGCTGTGCAGTTCTGTTTCGTCCAGGTGGGAAGTGAAGCTTTCTTCATGATCGGATGGACCGGTTTCGGCGAAGGTCTCAAGTGAGCGGTTGATGGCCTGCAAGGTGGGTCTTTCGCGGCCGAGCATGGCGTTGAAGCGGGCTTCCAACGCATACAGCCCAGAGCGGATGCGTGGGGTGGCGGTCTCGCGGGAGCCGTACGTTGCGAGGGTGATGAACTCCAGGGCCGGGGCCGGTTTGTCGATGTATCCGTAGACTCGGGCGAGGCATTGGAGGAGATGGGCGGCGAGGTTACGGTCGCCGCCTTCTTTGGCGGCCTGGGTGGCGAGTACGAGGTACCGGACGGCCTCGTCGGTGGCGCCGATGTCGTGGCTCATCCAGCCGGCGACTCCGCAGAGGTCGGCGAGGGCCGCCATTAGCGCCCGTCCCACGGGTTCGGAGTAGGTGCCGTGATGGGCGAGACTGTTTGCCCAGGCCACCTGGCCGACCACTGCGGTGCGCAGGAGTCCGCCGCCGTAGGCGTTGTCAAGTTTCTTGAAGATGTCGGTGGTCGCTTGGATCTTCTCGACGTCGTTCATGCCGATGGAGCCGGCCGTTTCGACGGCGTTCGGCAAGGTGGACGGGGTCGCGTGTGCCCAGGTTTGGAGGTGCTGGAGGAGGGCGTCGGGTGTGACGCTGTACTCCACGCCCTGGTGTGAGGCCGCGCCCTGGCGGAGCAGGTCCATGCGGGTGATGTGGCCAAGGGCCTTTGTCGTGGGCGCTGCGCCCCAGGAGACCTGATCGGCAGGCTGGCGGCAGATGCCGAGATCGGCGGGGGTGACCCGGCTGCCGGTGCGTTCGGAGAAGATCTGGGCCAGGAGGTCCGGTACCGGATCCCGAGGGATTTCGCCGTCTACCAGCCAGCGTCGGACACGGCTGCCGTCCGGGCAGACGTTGGCGTGGCCTGCGGCGCGTGCCAGGCGGGTGATCTCTGTGGCCAGGCCCTGCTTGGAGTATCCCGACAGGTCGAACCAGTGTTGCAGGGCGCGGTTCGGCTGGGTGGCGCGGCGGTCATCGGGCATCGTGGTCCGCCTCCACGAGGGTCAGTTGGCGGGGGATGGGTGGCGTGGCCGCCATGGGGAGGGCGAACGCGACCGCCTTGCCGAGGGTCGTGCTGGTGCAGAGTCTCGTGCGGTAGGCGTAGCAGCGGCCGTTGGAGAGCCGGTGGGCGATGAGGAGTCCCCGGCCGGCCTCGGGGATGAGGGGAATGTCCAGCGTCGGGAGCGTGTCGCGTGCCGCTGCGCGCAGGTTCGCCAGGAGCGCTGGTACGTCGCCGAGGTTGGGGTCGCTGTCGACGATCTCGCACCAGAGGGGTCTTTGCACGACGGTGCCGATGCGGATCTCTAGAGGGCCCCGGCCGTGCAGCTCGGCGTTGGTGGCGAGTTCGGCGACGACGAGTTCGGCGTCGGCGATCTGGTCGTCTTCGACGGCGGCTTGGGTGAGGGTCTCCCGCAGGAGGTGACGGGCGCGGTGGGCGGCGTCGCCCTTCGGCAACGTACGCACGATGACCTTGGAGCAAGGGACAACGCTCGCCGCCGTCGTATGCCAGGACTGCCACCACGGGGTGGATGTCCCGGAGGCAACGCCGTGCGTTGGGCGGGGGAGGTTGATCATGTGCCTGACCTGCGCATTCAGGAGAACAGGAGGTGTGCTCCTGCCCAGCTAAGTCCGCGCAGTAAGGCGTGGGAAGCGATCAGATCGGGTGCACTTTCCGGCAGGGGGTGCACAAAGGGTTCACTCGGCCGCCGCTATACCCGTAAGCGCTATACATCTGGCGCGATTAAGTGGTTACTCTCAGTCAAGGCCCTTGGTGCGCTGAATGTGGCTGTTTCCTGAGCGAGGGGCGGACGATGCCGAGCAACCCCAACGACGACCTTGCCGCCGCCATGGACGAGGCCGGGATCTCCAACAAGGCTCTGGCCAGAGAGGTCCGCCGGCTTGGTGCGGAGCGCGGCCTGGCCGTCTCGTGTACACATGTGGACGTGGCGCGGTGGCTGTCCGGGATGCGGCCCCGTGGGGCCAAACCGGAGCTGATCGCCTCCGTTCTCGCGCAGCGCCTTGGTCGGCCGCTGACTCTTCCGGAGATCGGCATGGACTCCCGGAAGGGCCCGCCGCTGACCCTTGGCCTTGCCTTCTCCGGGCAGCAGGCTGCCACGGTACGGACGTCCCGCATCCTGTGGGATGAGGATCTGCGGCAAGAGGACTTTCTCTGGCACGGCACGGTGTCGGCCGCGATGCTCGTTCCGCCGATGGCGCGCTGGCTGGTGGCGCCGCCGCATGAGCCGCTCAGCCGTACCGGACGGACGCTGAAGGTCAGCCGTCACGATGTCGATGCCGTGCGGGCCACGGCGCGCATGTTCGAGGAACTCGATCACAGGTACGGCGGGGGCCACGCCCGGCGCGCGGCCGTGCAGTACCTGCGTAGCGAGGTCGCTCCTCTGCTCCACGGCAACTACACCGACCAGATCAGGCGGGAGCTGTTCGCGGAGACCGCGCGGTTCACGTACAAGACCGGGGCCATGGCCTACGACATCGGCCTGCACGGACTGGCCCGCCGGTACTTCGTGCAGGCGTTGAGCCTCGCTCACGCGTCGGGGGATCGGGCGCTGGGCGGCAAGGTGCTGGCCGTGATGAGCCACCAGGCCAACTTCCTCGGGGAGTACGGCGAGGCCGTGGACTTCGCCCGCGCCGCGAAGCTGGGCGCGAAGGGCCAGGCCACGGCGACCGTGCATGCGATGTATTGCGTGATGGAGGCCCGCGGGCTCGCCAGTCTCGGCGACCGGCGGGCGTGTTTGAGAGCGCTTCGGGAGGCGGAAGGCGCGTTCGCCAAGGCGGGGACGATGGAGGAGCCGGAATGGATCGGCTATTTCGATGAGGCGGAGTTCCATGATGAGTTCGGGCACTGTTTCGCCGCTTTGCGGCAGAGTGACGATGCGACCCGGCATGCGCGTATGGCGCTCGAATCCTCCAGCGATGCCTATCCGCGGAGCCGGACCTTCTGCCGCATGACCATGGCGGGTGCGTATCTCGCGCCCCAGCGTCCGTCGCAGCGGGACGTGGAGCAGGCCTGTGCCGTGGCGTCGCAGGCGCTCGCGTTGGTGGATCGGCTGAAGTCACATCGGGTGCGTGAGTACGTCCGTACGTTCGATCGCAGCCTCGACTCCTATGCCGCGCTGGCGCCGGTGGTCGCCTTTCGCCAGCAACTGCGAGAAATGGCGCTATGTGCCGGGTGACCAGCGGCGCGGCAGTGCGGGGTCGCGCAGGGTGGCGATGCGGTGGAGCGCTTCGGGGATGAGGCGGGGTTCGCGGCCGGTACGGGAGGCCAGCCAGGTGGTCATGCGGAGTTCGCGGATCTGCGCGAGGACCGGGAAGCCGCTCCATTCGGTCACGTCCAGGCCGTAGGCGTGGGCGAAGGCGGCGTAGGTCGCGTCGTCGTACCAGCCCACCCGGCGGTAGACGGCGGGCACGGTGAGGTCCCATTCGGGGTGCCCGGTGCTGAAGCGCTCCAAGTCCAGCAGCATGACCTGGCCGTCGGCGGCGCGGACGATGTTCTTGCGGTGGGCGTCACCGTGGATCACGGCGGGCGGCAGTGCGAAGTTCAGGGAGGCGTGGGCGTTCTGTAGTTCGGTGAGCCGGGTTCTGAGGAATGCACGTTCTTCCGTGCTGATTCCGGTGGCTTCGTCGATGTGTGAGAGCTGGCGGGCAAACGGGTCGTAGGGGGTCAGTAGTCCGTCGTCCGGGCACGGAAGTGCGTGTAGCCGCTTCAGCAGGGTGCCCATCTCGGCGGTGGACGCCTGTTGTGGTTTGGGTATCTCCTCCCAGAATGTCACTACTCGTCCGCGGTGGATCAACGGCTGTTCCCTGCACGCGGCCACGCGTACGGCGGGGAAGTCCTGCTTCGCCAGCCAGGCCGCCACTCCGAGTTCGCGCCGTACGCTGGGCAGCGCGTCGGTACTCCAGGCGATCCGCGCGACGATTCCTTCGAGCGGCAGCCTCCATACGGCGTTGTCGCCGATCGGGCCGAGGAGTTCGGCTTCGCGCGTATCGAGCCCGGCATCCGCGCAGACCTGCTGGAGGACGTCGAGTGCGATGTCCGCGGTGAAGGACGTTTCGCTGTCCATGATCACCCCGCTGCCGGCTCGGTCACCTGCTTGCGAGCATAACCGGGGGGAAGGTCAGCGCTGCCAGGCCATGATCGGTGAATCTGCCGGAAGTGGGGCCGGGTGCAGGCCGTGCCGGGATGCCAGCTCGGTGAATTGGGCGAGGGTCAGCGGCCGGTGGAAGCCCTTGCCGGTCACGCCGCGCGGTACGGCGAGGTTCTCGCATACCAGCACCTGCGTGGTTCGCATCAGCGGGCCGATCGCTGCGTCGATGTCGGGCAGGTGGTCGAGGGTGTCGATGATCCACACGGCGTCGAAGGGTGGGAGGGTGCGGACATGATCGGGGTCCACCACGGTGATCGGGTGGTGTGACCTGTAGCGGAGGAAGGCTGTGGATGGGGAGTCGTAATCGCAAGCGGTGACCTGGAATTCGGCGTCCAGGAGGGGCAGGGTGTCGTTGCCGATGCCGCAGCCGTAGTCGAGTACGGTCCGTACGCCGAGTCGGTGGAGTAGTGGGATTCCGGCGGCGCAGTAGTCCGGGCGGTGGCCGCTGGCCTGCCAGATCACCAGGTTGTAGAGGTAGGCGATGCTGTGGCGGAAGAAGTCGGCGATGTCCGCCCCCGGTGGTCTGGCACGCCATTCGCGGGCCAGTGCTTCGGAGGAGTCGAGGTAGGGGGTGAATGACGCGCCTAAGAAGGCTCGCATCTCGGCGTAGAGGGGGGTGGTGGCGGCGATGTCCCATCGGTAGCGGTTCCATGCACGGCGGCAAGAGGCGCAGCCGCGTAGGTGGTCGCGAATGGTGTCGCAGCCGTCGCGCAGGTAGGTGGGGAATCGGGCGCGGGCGTGGGTGCATTCTGTGGGATTCAGCCGCACCAGCGGGTCACCTCGTCCAATGCCCTGGCTGGTTGTGTGGTCCGCCGGTCCAGGATGTGGAAGCGGGCCTGGTCCTCTGCTGCAAAGCTGGTGTAGAGCTGGTCGGCGAGGTGGTGCAGCCGCAGTTCCTCGCGGGTGTGGGTGCGGCCGTCGCGGGCCTCGACTCGGGCCAGCGCGGCCGGTACGTCATCAGTGATCAGCAGGACGCGATCGGGTAAGGGGCGCCAGGCGGCGGCGAGTTCGATGAGCATTCGCGCATGGCCCAGCGCCTGATTCGGATCGTCGGGGTGGCGGAGTACGGCCTGGTAGACCGCTACGGCATGGACGCTGCGGCCTTCCAGCACATCATGGCCACGGTGGAGGTGAGGCTGGGCGACTTCGTAGGCGTGCATCTGGACGGCGAGCAGGAGTAGCGTTTCGCTCGCCGGAAGACCTCCGCGGAGGAAACGGTCACCGCTCGCTGCGAGTTCGGTGATAATCCGGCTGCCGAGATCGGAGCGTCCCAGCCGCTGCGAGAAGTCGTCCAGGACGTGTGGTGCCCTCGGCCCCAGCCGGGCGATGGCGTGGGTGGTCAGGAAGGTTTTGCCGGTGCCGCTCAGGCCTTCGATGGCCAGTAGGTGCCCTGGACGATCAGGGGGCGAACAGAGATTCCTGCTGCCCCTTGGCGGCTTCACGCTCCTCCTCCAGCAGCTTTGGCGTGATCTCCGCGTGCGAAAGGTCGTGTCCGCCAGCCAGCAGGCGCTCGAAGACGGCGAGAGTCGCGAGGACGTCGGGCAGCGCGCGGTGCCGATCGGCGGGTGCGGGGATGTCCAGATGGCGGAGCAGGTCGTCCAGGCGGTGTCGGGGCAGGCCGGGGTAGGCGGCGCGGGCCAGCCGTACGGTGTCCAGCAACGGGGTACGGGCGAGGACCGGGCAGGCGGTGCGCCAGTCGTACAGCAGGCCGGCCTCGTAGGGGGCGTTGTGGGCCACGAGGAGGTAAGGGGGCTGGCGCAGGCGGCCGTCGAGGGTGGACAGCACGGTCGCGGCCGGTTCGGCGTCGGCGAGCATGTCCGGGGTGATGCCGGTCTGGGCGATGTCGTAGCGGGTGAGGCTGATGCCGTCCGGCGGCCGGATCAGTGCGGTGAACCGGCCGGTTTCGGTCAGGAAGCCGTCGCGGTAGCGTGCGGCGCAGGCGGCCACCTCGATGGGGTGGGGCCGCTGGCCTGCCGGGGTGACCGTCTCGAAGTCGATGATGACGAACGTCGGCTCGGTCAGTTCCACGAGCGGGCCTCCTTGGTGATGGTGTGGGCGAGGTGCCGGATGCGGTCGTCGTCATCCTGCTCGCTGAGTACCACGGCCAGGGTGTGATCCAGGAACTTTGCTGCTTGTGGGCATCGCGCGGGCTTGTAGGCGGCCATGGCCGGTAGCCGATCGGCGGATATGAGGCCATAGGTACCGATGCTGTTGGGTACGCCCGCTTCGGCCAGATGGGCGCAGAAGTCGCGCGGCCGGGGGAGATCGAGGTGGAACAGTGCGCTGTAGCCGTTCCAGTTCTCGTGGGGTGGCGGGTGCATCGGCCGGACTCTGGGCGTGCCTTCGACGAGCTTCATGAGGAGCGTGGCCTGGGCTTTGCGCTGGGCGAGTTTGGTGGGGAACTCCAGCAGCGCCTGCCGGGCCTGGGCCGCTATGAGCTCGGGCATCCGGTAGTTGTGGCCGAAACGGGGTCCGGCGCGTGGATGATCGACGGAGAGGTGGGTGCGGAAGCGGCGGGCCTGTTCTGCGAGGTCGGCGTCGTGGGTGAGCAGGTACCCGCCTTCACCCGCGCTGAGGATCTTGCCGTCCTTCAGGGAGAAGCAGCCGACGTCGCCGTAACTTCCTGCGAGCCGGTTGGCGTACTCGCTGCCTTGGGCCTGGCAAGCGTCCTCGATCAAGCGTAGGCCGTGAGCTGCTGCGAAGTCGGCCAGGTTCGGCAGGTCTGTGCAGCGGCCGGCCAAGTGCACGGCCATGACGGCACGGGTGGCGGGGGTGATCTGGTGGCCGGTTCCGTCGATCAGTACGGGCCGGGCTCCGGTGTACGTGATCGCGGCCACGGTCATCGGTACGCACGCGGCAGGCACCGCCACCTCATCGCCAGGGCCGATTCCGGCGGCGACGAGGGCGGTGTGCAGCGCCGCCGTACCGGAGGAGACCGCGACCGCGTACGGCACGCCGAACGCCTCCGCCAGCTCCGCCTCCAGCTCTCGCACATGAGACTGGGTCACGCGACACGCTCCAGCGGTACGCCGTCCATCAGCGGCCACATGTTCACGCAGTCGCGGGAGAACAGCGCGCAGGAGGCTCCGCAGCCACGCGGCTCAGGGAAGATCTCGGCAGCGCTGCGGCCTTTGATGGTCTTCCGTCGGCTTTCGGGGGTCGCGGCGATGCGCAGGGACGACGGGCAGTCCCATACCGTGCCGTCCGGCTGGATGAAGTGCAAGGTGTGGCCGCCGAAGCAGTTCTGGACGGTCGCCGTGGTGTGTGAGATTGAGGCGATGACCTGTGTGGGGAAACTTGGGTCCGGCAGCGTGAGTGGGAGGCTGTAGAGCTCCGCGAATGCCTCCCGGATCGCGGGGATGTCGCTCACCCGCAGGGACAGTTCTTTGTGCAGAGGGTGTGTGGCGTCCAGGGCGACCGGTTGTGGCACGTAGTAGTCACAGCCGAGGTCGGCGGCCAGCCGCGCCACCTGGACGACATGCGGGATATTGCACCTTGTAATGACGCTGTAGACGCCGATGCGAAGGCGTGGGGTTGCGTGGCGGGCGGCGCGGATGCCGTTGATCACCTGGGTCCATCCGTCCGCGCCGTTGCGGGCCGGGCGCCACAGGTCGTTGTAGGCGGGGTCGGTCGAGTCCAGCGAAACCGAGACGGCGTCGATGCCGAGCGAGACCAACCCGGTGATGATCTCTTTTCGGGCGAGCGGTATGCCGTTGGTGCACACCACGACCTCGATGCCCGCCTCTTTGAGGATCTTCAGGAGGTCGAGGATCGGGGGCCAGATCAGCGGTTCGCCGCCGGCGACATACACGCGGCCGACCAGGGAGTGGTCGAGCGTGCGGGCGAAAGCGAACACCTCGTCGGCCTTCAGGTCGTCTCGGGAGAGGTGGGAGAGCTGTCCCACAGGGCGGGTCGGTCGGCCGCGATGCTCTTCGATGGTGCCGAAGTAGCAGTACCGGCAGCCCAGGTTGCAGGGTGATCGCAAGGACCACAGCAGGGTGATCGGCTTTCTCATGGATGCTCCTGGCAGGCGTTCAGCAGGGCTTGGACCGCTTGCTGCTCGTTGAGTTCGCGCCGGTCGATGATGGTGTAGTGCTGGAGAAGCCGCTGGTAGAGCCTGCTCGCCTGGCGCATCAGCGACCGTTCGGAGGGGGTGGGGGACCTGCCCTCGCGGGCGTTCCATCGCGCGAGGCAGGTGCGGTCGTCATCTACGACCAGTACGGTCCTGTAGGGCGGAGGCCGCCATTGCGCGGCCATCGCCCGCAGGCGCAGCGCCAGCTCAAGGGCGCGGTCGTCGTCTCCGTTGGAGAGGATCGCCGCCTGGTAGACGGCGATGGTGTCCACGCCGCGGTCTTCGAGGATCGTCACGGCACTGTCCCCGTAGGCTCGTCTGGCCAGCTCGAAGCGCCGTGCGGCCAGGCCGAGCAGGGTGAACGTCTCGGCGAGCGGGAACCCGGTACGCAGAAAACGATCTCCGCCGAGGGCGGCCATCAGTCGTTCGGTGAGGGGATCGGCGGCGCACTCCGGCAACTCGGCCAGCCGGACGACATCGGGGACTTGGGCGATGAGGTGGCTCTTGCCGACGCCGTTGACGCCCTCCACGGTCACCCACCTCATGGTCCGGCCCCAAGTGCAGAGACCAGGCGGGGGTCTTGCAGGAAGCGTCCGCGCAAGGTCCGGGTCAGCGTCCGGGCACCTTGGGCGCGGGTGCCGCGCATGCTCATGCACAGGTGATGGCCGGCGGCCACGACCGCGACATCGTCGCTGCCGGTGATCTTCTGGAGTTCGTCGGCGACCTGCTCGACAAACCGCTCCTGGATTTGCAGGCGTCTCGCGGCCAGTTCGGTGACGCGTACGAGCTTGGACAGTCCAAGTACCGCGCCTGCAGGGAGGTAGGCGATGTTCACGAGTAGGTGAATGGGCAGGAGGTGGTGTTCGCAGAGGGACCAGGTCGAGATCTCGCTGACCTGGACGAACTGCTCACCGGCCGGCTCGTGGCGAAACGTGGTGTCGATCCGGCCGGGCCGGTAGGTGAGGAAGTCGCGCCAGAAGGCGGCGGCGCGCCGGGGAGTGTCGCGCAGCCCTTCGCGGTCTGGGTCCTCTCCGATCGCGATGAGCAGTTCGCGGTAAAGGGCCTGGATGCGGGCCTCGTCCATGGTCATGCTGTTACCGCCGTGACCTGCCCATGCCGCTCCAAGATCGTTCGAGCCGCCGGCCCGTGGCGCATGAGCAGATCGACGGCCGAGACCGCGAGGCTGTCGGGTGGGTCATAGGTGGCGACTTCTACGGTGATGCCTGCTTCGGCGAGTACGGCGTGGTTGAGGTACCGCATGGCGCCGGTGCCGACGCGCAGCACGTTCCGTCCCAGGTGGCGGGCCAGGTCGGCGAGCATGCGTGTGCCCGAGCCCTCTGGGGCGATCGATGAGGAGCGGACGCAGTGCACCTTGATGCCGAACCCGTCGAGCAGGACGTCCAGGACCGCTTGGTTGACTTCGGTGAGGCGTTCCCATTGACGCTCGTACACCGCTCGTAGCGGGTAGTCGGCGAAGTAGGCCGCCCTGCCGTACGCGCAGGTCAGAGCACGCCAGTGGGCGGCGGCCCAGGCCGTACCGGCCACGCGGACGTCGCAGATGCGCTGTCCGAAGCGGTGCAGGACCGGAACCGTCAGACGCTGTGGCACGCCGCCGCTGCCACGGATCAGGTTGCGGTGCTGGCGACCCCGCTCGGCGAACTGCACGTGGTCGAGCAGGACGAGCGTGTCCACGTCGAGCAGCCGCGACAGGTAGCCGGGCCAGGGCAGGTAGGCGGGCTGGTGCGCGACCAGCACTTCGGGGCGCGTCATCGTCACTAGAACCCCATCCGGTACGGCACGAAGCTCTCGGCCAGTTCGGTGCCGATCGCCGCACCTGAGGCCATGTCGAAGGCGTGAATCCGGTCGAGGTTGCGGGGGTGGCAGTGCCTGCGAAGCTGGGAAACGTAGCAGTTCAGGGCCTTTTCCTTGCGGGGCCACGCCGCGGTGGTGTCCACGTGGACGACGCCTTCGCGGGCGGTCCACGCTCGGTCCTCCGGCCCGGTGTACCCCAGCACGATCCTCGGCACGGGACCGCATGTCCCTCGGGGGCGGGCGGCGGCAAGCGCTGCCTGGTGTACGGCGATGTGGTCTTGATGGAACGTCCCGTCGGCAGGGATCAGGAGTGCGGTGGGCCTGAGCGCGTGCAGGGAGAGTGAGTGATCGAGTTCGATGAGGGTCACGAGGTCGCGCGGGCAGGAGCCCGGGTGGCGCGCTCGCGCGCCGGTCCATGCGACGTCGCGCTTGGCGACGCCGAGCGCGTCGCAGGCCGTGTCGAACTCGTCGAGCCGGTCCGCCGCGTTGCCCGTGGCGACGGCCGGGCAGGCGACGGCCAGGACGTGCACCGGGATTCCGCATTCGGCGAGCCGGGCGATCGTGCCGCCGGCCCCGAGGGTCTCGTCGTCGGGGTGGGGCGCGATGACGAGTACGTGGTCAGCGGGTGTGAGTCCGAACGGCTGCATTCGGGGCCTCCTGTCCGTGGGCCAGCAGGGTGGCGACGGCCTGTTCGGGCCGGTTGTTGCGTACGCGCTCGGGTGCCACGCGGGCGGCGGCGTGATAGCGGTGGGGGTCGTCCAGGAAGTGGGCGAGTTGGTCCCAAAGGGCGCGGTAGCCGTGTTGCAGGGGGACGAGCGGGCCCGCCGCTCCGATCAGGTACGGCAGGTTGCCCAGCGAGAACCCGGCGACCGGGGTGCCGACGCTGAGCGCTTCCGCGGCCGTGTTGCAAAAGGTCTCCGGTTCGTAGCTGGAGATCACCGTGGCGCACGCGCCGGCCAGGAAGTCGGGAACGGCACGCCACGGCATCGCGGGCAGCAGCCGTACCACCTCCGGCCGCGCTCTGGCGGCACGCTGGCAGGCCTCGATGACGTCGGACTGCATGCCCTGCCAGTACTCGAAGCCCGCCTCGGCCAGGACGATCTCCACTGGGCGTGTCCAGGTGTCGGGGAGCGCTTGGAGGAGTTCGGCCAGGCCCTTGTACGGCTCGGCTCGCGAGACGATCCGGACCGGGGCGCGGCGGCGCAGCAGTTCGCGCTCGGGGGCGGGGACGGGGC
>NZ_POUA01000113.1 GCF_003236385.1 Spongiactinospora gelatinilytica
GACTGGTCGTCGGCAGCGTCAGAGGTGTATAAGAGACAGGGGCACCCTCACATGACCCGCTCGGCGAGACGGCGCGGGGCGACGAGGGTGTAGGAGGTGCGGACCCACTCGGCGATCTCCTGCCAGCGGTCATCGCCCGCCTGGTCGCCGACCTGGATGCGCACCCAGCCGTGCCGCCCCAGCCCGTATTCCGCGGGCTCGGCCCCCGGATCGGTGGCCACCACCGCGTCGGCCTCCTCCTTGGACAGCTTGACGCGTAAGGCCCTGACCTCGGGGTCGGTGAACACGAACGCCTTGTTGCGCACCCGGAACGTCGGCTCGCCGTCCCAGGCTTCGACGTCGACCCGAGTGGTCTCGGGCAGCCGGGCGACGATCTCTTCAAGTCTCGCCATGTTGCTCATGAACAGGCAACTTAGCGAACGGCACCGACAAAATTGAGCTACACCGACCAGGCGCCCGCCGTCGCCGCGCGGGCGGCGTAGTCGGCGAAGGCGATCGGTTCCCGCCCCAGGACGCGCCGCACGTCGCCGGTCGGTTCGACCGTGTGCCCGGCGCGGTGCAGTGCGAACATCTCGCCGAGCGCGTCGGCGACGGCCTCGGGACAGCCCTCGGCGATCAGTTCGGCCCGATAGGCGGCCGGGGTCAGCTCCACGTACTCGATGGT
This sequence comes from Spongiactinospora gelatinilytica, assembly GCF_003236385.1. Lineage (GTDB taxonomy): Bacteria > Actinomycetota > Actinomycetes > Streptosporangiales > Streptosporangiaceae > Spongiactinospora > Spongiactinospora gelatinilytica. The sequence continues at coordinate 665 of NZ_POUA01000113.1, forward strand.
CCGCCCCGCCGCCCGCCCCATGATCTCGACGGCGTCGAAGTTCTGGGCGAACTCGTTGGGGCGCAGCACCGTCCACTCCGCCCCGGAGGCGGCCACGGCCCGCTCCGCGGTGGCCATGCCGGCCCCGAAGTCGCCTTCGACGTGCTCGATTCCGCGTCCGGAAAGGACCACGAAGCGCTCGACCGGCCCGTTGCGGCGGGCCTGGTCGACGAAACCGGCGATGGGGGCGGGGTCGTCGGGGGCGACCAGATACACCGCGCGGGCGCCCTTGGTCGCCGGTTCCCACGTCTGTGGGCCGGACCAGTCGAAGCGGACCGCGCTGGAGCGGGACGCCGGGCGTACCGGGAGGTCGCGTTCGCGCAGCAGTCGTACCAAACGGCGTCCGGTCTTGCCGGTCGCACCGAGAACCAGAATGTCGTCCATGCCTGACAGCCAACCGCCGGAAGGCCCGTGCGGACATGGCCGAGCGTCCGTGGGGGCTGTCTGGTCGTCCCGTTATCGTGAGCCGTATGGACCCATATGACGATCTGTTGCGTGGGGTGCGCGGCGAGGGGGCGGTCTTCGGCGCTCTCGCCGCCGTGGGCGCTCGAGTTCGATCGCGGCGCGCCCCTGACGTTGTGCCTGCCGCTGCGCGGCGAAGGGTGGATCGTCCAGGGTGAGACCGCCGAGCGGGTGCGGCGAGCCGCCGTCGTGCGCGGGCCCGAGCCCTTCGTGTTCGCCGACAGCGCCACGCCCGGCCCGGTACGGACCGCCGCGCACGACGCGCCGGTCGACCTGGCCGGTGACACGGTACCGCTCGCCGGTTCGGGCCCGCCTCGGGTACGAGCGCTACGGCGTCCACGGCACCGACGCGGGGGCGGGCGTCGCGAGCCTGCTCGGCATGATCGCCGCCGACCGGGCGACAGGCGTCCACCTGACCGGTACGTCGGCGGGCATGCCGTTCGGGCCGCCGATCGACGTCGAGGCGGTGCCCGCGGCCGACCGGGCGCGCGCCGAACGCTTCAACCGGGTCCAGCGCGACGGCCTGGGCTACCTCCACATCCAGGCCACCCGCCCCCAGACGCTCGGCTACGGGCTGAACGACTCCCCGGTGGCGCAACCGGCCTGGATCGTGGAGAAGTTCGCCGAGTGGACCGATCCGGCGGCCGCGCTGCCCGAGGAGGCCGTCGATCGGGACGACCTGCTGGCCGCGATCAGCGTCTACTGGTTCACCGGTTCGGGGGCCTCGTCCGCGCACGGCACCTACGAGGGCATGCGGGCGTACCGGGAGATGGCCGGGGATTCTGGCGACTCCAAGGCGGCGCCGTCGGTGCCCACCGGGGTCGCGGTCTTCGCGGGCGACGACACGATCAGGAGCCTGATGGACCCGGCGGGCCGGATCGGGCACTGGTCGGAGTACGACCGCGGCGGGCACTTCCCGGCTATGGAGGTGCCGGAGCTGCTGAGCGGCGACCTGCGGGACTTCTTCCGCCCGCTGCGGTGACGTGCAACAGCATGCCCTGAGGTGGGGTACTCTGGTGGATGCCGAAGACCGCCGGTCGTCGCCGAGGCAAGCTCGGTGACCCAAGGCCCCGTGAAGCGGGCGACCTGCGCAGGTGGATGTGAGTTTTCATATTGGCCGTCACTGACGTCCGATGTGCGAGCCCCGTGCGCCTGCGCCGGGGCCGTTTCGTTTCTCCGGGAGCCTTCTCCGGCGGCACATCTGGAAGGAGGCCCATGGCGAGGGCGGAAAAGGCGACTGCTGTTGCCGAGCTCAAGAGTGAGTTCGATGGCTCCAGCGCCGCCGTTCTGACCGAATACCGCGGTCTCACCGTCGCCCAGCTCAAGGAGCTGCGCGTTTCGCTCGGTGAGAATGCGAAGTTCGCCGTGGTGAAGAACACGCTGACCAAGCTGGCGGCGAACCAGGCCGGGATCTCCAGCCTGGACGACCTGCTGCAGGGCCCGTCGGCCATCGCCTTTGTCAAGGGCGACGTGGTCGAGGCGGCCAAGGGGCTGCGTGACTTCGCCAAGGCCAATCCCCTCCTGGTCATCAAGGGCGGTGTCGTCGACGGCAAGTCGATGACCCCCGCCGAGATCACCAAGCTCGCCGACCTGGAGTCCCGCGAGGTCCTGCTCGCGAAGCTGGCCGGCGCGATGAAGGCGAAGCAGAGCCACGCGGCCGCCGTGCTCAACGCGCTGCCCACCAAGATGGCCAGGCTCGCCGAGGCCCTGCGCGCCAAGAACGCCGAAGGCGGCGACGCGTCCACGGACGCCGCCGCGGGCGAGGGCGAGTAGCGCCACCGGGGGATTGCCGCAGACACCGCGGTCCCGATTCTCAGACAACGACCTAAACGGAGGAACACCACCATGGCGAAGCTCAGCACCGACGAGCTGCTCGACACGTTCAAGGAGATGACCCTTCTTGAGCTCGCCGACTTTGTGAAGCTCTTCGAGGAGACCTTCGACGTCAAGGCCGCGGCTCCGGCCGCCGTCGCCGTCGCCGCCCCCACCGGCGGTGAGGGCGCCGCCGCCGAGGCCGAGGAGCAGGATGAGTTCGACGTCATCCTGGAGGCCGCGGGCGACAAGAAGATCCAGGTCATCAAGGAGGTCCGCGCCCTCACGAGCCTGGGCCTGAAGGAGGCCAAGGACCTCGTCGACGGCGCGCCGAAGCCGCTGCTGGAGAAGGTCAACAAGGAGGCCGCGGAGAAGGCCAAGGCCGCCTTGGAGGGCGCCGGCGCCACCGTCACCGTCAAGTGACGCTCTGAGGCGTAAGCACGACCCGATCGAAGCGGGCGGTCCACCCAGGTGCCGGGTGGGCCGCCCGCTTCGCGTCTGCCGTGGGCATGTTCTGGGGCGGGACGCGGGTAACGGGGCCGTAACGTTCCATCGGCCCGGCCGGAACACGGTTTACGGTGGTTGCGCCGGCAAGTAACACGCGCGCCGGGTGATCGGCGCGACGACGGTAGGTGGGTCGTGGGAGTCGAGGTCGTGGTCGAAGGGCTGACCAAGTCGTTCGGCAGGCAGGTCATCTGGCAGGACGTCTCGCTCACTCTGCCGCCCGGCGAGATCTCGGTGCTGCTCGGCCCGTCCGGCGCGGGCAAGTCGGTCTTCCTCAAGACCCTGGTCGGGCTGCTCCCCCCGGACCGCGGCCGCATCCGGATCGACGGCCACGATCTCACCGGAGCCGGGGAGCCGCGACTGGCCGAGCTGCGCCGCCGCGTCGGCGTGGTGTTCCAGGACGGCGCGCTGCTCGGTTCGCTGACCGTGTACGACAACATCGCGCTGCCGCTGCGCGAGCACACCGCGATGCCGGAGTCCCGCGTCCGCCGGATCGCGATGGACAAGATCGAACGCGTCGGGCTGCTCGGTGCGGAGGGCAAGCGGCCCGGCGAGATCTCCGGCGCGCTGCGCAAGCGCGCCGGGCTGGCCAGGGCGCTGGTGCTCGATCCGGAGGTCGTCCTGTTCGACGAACCGGATTCCGGGCCCGACCCGGTACCGACCGCCTACCTCAACCAGCTCATCGTGGACCTCAACGCCGAGACCGGGGCCACGTTCCTGATCGTCACCCACGACCTCGACACCGCCCGTACCGTGCCCGACGACATCGGCCTGATGGACGGCCGCGAGCTGGTCATGTTCGGGCCGCGCGAGATGCTGCTGTCCAGCGACCAGCCGGTGGTGCGCCGGTTCCTCAACTCGCGCGGGCCGGGCGGGCTGCCGCCGATCCCGCCGCAGCTCATGCCGACCGGCGGGCGCATCCGCCGGACCCAGCCGGCGCCGGGGGCCTGGCTCGCCGCCAACGGCGTCGTACCGCCGCCCGGCTCGTTCCTGGACGAGCACGGGCGCGACTGGCGGGCCGAGTACCGGCGCCTGCTGGCCCCCTGATCCCCGCATCTGCCGACTTAGCCCGTGAAGACGGGTATGCCGGTCACCGTCGCGGGTTATGATCCGGCGACCAGAGGGCTCACCGGCGTGGACCACCGCCGCCGTATGGTCCGTGAGGTCCGCCGGCGACCGTGCGCAGGAGGGTGGACGCATGCAGCGACCCGGACCGCCCGCCGTACCCGAGGGGTGCGGCGGATGAGGGCGGTGGTGCTCGGGGTGCTGACCACCGTGGTCGTGGCGCTGGGCCTGCTGGCGGTGCTGCTCACGCGGTGGCTCGGCGACGAGCAGGCCGTCGCGGCCGAACGCGAGGCGGTCATCCGCGCGGCGGGGGCCCACGCGGTGAACCTCCTGTCGGTGAGCCACGACAGCGTCGAGGAGGACATCCGGCGGGTGCTGAGCAGTTCCACCGGACCGGCGCGCGACGCCTACGAGGCGGGGGTGGCGAAGCTGCGGCAGACCACGGTGGCCGACAAGGTGGTGCAGATCGGCGTACTCCGATCGGTCGGCCTGGTCTTCCTGAGCGGCGGCGAGGCCAGGGCGCTGGTCGTCGCGGACGGCGTCATCCAGTGGGAGGGCCGCAAGGCCGCGCCACGGGAGCGCTTCCACCGCTGGACGATGGACCTCACCAAGTCCGGCGGAAGCTGGCTGGTGTCGCGCTGGGAGGAGGTCCCGTGAGCCGGCGTGACGGCTCCTGGCGGGCCCGGTCGCGGGTGCGCTCCCGATCGCGCGCCTTCGTGGTCGTGGTGTCGCTGCTGACCGCGCTGGCGCTGGCGCTGGCGGGCGTCGTGCTGGTCCTGCACGCGAACCTGCGCTGGCTGCGCCAGGGCACGGAGGCGGCCAAGGAGGCGACGGAGGCGGCCCGGTCGGTGGCCCCGGACATGCTCTCCTACAACCACGCCACCGTCGAGCAGGACCTCGCCCGTGGCCGCGACCACACCACGGGCGAGCTGACCGGCCACTACAGCCGCCTGCTCCAGGTACTGGTCCCGTCCGTGCGGCAGGAGCACACCGTACGGCAGGCCGAGGTCGTCAACGCGGCCGTGGAGTCGGCCACCCCCGACCGGGTTGAGGTGCTGTTGTTCGTGGACACGACCACCACCAAGACCGTTCCAGGGGAGGACGAACCGCAGCGGCAGGTGACCCAGGACCGGGCCAGGTTCGTCATGGTCAAGTCGGGGTCGCGCTGGCTGGTGGCCGAGATGTCCACCCTGATCGGGAGCGTTCCCGCGCACTGATCGCGAGGCCGGTGAAGCCTGCCTGTCACCTCCCGGGCGTGTTCGTGTTACCCAATTGTTAGCAAAGAAAGCGTTTGAGTGAGGTGTGACAAGGGGGATGGATGCCGCAAGGGTTCCAACCGGCGGCAAGGGTTAGAACCTCCGTGTCACTCAGCGTTACCCCAGGGCGCTCGTGGGTATCGTCTGGGGTCCGGCAGCGCGGGCGAGGCACACGGAGGGGATTTCCCAGCGTGCTGGCTATCAAGTGGCTGGAATGTCGGCTCTCGGGCTTGACGTTTCGGCTCAGACGGGCGATGCTGCGAACAACGTGGAGCATGCAGCGGACGTAGAGTGGACAGGTGTATGCCATTGGGCTACACTGCTCCTTTGCGCTGCCCTTTGACGACCTCGCTTCTCTCCGTAGTCTTGCGAGGTTGTCTGGCGTGCGTGTAGATCAGTCCGCCGCGAGCCCTCGGAAGGACATCTGTTGGCAGCCTCGCGCAACGCCTCCGCCGTACCCGCTGGTCCCCGTCGAGTGTCATTCTCGCGTATCCAGGAGCCTTTCGAGGTTCCTGATCTTCTCGCCCTGCAGACCGAGTCGTTCGACTGGCTGCTCGGCAACGAGAAGTGGAAGGCCCGGGTCGAGGCGGCTCGCCAGGCCGGGCGCAAGGACGTTCCGGCCCAGTCCGGTCTCGAAGAGATCTTTGAAGAGATCAGTCCCATCGAGGACTTCTCCGGAACCATGTCCCTGTCGTTCCGCGATCACCGGTTCGAGCCGCCGAAGCACTCCGTCGATGAGTGCAAAGACAAGGACATGACCTACTCCGCCCCGATGTTCGTCACGGCGGAGTTCATCAACAACACCACCGGTGAGATCAAGAGCCAGACGGTGTTCATGGGCGACTTCCCGCTCATGACCTCCAAGGGCACCTTCATCATCAACGGCACCGAGCGTGTCGTGGTCTCGCAGTTGGTGCGGTCCCCCGGCGTCTACTTCGAGCGCAACGTCGACAAGATCTCGGACAAGGACATCTACGGATGCAAGGTGATCCCCTCCCGGGGCGCCTGGCTGGAGTTCGAGATCGACAAGCGCGACGCCGTGGGCGTGCGCATCGACCGTAAGCGCAAGCAACCGGTGACGGTGCTGCTGAAGGCGCTCGGCTGGACGAACGACCGGATCTTGGAGCGGTTCGGTCAGTTCGAGTCGATGCGGGCGACCCTGGAGAAGGACCACACGGCCGGCCAGGACGACGCGTTGCTCGACATCTACCGCAAGCTGCGGCCGGGTGAGCCGCCGACCAAGGAGTCGGCGCAGACGCTGCTGGAGAACCTCTACTTCAACCACAAGCGGTACGACCTGGCGAAGGTCGGCCGGTACAAGATCAACAAAAAGCTGGGCGTCGATTCCGAGATCAACCAGGGCACGCTCACCGAAGAAGACATCGTCGGCACGATCGAGTACCTGGTCCGGCTGCACGCCGGCGAGGACTCCATGCCCGGCGCCTCCGGTGAGGTCGTGGTCGAGGTCGACGACATCGACCACTTCGGCAACCGCCGCCTGCGCACGGTCGGCGAACTGATCCAAAACCAGGTCCGTCTGGGCCTGGCCCGGATGGAGCGCGTGGTCCGCGAGCGGATGACCACCCAGGACGTCGAGGCGATCACGCCGCAGACCCTGATCAACATCCGCCCGGTCGTCGCGTCGATCAAGGAGTTCTTCGGCACCTCGCAGCTCTCGCAGTTCATGGCGCAGGAGAACCCGCTGGCCGGCCTCACGCACAAGCGGCGGCTGTCCGCGCTCGGCCCGGGTGGTCTTTCCCGTGAGCGCGCCGGGTTCGAGGTCCGTGACGTACACCCGTCCCACTACGGCCGGATGTGCCCGATCGAGACGCCGGAAGGCCCCAACATCGGCCTGATCGGTTCGCTGTCCTCCTACGGCAGGGTCAACTCCTTCGGTTTCGTGGAGACCCCCTACCGCAAGGTCGTCGATGGCAAGGTCACCGAGCAGATCGACTACCTCACCGCCGACGAGGAGGACCGCTACGTCAAGGCGCAGGCCAACACGCCGCTGAACGCGGACGGCTCGTTCGCCGAGAGCCGGGTGCTGGTCCGCACCAAGGGCGGTGAGACCGAGCTCGCCCGTGCCGAGGAGGTCGACTACATCGACGTCTCGCCGCGCCAGATGGTGTCGGTGGCGACCGCAATGATCCCCTTCCTGGAGCACGACGACGCCAACCGCGCCCTGATGGGCTCCAACATGCAGCGCCAGTCGGTGCCCCTGCTGAAGAGCGAGGCCCCGCTGGTCGGCACCGGCATGGAGTACCGCGCGGCCACCGACGCCGGTGACGTGATCATCGCCGAGAAGGCCGGTGTGGTCGAGGAGGTCTCCGCCGACTACGTGACCGTGCTGAACGACGACGGCACGCGGACCACCTACCGCGTCGCCAAGTTCAAGCGGTCCAACCAGGGCACCTGCTACAACCAGAAGCCCATCGTGGACGAGGGCGCGCGGGTCGAGATCGGCCAGGTCATCGCCGACGGCCCCTGCACCGACCAGGGCGAGATGGCGCTGGGCAAGAACCTGCTGGTGGCGTTCATGCCCTGGGAGGGTCACAACTACGAGGACGCGATCATCCTGTCCCAGCGGCTGGTCCAGGACGACGTGCTGTCCTCGATCCACATCGAGGAGCACGAGGTCGACGCCCGGGACACCAAGCTGGGGCCCGAGGAGATCACCAGGGACATCCCCAACGTCTCCGAGGAGGTCCTCGCCGACCTCGACGAGCGCGGCATCATCCGGATCGGCGCCGAGGTGACCCCTGGCGACATCCTGGTCGGCAAGGTCACCCCCAAGGGTGAGACCGAGCTGACCCCGGAGGAGCGGCTGCTGCGCGCGATCTTCGGGGAGAAGGCCCGGGAGGTCCGCGACACCTCGCTGAAGGTGCCGCACGGTGAGTCCGGCAAGGTCATCGGCGTCCGCGTCTTCAGCCGCGAGGAGGGCGACGAGCTCCCGCCCGGCGTGAACGAGCTGGTCCGCGTCTACGTGGCGCAGAAGCGTAAGATCACCGATGGTGACAAGCTGGCCGGCCGGCACGGCAACAAGGGCGTGATCTCCAAGATCCTGCCGGTGGAGGACATGCCGTTCCTGGAGGACGGCACGCCGGTGGACATCATCCTCAACCCGCTGGGCGTGCCCGGCCGGATGAACGTCGGCCAGGTGCTGGAGACCCACCTGGGGTGGATCGCCGCCCGCGGCTGGGACCTCAACGGCGTCGAGGAGGCGTGGGCCGAGCGGCTGCGCGACAAGGGCTTCGGCGAGGTCGAGCCCCGCACCAACGTGGCCACCCCGGTCTTCGACGGCGCCGACGAGGAAGAGATCACCGGTCTGCTGGCGAACACCCTGGTCAACAGGGACGGCGAGCGGATGGTCGGGGTCAACGGCAAGGCACGGCTGTTCGACGGCCGTTCCGGCGAGCCGTTCCCGCACCCGATCTCGGTCGGTTACATCTACATCCTGAAGCTGCTGCACCTGGTGGACGACAAGATCCACGCGCGTTCCACCGGCCCGTACTCGATGATCACCCAGCAGCCGCTGGGCGGTAAGGCGCAGTTCGGCGGGCAGCGGTTCGGCGAGATGGAGGTGTGGGCGCTGGAGGCCTACGGCGCGGCCTACGCGCTGCAGGAACTGCTGACCATCAAGTCCGACGACGTGACCGGCCGGGTGAAGGTCTATGAGGCGATCGTCAAGGGCGAGAACATCCCCGAGCCGGGCATCCCGGAATCCTTCAAGGTGTTGATCAAGGAAATGCAGTCGCTGTGTCTCAACGTGGAGGTGCTCTCCAGCGACGGTATGTCCATCGAGATGCGCGACACCGACGAAGACGTCTTCCGCGCGGCAGAGGAGCTCGGGATCGATCTAGCCAGGCGCCCTAACGAGGGTGCCATGAGCGTCGACGAGGTCTAATTCAAAGGGGGTATGAAATGCTCGACGTCAATTTCTTCGACGAGCTGCGAATTGGCCTCGCCACGGCTGACGACATCCGCCAGTGGTCGCACGGTGAGGTCAAGAAGCCGGAGACGATCAACTACCGGACTCTCAAGCCGGAAAAGGACGGCCTCTTCTGCGAGAAGATCTTCGGCCCGACCCGCGACTGGGAGTGCTACTGCGGCAAGTACAAGCGGGTCCGGTTCAAGGGCATCATCTGTGAGCGCTGCGGCGTCGAGGTGACCCGTGCCAAGGTGCGCCGTGAGCGGATGGGCCACATCGAGCTGGCCGCGCCGGTCACCCACATCTGGTACTTCAAGGGCGTGCCGTCCCGGCTCGGCTACCTGCTCGACCTGGCCCCGAAGGACCTGGAGAAGGTCATCTACTTCGCGGCCTACATGATCACGCAGGTGGACACCGAGACGCGTGACCGCGACCTGCCGTCCCTGGAGGCCAAGATCTCCGTGGAGCGGCAGCACATCGAGCAGCGCCGCGACGCCGACATCGAGGGTCGCCAGAAGAAGCTGGAGGCCGACCTCGCCGAGCTTGAGGCCGCCGGCGCCAAGGGCGACCAGCGCCGCAAGGTCCGTGAGGGCGCCGACCGCGAGATGCGCCAGCTCCGCGACCGGGCCCAGCGCGAGCTGGACCGGCTGGAGGAGGTCTGGTCCCGCTTCAAGAACCTCAAGGTCCAAGACCTTGAGGGCGACGAGCTCCTCTACCGCGAGATGCGCGACCGCTTCGGCCGCTACTTCCGCGGTGGCATGGGCGCCCAGGCCATCCAGGAGCGGCTGGTCAACTTCGACCTCGACGCCGAGGCGGAGAACCTCCGGGAGACCATCCGCAGCGGCAAGGGCCAGAAGAAGGCCCGCGCGCTCAAGCGGCTCAAGGTCGTCTCGGCGTTCCTCAACACCCGCAACTCGCCCAACGGCATGGTCCTGGACTGCATCCCGGTCATCCCGCCGGACCTGCGCCCGATGGTGCAGCTCGACGGTGGCCGGTTCGCCACCTCCGACCTCAACGACCTGTACCGCCGGGTCATCAACCGGAACAACCGCCTCAAGCGTCTGCTCGACCTCGGCGCGCCCGAGATCATCGTGAACAACGAGAAGCGGATGCTCCAGGAGGCCGTGGACGCGCTGTTCGACAACGGCCGCCGCGGACGGCCGGTGACCGGCCCCGGCAACCGGCCGCTGAAGTCGCTGTCGGACATGCTGAAGGGCAAGCAGGGCCGGTTCCGCCAGAACCTGCTCGGCAAGCGCGTCGACTACTCCGGCCGAAGCGTCATCGTCGTCGGCCCGCAGCTCAAGCTGCACCAGTGCGGCCTGCCCAAGCAGATGGCGCTGGAGCTGTTCAAGCCGTTCGTGATGAAGCGCCTGGTCGATCTCAACCACGCGCAGAACATCAAGTCGGCCAAGCGCATGGTCGAGCGCGCCCGCGCCGTGGTGTGGGACGTCCTGGAAGAGGTCATCACCGAGCACCCGGTGCTGCTCAACCGGGCGCCGACCCTGCACCGCCTGGGCATCCAGGCGTTCGAGCCGCAGCTCGTGGAGGGCAAGGCCATCCAGATCCACCCGCTCGTGTGTACCGCGTTCAACGCGGACTTCGACGGTGACCAGATGGCCGTCCACCTGCCGCTGTCGGCCGAGGCGCAGGCCGAGGCCCGCATCCTGATGCTGTCCACCAACAACATCCTCAAGCCGGCCGACGGCAAGCCGGTGACGATGCCCACCCAGGACATGGTCATCGGGCTCTACTGGCTGACCACGCAGAAGGACGAAGCGCCCGGCGCGGGCCGTACCTTCAGCTCGGTCAGCGAGGCGCTGATGGCCTACGACCGGCGCGAGCTGGACATCCAGGCCGAGATCAACATTCGGTTCAAGGAAGTGGCCCCGCCGCGCGGCTGGGCCGCGCCCGAGGGCTGGGAGTCCGGCGACCCACTGCGGCTGACCACCACGCTGGGCCGTTGCCTGTTCAACGAGACGCTGCCCGCCGACCTGCCGTTCGTCAACTACCAGGTCGGCAAGAAGCAGCTTTCGGCGATCGTCAACGAGCTGGCGGAGAGCTACCCCAAGGTCGAGGTGGCCACCGCGCTGGACGCGCTGAAGGACGCCGGATTCCACTGGGCGACCCGGGCCGGCGTGACCATCTCCATCGACGACGTGGTGGCCCCGCCGAACAAGGCGACCATCATGGAGGACTACGAGCGCCGGGCCGAGAAGGTCCAGCGCGAGTACGAGCGTGGTCTGATCACCGACGAGGAGCGCCGTCAGGAGCTCATCGAGATCTGGACCCACGCCACCGCCGACGTCGAGACCGACCTGGTGAACGCGTTCCCGAACACCAACTCGGTCTGGATGATGGTCAACTCCGGCGCCCGTGGTAACAAGATGCAGGTCCGGCAGATCGCCGGTATCCGCGGCCTGGTGTCCAACACCAAGGGTGAGACGATCCCGCGGCCGATCAAGTCCTCGTTCCGCGAGGGCCTGTCGGTGCTGGAGTACTTCATCTCCACCCACGGTCAGCGGAAGGGTCTGGCGGACACCGCGCTGCGGACCGCCGACTCCGGTTACCTGACCAGGCGACTGGTCGACGTGGCCCAGGACGTCATCGTCCGTGACATCGACTGCGGTACCGACCGTACCGTCCCGCTGCACGTCGCCGAGCGCGACTCGGCCGGCAACCTGGTCCGCGCGGAGAACGCCGAGACCAACGTGCACGGCCGGATCCTGGCCGAGGACGTCGAGGTGGACGGCAAGGTCATCGCGGCCTCCGGCGTCGACATCAACGACCCCGTGGTCGACGCGCTGGTCGCGGCCGGTGTGGAGACCGTGCGCACCCGCAGCGCGCTGGTGTGCGAGGCCAAGATCGGTGTCTGCGCGACCTGCTACGGCCGTTCGCTGGCCACCGGCAAGCTGGTGGACGTCGGCGAGGCGGTCGGCATCATCGCCGCGCAGTCCATCGGCGAGCCCGGCACCCAGCTCACCATGCGGACCTTCCACACCGGTGGTGTGGCGGGCGCCGACATCACGCACGGCCTGCCGCGTGTGACCGAGCTGTTCGAGGCGCGCATCCCCAAGGGTGTCGCCCCGATCACCGAGGTCAGCGGTCGCGTCCGGATCGACGAGACGGACAAGACCCGCAAGGTGGTCATCACCCCGGACGACGGCTCCGAAGAGGTCGCCTACCCGGTGTCGATGCGTGCGCGGCTCCAGGTGTCGGAAGGCCAGCGGGTCGAGGTCGGCCAGCAGCTCGTGGCCGGCGCGATCAACCCCAACGAGGTGCTGCGCATCCTCGGCCCCCGGGCCGTGCAGCTCCACCTCGTGGCGGAGGTCCAGCAGGTCTACCGGTCGCAGGGTGTGTCGATCCACGACAAGCACATCGAGATCATCGTCAGGCAGATGCTCAAGCGGGTCAACGTGCTGGAGTCGGGCGACACCGACCTCCTGCCCGGCGAGCTGGTCGAGCGTCCGCGCTTCGAGGCGATGAACCGCGAGTGCGTCGCCGAGGGCGGCTCCCCGGCCTCCGGACGTCCGGTGCTCATGGGCATCACCAAGGCGTCGCTGGCCACCGAGTCGTGGCTGTCGGCGGCCTCCTTCCAGGAGACGACCAGGGTCCTCACCGACGCGGCGATTCACGCCAAGTCCGACTCCCTGCTCGGCCTCAAGGAGAACGTCATCATCGGTAAGCTCATCCCGGCCGGTACGGGCATGCCCCAGTACCGCAACATCCGGGTCGAGCCGACCGAGGAGGCCAAGGCGGCGATGTACACGGTCGGCGGCTACGACGGCAGCGCGGCCGACTACACCTTCGGCACAGGGAGCGGCGAGGCCGTTCCGCTGGAGGAGTACGACTTCGGCCAGTACAACCGCTGACCCCTTGCTCCACCGAGACGGCCGCCCCGCGCGAAAGCGCGGGGCGGCCGCTTTTCGTCCGAGGGGCCCATGCTCAGCAGCACAGGACGGTCTCCCGCTCCATGTACGACAGCTTCTCGGGGTTGCGCACGGCGTAGAGCCCGGTGATGAGGCCGTCGTCGCTGCGCACCGCCATGACGGTGTCGATCTCGCCGTTCAGCCGGACGATCAGCGCGGGATGACCGTTGACGTGTGCCGGCTGCAGAGCCACGGCGGCGATCCGGCCCAGCACGCGGGCCACCGCGCCGGCTCCCACGATGGGCGCCGGCGCGGGTTGGTCCGGCACGATGGCGTGATCGACGCCCGTCCACCGCAGCCAGGTCTCCTGCAGGACGTCTTCGCTGTCGGCGGCCGAGCCGAGCATCTCGTAGGCGACGGTGAACAACAGGTTGCGGTGGGCGACGAACGCCTCGGTGGCGGAGTCAATGGCATCACTGTGGGAGTGTGGCCCGGTCGTGCCCGCGGCCGGCTCGCTGCGTTCGTCCATTACCGGCTCCTGCCTGTCCGTTCTCGACCGTGCCATGCATACGATGCCGGTTTCCGCAGTTATGTGACAGCGGTGGGCGATGGCCGCCGCGGTCGCCGGGGAGACCGCGGTCCGGCTGCACCTGGTCGCCGCCTGGCGCGAGTCCACCGTGTTCACCGAGGCCGAGCGGGCCGCGCTGACGCTCGCCGAGGAGGGCACCCGGCTCGCCGACGTCCACCCCGGCGTGTCCGACGAGACCTGGGCCCGGGTGCGCGAGCACTACGACGACGACCAGATCGTCGCGCTGGTCTCGCTGATCGCCATGATCAACGCGACCAATCGGCTCAACGTGATCGTGCGCAACCCGGGTGGCTCCTACGAGCCCGGCATGTTCACCGGCCTGTCGAGCTGATCGGCGGGCCGACCGCGGCCCGGCCCGAGATCGTTCGATCGGGCCGGGCCTGCGACCGAGAATGCGGGATACCCTGCCTGCGGTGCCTCGGAACGACGTGACCGGAGGAGTCGATGCTGGAATGACGGCAGGGCGGCCGATGCCGACACAGGACGACGTGCTCGGGTACTTCGACACGCTGTCGAACTGGGGACGGTGGGGCGATGACGACGAACTCGGCACCCTGAACCACATCACCGACGACGTCCGGCTGGCGGCGGCGCGGGCCGTGCGCCATGGCAGGAGCGTGTCGTGCGCATGGGAGGTCGCCGTACCAGAGGAGATGGAGCGGTCGACGACGACGTGCCCGTGCGCCGCCGACATGCCGGGCGCTGAGAACATGCCGGTGCCCGGATTCCGCAATGACCGGCGCTGGGGCTTTTCCACCGAGCGGCTCGGCGTCACCTTCCACGGCAACACCCTCACCCACATCGACTCGCCGTGCCACATCTACTGGGACGGCACGATGTACAACGGGCGGTCGCACTCGCTGGTCGACGCCGCAACGGGATCGTCGTGGGCGTCCGTCACGGCGGCGGCGAACGGGATCATCACGCGTGGTGTCCTGCTGGACATCGCCGGTGTGCGGGGTGTGCCGTGGTTGGAACCGGGGCAGGGTGTGTTTCCCGACGATCTTGAAGAGGCCGAGCGTCGCCAGGGGGTGCGGGTGCGATCCGGCGATGCGGTACTCCTGCGGACCGGCTATGGCCGCGTCCGGCACGAGAGCGGTGCGGCCGGCGGTTTCACGCAGGCCGGGTGGCACGCGTCCTGCCTGCCGTGGCTGCACGAACGGGAGGTCGCGCTTATCGGCGCCGACACCCCCCAGGACGTTCAGCCATCGGGGTGCGAAGACGTGTTGATGCCGGTCCACGCCGTGAGCCTGGTTGCCATGGGTCTGTGGATGCTCGACAACTGCGACCTGGAGGCGTGCGCGGCGACGGCCGCCGAGCTCGGCCAGTGGGACTTCCACCTCGCCGTCGCGCCGGTCCGTTTCGCCGGTACGTCCGGCAGCCCGGTCAACCCGATCGCCACATTTTGACCGCGTGGTCATAATCGGCGAGCCGATCGGGAGCCGGGCGGCACGAGCACCTCAAGGCGGGGTGTTGCGGCGTGCGATGACTGCCGGCCGGACCGACGTTGGATCCGCCGCCCTGCGGCCCGCCCTGATCAGGACGGGCCCGTTTGGAGGCCGCCTACGAAGAGGCGGCACGCGGGCGTTCACCCGGGCCGTACGCCCGGGTGAACGCTCAGAAGGAACTACGCGTCAGCGTTCCCGGTAGTCGGCGGCGACGCCGACCAGCGAGATCAGGCCGGAGGCGAACTCCATCGCCTCGGCATGGGCCTCCTCGAACGCCGGTTGGAAGCCCACGCCCTCCCAGCGGCCGGTCTCGGGGTTGTAGATGTCGTTGCCGACCTCGAAGTCCCAGCCGAAGATGCCGTAGTCGTACCACAGCTCGTCGGCCGAGTTGCCCGCCGCGGAGTACAGGACGTCGGTGACCGGGCCGGTCTTCTGCGGCCAGGTGACGGTGCCCCGTTCGGCGGCGATGGCCTCTTCGATGGTGCGCGCGGAGCGCAGGAAGTACGCCTCCTGTTCGGCGGTCGGACGGGGGAGGGTGACGCGGCCCTCCTGCTTGTAGGAGCCGGGCGGCCACATGAAGTAGCCGCCGTAGCTGTGCACGTTCAGGGCGAACTTGATGTTGCGGAACCTCTGCGCCAGCCAGATGACGTTACGGCTCTCGGGTTCGGAATGCTCGGCGGGGCCGGCGAAGGTGCCGGACCGGCAGTTGCTCGACGCCCCGAAATATCCGTCATGGAGGGAGCCTGCGGCGTAGTTGCGGTTGATGTCCACCCCCCAGGTGTCGCGCTGCGCCGGGTCGGACTGCTGCGCGGGGCAGTGGTTCGTCATGTTCTTACGCTGGAAGTTGTAGTCGTAGAAGCTGTAGTTGGCCCCGTCGGGGTTGACCGTCGGCACGATGAAGACCTCGGTCTCGCGCAGCAGCCGGCGGGTGGCGCGGTCGTTGTCGTAGTTGCGCAGCAGCCGTTCCGCCGCCTCGATGGTGACCAGCGGCGTCACCCACTCCCTGGCGTGCTCCTGGGAGTAGGCGAGCACGCCGGTGCGCGAGCCGTCGCGGTGGACGCCGATGCGCAGCGCCAGCACCCGCGCGGGGTCGCGGGAGACGTCGGCGGGGGCCTTGAGGGAGTCGGTGAGCTGGGTGAGCGGTACCGGTGCCAGGATGCCCGCGCCCGGGTCCGTACGGTAGGGCGACGCCTGGATGCGGGTGCCCTTGGTGGCGTTGATCGCCACGACGACCTGGGCGACCGTGCTGGCGGGGGCGCCGGAGGCGTCGGTGGCCAGGCTGACGGTGAGCTGCTTGCCGTCCATCTGGACGGCGAGCGCCCGGTTGGGCGTGCCGGGGGTGACGATCTCGGCGGACAGGTCGTTGCCGCCCTCGGAGCCGTAGGCGTGCGAGGTCAGGGTGAGGGCGTTGGGCGGGGTGCCGAGCTGGGCCTGGGCGTGCCGGCGGTAGCCGTTGGTGAGGTTCGGCAGCGCGATGATGTCGGTGAGCTTGGGGTAGCGCCGGTGCAGCGCCTTGATCCGCTCGTTGAGCTGCGCGGGCGGCATGTACTGGCTGATGAAGTCCTTCTCGTAACCACGGCCGTGGCGGTCGGGACGCTCGCCGCCCGGCCACCGGGTGACCTTGGCCTGCGCCTTACCGCCGCTCGCCGAGGTGACGGTCACCCAGAGGGGCTCCTGCTCGGCCAGGACCGGCGACACGACCTCATGGCCCAGGTAGACCCCGAAGTTCTCGAAGCCGACGAGCGGTGCTTCCCCGCTGGTGCCCTTCTTGCCCTTCCAGGCCACGCTGAGCGAGGCCGCCGCCCCGCCGCTGCTGGACGCCTCGACCGACAGGAAGTGCCGGCCGCCGGACTTGTACCAGACCGCCCGCTCGATCACGATCTGGTCGGGCGCGGCCGAGGTCTGCGGGGCCCGCTTGGCGGGCGGCGGAGTACCGGGCGCGAGCGTCGCGCCCAGCGAACGCAGACCGGCCAGTTCGGTCGGTGTGACGACCGCGTCCACCTGGATGCTGCCGTCGGCCTGGGGCCGCACCCGCGCGGTCAGATCGGTCCCCGAGGCGACCAGCCGCTCCAGCGCGGCCCGGTCGGGGACGGAGAGCACGACGATGGACGCCGGCTCCGGGTCGGTCGGCCCGGCCACCGCCGGGACCGACGGCTCCGAGCTCAGAAATGTGGTGAGAACCATTGTCAAAACGACTGCGGATACCCGCAATGCACGCATCGGCTCCTCCTGGATCACCGCTATGGAGATCATTGAAAGCCGACGCGACGGGACCTACAAGCCCTCACTTAGGAAAATGTGAAGAAAGCTGGACAGTGTCATTTGACCGGCTTTCTTGGGATATCACCTGAACAACTATTCAAGCATTCTTCGGCGAATGCCTGCTTACCTGTGGTTTCCGGCTCGCGCACAGCCGGTGGAGGCGGCGCAGCCCGTACGGCCGAGCGCGTACACCACGGCGAGCAGGCGGCTCGCGGCGCGTCGTCCTCGGACGGGATCGCCAGGGCGCGCGGTACGGCGGCGCGTGCCGGTACCGTCTCGGCGATATCGGCGCACTTGGGATCTTCTTCCCTAGATGCGGCGCTAATAGGGGAAGTGAGCGGACCGGCTGGTTTCTTACGCGATATGCGGCCCGGAACGCATGACGGGGCCCACGTGAGATCGGGCGAGCGAACTCACGTGGGCGTTCTTGGTTTACTGGTGGGCGGTCAGGTACCGGTGATGGACGGCTCCCGCTGTTCGTGGCGGCGTTGGTGGCGGTGTTCGTGGGTGAAGTCGTGCGTACCGCCCGACTCCTCGCAGTGCGTCTCCTCGACGCGCAGCGCGACCCCCATGGCGACGAACGTGGGCGCCCACTCCCCGATGAAGATCCCCCATCGGTCCGCCCGGTCCAGGCCGGCCCCCTCCAATTGCCGGGATGTGAGCCACGTGGCGAACGACAGGCCGACCGAGATGATCCCGGCCGCGTACATGGCACCTGAACGGACGCCCATCTTGTGGAGTGTTCGGATCATGTTCCCCCCCGATCCTGCGTCTCCGCTCACCTGCCCCACCTGCGGGGATGAAACTACCGGCGCCGGGAGACCCGCAGTTCGGTGAGGTACCGCTTGACCACGCGCCCGCCGTACCGCGCGTCGGCGAGCGCGGCCACGCAGTTCAGCAGGCCCGTTCGGGCGGCGGACCCCAGCGCGCGGTGCCCGGAGTAGGTGCGCAGCAGGTCGATGTAGTGCTCGGTCGAGTAGGCCAGCTCCCACTCGTACCTGAAGAAGGCCGGCGGGTCCAAGCCCTCCGAGGTCTCCACCTCTTCCCGGTCGTAGGGGATCTCGGCGGCGGGGGACAGACGCAGCCCGGGCGGTGTCGCCGGGTCGAACCGCTCGTAGCACGCCTGCACCTCGTGGAAGAAGTCGACGCTGCCGCCCAGGACATGGTGGGTGGCGACCGTAGCCAGCACCCCGTCGGGGCGCAGCGCCTGCGCGGACTTCGCGATCCGCACGTCGGGATCGATCCAGTGGAAGGCCGTCGCCGACACCACCGCATCGAACGGCCGGGCGGGCAGCGGCCAGTCCTCGAACGCCGATGTCACCACCTTGACCAGCGGGAACACGCGCAGGTTGCGGCGGGCGCGCTCGACCGCCACGACCTCCCAGCCGCGCCGGGCCATCGGGACGGTGGCCTGCCCGGTCCCCGGCCCGATCTCCAGCACCAGGGAGCCGGTACCGAGCCCCGCCACGCCCGCCAGGTCGTCGAACATCGCCTCGGGGTAGCTCGGACGGACCCGGTCGTAGAGCGCGGGGTCCTCGGTGAAGGTCGCGCGCAGGCTCTCGCGCTGGTCGTCGGCCATGATCCCGGAGCCTAGCGGCGCCCGAACCATCGTGGAGCACAAGGGTTACGTCGTCCAGCCGGAGGGGTTCGCCGCGGGACTGTGGGGCGTCCTGGGCGGCTGAGGGGC
>NZ_POUA01000114.1 GCF_003236385.1 Spongiactinospora gelatinilytica
CCCCCGCCCCGGCCAGCGCCGCCGTCACCATGCCCACCGCCAGGTGCGTGCGCACCCTGGACTTGGGCGCTATCGCGAGCGTGGCCGAGCGCCCGGACGGGGCCGATTCCGGCTCGCCGGGCTCGGCCGTCACCGGATCGCCGCCGATGATGTCGGTGACCGGCAGCCCCAGCTCCATCTGCAGCCGCTGGAGCCGCCCGGCCGTGGCCCGGGCGGACGGGTACCGTTCGTGCGGCTCCTTGGCCATCGCCCGGGTGATCGCCTCGATGACCTGTGGCGGAACGTCACCGCGCTGGATCGGCGGCGGCGGACGGCTCAGCACCCGCAGCATCAGCGGCGCGATCGAGGAGTCGGTCGGGCTGTGGAAGGCGGGCTGCCCCGCCAGCAGGTGGTAGAGGGTGGACCCCAGGGAGTAGATGTCGGAGGGCACGCTGTGCGGCTGGCCGCGCAGCACCTCGGGCGCGGCGTGCAACGGGGTGAACGCGTGCGCGCTCGCCGACACCTCCGCCATGTCCACGACCTTGGCCACGCCGAAGTCGGCGATGGCCGGCTCGCCGTATTTGGAGATCAGGATGTTCTGGGGCTTGATGTCGCCGTGCGGCACCCCCGCCTCGTGTACGGCGGCGAGCGCGGCGGCCCGCTTCACCCCGGTGCGCAGCACGTCGGGCACCGGCAGCGGACCCTCACGGCTCAGCCGGTCGCGCAGCGAGCCGCCCTCGAACAGCTCCATCGCGATGTAGGGCCGGCCCGAGCGGGTGGCCCCGGTGTCGAAGACGGTCACCACGTTCGGGTGCCCGGTCAGCCGCCCGGTGAGCTGGAGCTCCCGCTGGAACCTGCGCAGCGTACGCTGGTCCACCCGGTCCACCGACAGCAGCTTCAGCGCCACCTGGCGGTCCAGGCGCTCCTGGTAGGCGCGGTACACGACGGCGAAGCCGCCCTGCCCGACCTGCTCAAGAACGCGGTAGCCCGCGCCTCCTCCATTGGTCGCACCGCCCGTGTCTCCCCCTGTATCCCCGTTGGGAAGATCTTAGTCGGCAAACCACGTCTTAGTGGGGCGAAAGCCCAGCGCCCATCAGGCGAACGAAAGCGGCAGCGGGACCAGCAGCGCCACCCCACCGGCCAGCGAGGCGACCGCCACGAGCAGGAAGAACAGGATGTAGAAGCCGCCGGGCAGCACGGTCAGCCGGGCGAGCTGGTCGGCGTCGCTGTCGGGGGCCCGCCCCCTGCGCCGCTTGCGCTGCAGCTCCATGATCGGACGCACCCCGCCGAACAGCAGGAACCACACCGCGAGGTAGGCGCAGATGCCCTGCACCTCATCCGCCGCGAACCAGGACAGCGCGAACACCGCGCCCCCGGTGACCACCAGCGACAGCACGCCGAAGAGGTTGCGGATCAGCAGCAGCATGCACGCGAGCAGCACCAGCACCGCCCACAGCAGCAGCGTCACGTAGCCCTCGGAGATCAGCCACGCCCCGCCCAGCCCGAGCAGCGACGGCGCGACGTAGCCCGCCAGGGCCGTCAGGATCATCCCCGGCCCGGTCGGCCTGCCCCGGGTCAGCGTCACGCCCGAGGTGTCGGAGTGCAGCCGGATGCCCTGTAGCTTGCGCCGCGTCAGCACCGCGACCAGCGCGTGCCCGCCCTCGTGCGCGATGGTGATCAGCCCGCGCGACACCCGCCAGGACACCGCCGATCCCACCGCCACGAGCGCCACCAGCGCCGCCACCAGGATCGCCCAGGTAGGCGGAGCGTCGCGGGTCGTGGTCAGATGGACCCACACCTCGTTCAGAGCTTCCATCGGAGTAAAGCCTGCACCAAGAACGACACCGCCGCGACCCTCCGTGGCAACCCCGTGGAGATCCAGGTGCCGGAATTCGTCCAAGAAGCCCGACTAAACTTCGGATTCCGGGCAGAACGCCTAGCGGCGGCGGAAGAGGGGAGGCGGACCATGAGCGAACGGCGACCGCGCGGGATGCGTGCCTTCCTGCGCCCTCCCGGCCGCAGGGTAGATGACCCCGCCCCCGAGCGGTCCATGGACCCGCGCGGCGAGCAGGCCCCGCACTCCCGGCCCAGCGTGATCGACAACGCCCTCTACGTCGGCGGCAGGCGGGTGGACACGCCCTCGTCGCTGGCCGACGCCTTCGACAGCCTGAAGAACACTCCCGACAGCATGGCCTGGATCGGCCTGTACCGCCCCAAGGACTGGGAACTGGTCGAGGTCGCCGAGGAGTTCGGCCTGCACGAGCTGGCCGTCGAGGACGCGATCGTCGCCCACCAGCGCCCCAAGGCCGACAGGTACGGCGACACCCTCTTCGTGGTGCTGCGCGCCGCCCGCTACCACGACGAGGTCGAGGAGGTCGACTTCGGCGAGCTGCACGTCTGCGTCGGCCCCAACTACGTGATCACCGTACGGCACAGCGAGGCCCCCGACCTGTCGGCCGTCCGCCGCCGGATGGAGTCGGAGCCCGCGCTGCTCCGCCAGGGCCCCCAGGCCGTGCTCTACGCGATCCTGGACGCGGTGGTGGACGGCTACGCCCCGGTCGTCGGCGGCCTGCAGAACGACATCGACGAGATCGAGGTGCAGGTCTTCGGCGGCGACCCCGCGGTGTCCCGGCGCATCTACGAGCTGTCCCGCGAGGTGATCGAGTTCCTGCGGGCCACCAGGCCGCTGCTCGACATGCTCGACGGGTTCATCGCCGGCTCCACCAAGTACGGGGTGGACGAGGAACTGCAGAGCTACCTGCGCGACGTGGCCGACCACGCGATCACCGTGGTGGAGCGGATCTCGGGCTTCCGGCAGTTGCTCCAGGACATCCTGGTGGTCAATTCCACCCTGGTCAGCCAGGCACAAAGCCTGGAGATGACCAAGCTCACCGAGGCCAGCTACGCGCAGAGCGAGGAGGTCAAGAAGATCTCCGCCTGGGCGGCCATCCTGTTCGCCCCGACGCTCGTCGGCACCATCTACGGGATGAACTTCGACTTCATGCCCGAGACGCACTGGTCGTTCGGTTACCCCTTCGCGGTGATGCTCATGGCGGCCGTGTGCGTGACGCTCTACGTGGTGTTCAAGCGCCGCGACTGGCTCTAGGCGCGGCCGGTCATCCCCAGGTGGGCGAACCGCGGCCACAGCTCCCGCCACGGGGCGCGCTGGCCCCGGCAGATCCAGATCGTCCGGCCCTGTTCCTTGCCGGCCAGGCCGACGCCGTTGTCGATGCGCCCGGCGGGGGTGACCTCGTGCCAGAAGCGGGTGAGGTACGCCCGGCCGGCCGCGCCGCGCGGGCCGACGAAGATCGTGGGACCGCCGTCGCGGGCGGGGACGCGGAAGTCCCGGTAGCCGTTGTGGCCGCTGTGCGCGGGGGGCAGGCCGTACCGCCCGCCGTACAGGTCGATGGCCCCGGCCTCGCCGTAGTTGTCGGCCATGATCGTCACCAGCGGGCGCTCGGCGGGAGGCAGCGTGTCGCGGACCCTGGCCACCTCGGCGACCAGCTCGGGCCAGCCGACGGTCTCGGTGGTCGCGCTATTGGTGGCCTGCGGGCTGCGGGCCAGCCAGGTCACCGGGTAGATCGGCAGGGACATCACCGCGGCCAGCGCCCCGGCCACCGCGTACAGCCCGGGCAGGACCGGCCGCGGCCAGCGCGCGGCGGCCAGCCGGGACTCCAGCTCGACCGCGCCCGCCGCCCACAGCACCGCCCACATGCCCGCCAGGTAGTTGGGCTTGCCGCCGGTGGCCAGGAAGGTCACGACCAGGATGAGATAGGCCCACCCGAGGAACCGGTAGCGGTGCAGCCGGGGCGAGCGGAACAGCCGCAGCCAGCCGTACGCCCACAGCGGCGAGGTGAGCGGCCCGGTCAGGATCACCAGGTACGGCAGGAAGCCGGGCCGGCCGAGGAAGTCGTCGTTCGTGCCGATCGCCTCGGCCATGCCGAGCTGTGGCCAGCCGTGCGCGTGCTGCCACAGCAGCGAGGGGATCGACGGGATCACCGCCACCACCACCGCCGCCCACGGCGCGGCCCGGCGCAGCAGGTCGCGCGGCCCGGCGATCAGCATCCCCGCGAAGATCGCGGCCAGGACGAACGCCACCAGGTACTTCGCCTGCAGCGCCACCGCCGCCGCGGCCCCCGCCGTCAGCGCCCACACCGCCTGGCCGGTCCGCACCCAGCGCAGCAGCAGCCAGATCAGCGCCGTGGTCGCGAGCAGGTCCACGGTGACGGTGTAGAGGCTGTGCCCGGCGCTGAGGATGAACGGGGAGACCGCGTAGGCGGCCGAGGTCATGAGCTGGGCCGTGCGCCCGCCGTTCAACTCCCTGGCGGTCAGCGCGGCGACCACCACGCCCGCCGCCACGATCGACGCCGCGACGACCCGGACGGCGACGATCGACTCGCCGGACACCGCGGTGATCGCCCGCATCAGCAGCGGCAGCAGCGGCGGCTGGTCGGGATAGCCCCAGGCGGGATGCCGCCCGGCCTCGATGAAGTAGAGCTCGTCGCGGTGGAAGCCGTAGCGGCCGGAGGCGGCGACCAGGACCGCCCAGTAGAAGGCGGTGAGAACGAGCACCGGCCGCCAGGCGACCGCGGGCACGCCATCGGCCGCCGGGGCGGCCGATGTGGCCGCTTGACGTGTCGTCACCTGCGCAAACGTATGTCGGCGGCCGGCGGCCCGCAACCGGTTCGGGAAAAGTCGTTGCGGCTGCAACCGGTTCTCGCCGGCCGACCGGGATCGCCTGGCCTGGGCCGCCGTCCGAGCCGGGGCGACGGCGGCTGTAACGCGTTTCAGTCGAAGCGCGGGGCCCTCAGCCGAGCATCTTGCGGGCGGCCTCCTCGATCTCGGCCTCCGACAGCAGCACGTGGTTCGCCGCCTCGCCGAGCGGGATGAAGGAGTCGTGCGAGGTGACCCTGGCGATCTGGCCGGTGAACCCGGCGTCCAGCAGCTCGGCGACGATGCCCTCGGAGACCCCGCCGGTGCGCCGGGTCTCGTCGGCGATCAGCACCTTGCCGGTGAGCTGGGCGGCCTCCAGCAGGTCGGCGGACGGCAGCGGGGACAGCCATCGCAGGTCGAGCACCCGACAGCTGTATCCCTCCGAGGTCAGCCGTACGGCGGCGCGCAGGCTCATCCGCAGCCCGTTGCCGAACGTGACGATGGTCAGGTCGCGCCCGTCGCCGTAACTGCGCGCCCGCCCGATCGGGACGTGCGTCTCGGCCCACCGGGACGGCGGCGCGTACGGGGCCGGCCAGCCCCGGTCGCCCTCGTCGAACAGGTCGCGCGTCGTGTAGAGGGCGATCGGCTCCAGGAACACGCACACCGAGCCGTCGGTCCTGGCCGCCGTCAGGCAGGTGCGCAGCATGGCCGCGGCGTCGTCGGGCCGGGCGGGGGAGGCGATCACGACGCCGGGGATGTCGCGCAGCGCGGCGATCGAGTTGTCGTTGTGGAAGTGGCCACCGAACCCCTTCTGGTAGGCGTAGGCGGCGACCCTGACCACCATCGGGTTGCGGAATTGGCCCCTGGAGAAGTAGGACAGCGTGGCCGCCTCGCCGCGGATCTGGTCGAGCGCGTTGTGCAGGTAGGCGAGGTACTGGATCTCCGGCACGGGCAGCATGCCCGACAGCCCGGTGCCGAGCGCGAGGCCCAGGATCGCCTGCTCGTCGAGCAGCGTGTCGAACACCTGGCCCGCCCCGAAGCGCTTTTGCAGGCCGCGGGTCACGCCGTAGACGCCGCCCTTGCGCGCGACGTCCTCGCCGAACACCAGCACGCCCGGGTCGGCGGCCAGCGCGTCGGCCAGCGTGCGGTTGATCGCCTGGGACAGCGTCAGCGGCCCCTCGTCCTCGGGCAGTGTCCTGCCGAAGGCGCGGTCGCGCGCCGCGGGCTCGGCGACCGCGGTCACCGCGGCAGCGACCCGTTCGGGACGGCGGGGCGCGAGCGGGGCGACGATCTCGGCGGCCGAGGTCAGCTTCGGCCGCCTGGCGCTCTCCATCGCCATCCGCAGCAGGTGCTCGCGGACGGCCTCGTAGCGATTGAGCAGCGCCTCGGGCGTGGTGAGGCCCGACTCGACCAGCAGCCGGGCGGTCGCCACCAGCGGGTCGCGGTCGAGGTCGGAGGCGATCTCGCGCCGGGTGCGGTAG
The DNA here is from genome assembly GCF_003236385.1 of Spongiactinospora gelatinilytica. Classification (GTDB taxonomy): domain Bacteria; phylum Actinomycetota; class Actinomycetes; order Streptosporangiales; family Streptosporangiaceae; genus Spongiactinospora; species Spongiactinospora gelatinilytica. Next base: position 6,114 of record NZ_POUA01000114.1, read on the forward strand.
GACGACTCCACGTCGGACCCGGCGTGTCCCATCAGCCGGACCGTCTTCAGGTGCAGCAGCGCGGGCGCCCGCCGCTCGCGGACGTGAGCGGCCGCCGCGCGGGCCGCCTCGTAGGCCCCGACCAGGTCGCAGCCGTCGGCGGTGAAGTACTCGATGCCGCGCGGCACGGCCCGCTCGACCCACCCCGCCGGGGTGCGGACGCTGATGCCGATGCCGTTGTCCTCGCAGACGAACAGGATCGGCATGGGCATGGACTGGAAGGCGCCGTAGGCGGCGGTGTTGAGCCCCGACAGGGCGGACGCGTGGTTGATCGAGGCGTCGCCGAAGCTGCACACCACGATGGCGTCCTCGCGCCGGCCCGAGGCCAGGCGCAGCGCGCGGGCCCGGTCGACGGCGAAGGCGACGCCCACCGCGCGGGGCAGGTGGCTCGCGATCGTGGAGGTCTGCGGGATGATCGCCAGCTCGGGGTGACCGAAGACCTTGTGCCGGCCGCCGGCCACGGGCTCCTCCGCAGACGCGGTCAGGCCGAGCAGCACATCGCGCATGCCCTCCTCGGGCAGCCGCCCCGCGGCCGCCGAGCGGGTCAGGTAGAACGCGCCCGACCTGTAGTGCAGCAGCGCCGGGTCGTCCAGCCGGACGGCGGCGGCGACCGCCGCGTTGCCCTCGTGCCCGGCCGAGCCGATCGTGTAGAAGCCCTTGTCCTCCTGGCGCAGGACGCGGGCGGCGATGTCGAGCAGGCGGCTGCCGACCTGGTGGTCGAACAGCTCCTGGCAACTGCGCCCGGTCAGGGTCGTGCCGGCGGTGATCGGGAGGTCGGGGTCACGGGTCGTCCCTGCTCGCAGGGCGGCAACCGCGTCGGTGAAATGGGTCTCAACAATGTCGCGCGCCACGTTCCGATTATGTCGCGGCGAGCCGGTCCCGTCTCGCGCCCCGTCGACATCCCCGGTGGAACGGGCCTGGCTGACGGCTGTAAATGACAGTTTGTCAATATTTACAACCAAATGGAAGGTGAAGCCGTCTTCTAGAAGAGAGCAGACGTGGCACCCTCATGCCGCGTTCCGACCCGACGTTCAGTCGACGGGGAAGGGATGGACACCCGTATGTTGAAACGCATCCAGACCGCCATCGTGGCGGCGGTCATGGGCGCCGGGGCGCTGGCCCTGGCACCCGGGGCCTCCGCGACGGCGGCGACGGCCCCCACCGTCTCCGCTTTGACGGTCGATCCCTCCGCGGTGGTGGTGAGCGGCGCGCCGGTCACCGCTGAGTTCAGCTTCATCACCGCCAACGCTCCCGAGAACGTGGAACTCCAGCTCAAGCCGCCGGGCATCAGCGTGGGAACGCAGCTCACGCTGCAGTCCAAGGACCTGGGCGACGGCAAGAAGTCCTGGACGGCCACGAAGACCTTCGACCGGGCGAGCACGAGCGGGACCTGGACCCTGCTCGCGATCGCGTCCAACAAGGACGGCAACGACTCCAAGAACGAGAAGTTCACCGTCCGCAAGGTGCGGGACACGCGGATCGTCGGCTTCGACGCCGATCCGCGCCGGGTCCACAAGGGCGGCACCATCTCGGTGGACGGCAAGCTGCTGGCCGACGGCCGGCACGGCTGGGACGGTTATGCCGGCCAGCGGGTCACGATCCAGTTCAAGGGCCACAGGTGGCACCGCTGGGTGGACGTGACCAGTGACAGGACCGACCGGCACGGCCGGTTCTGGGCGCGTGTCACGGCCAGGAGCTCGGGTCTGTGGCGCGCCGAGTACGAGGGCGGCTACCACGCGGAGGGGTCGGTCAGCCGGCCCGAGTACGTCCGCGTCGTCCGCCCCACCCCGCCGCCGCCCCCGGAGAAGGCCGACAGCAGGATCGTCAAGTTCGACGCCTACAACGAGCCCGCCAAGCGCGGCAGGCACCTCAGGTTCGCCGGCGTCCTCCAGGTGAAGGACGGCTGGAGCTGGGACGGGCACAGGTCCAAGGTGCGGCTGTACTTCAAGGCCGACGGGTCGCGCAAGTGGAACTACGTCAAGACGACGTGGTCCACCTGGAGCGGCAAGTTCTACACCAAGAGCAAGGCGTGGAAGTCGGGTCAGTGGAAGGCCGTCTTCGCCGGTGACTCCGACGCCTACGGCTCGACCAGCAAGCGCGACCACGTGCGGGTCCGGCGGTAGCCGTACCGGCTCGTGACACGCACAAGGGCCCGGGACCTCATGGTCCCGGGCCCTTCCCCGTCGTGCCGCCCGTCACTCGGCCCTGCGGAACTGCGCGACGGCCACGCCCAGCAGCACCACGCCGATGGCCGCGACCAGCCCGAGCTCCAGCCCGATCGACAGCTTGGCGCCGAACCAGCTCACCCCCGGGTTGAGCATCGCGTTGACCTGCGGCGCGACGTCGAGCGAGCCGAACACCGCCTGGCGCATCGGGTCGACCGCGTAGGTGAGCGGGTTGACCGTGGTCAGCACGTGCAGCCAGGACGGCAGGTTGGCCAGCGGGAACATCGCGCCGGACAGGAACATCATCGGCATGATGGCCATCTGCATGACGCCGAAGAAGGACTGCATGTTCTTCATCCGGGCGGCCAGCATCACCCCGAACGCGGTGATCGTGAAGGCCGCGAGGAACATCTCGCCGAGCAGGGTGAGCATCAGCACCGGGTCGTACGGCACGCCGACCGCCCCCGCCAGCGCCAGGATCACGATCCCCTGCCCGGTGGCCACGACGGCCCCGCCCAGGCACTTGCCGACCACGATCGCGGTACGGCTCACCGGGGCCACCAGCATCTCGCGCAGGAAGCCGAACTCACGGTCCCACACGATCGATCCGGCGGAGAACATCGCCGTCATGATCACCGTCATCGAGATCATGCCCGGGTACATGAACGTGCGGAAGTCGAGCCCGGGGATCGCCCCGGACACCAGGGTGCCGAGCCCCGTGCCCATCACGAACAGCCACAGCACCGGCTGGATGAGCATCGATACCATGCGCGTGCGGTCGTTGAGGAACCGAAGCATCTCACGGTGCAGGACCACCTTCAGCGCGCGCAGGTCGTGCGCGGCGCTGCGGCGTGGCACGCGTACCGCGATCGCGTCGCTCGTCATCGTCTTCGATCACCTTTCGGGGGTCAGCGGCGGGCCATCGCGCGCATCCACGCGTTGCCCGAGCCGGACTCGGCGTCGCGGATGGTGGAGCCGGTGTAGGACATGAACACGTCGTCGAGGGAGGGCCTGGACACGCTCACCGCCTTGATGGGCATGCCCAGCTCGGCGAACAGGCGCGGGACGAACTGCTCGCCGGAGGCCACGGCGAAGGTCACCTGTCCCTCGCGCACGGCCGCCTCCAGGCCGAATCTGTCGCGCAGCGCGGCGATGGCGGCCTCGTCGTCGCCGGTCTGTATCTGCACACGATCCTCCCCGACGCTGGCCTTGAGCGCCTCGGGGGAATCGATCACCACGATCTCGCCATGGTCGATGATGGCGATTCTGCCGCAGTACTCCGCTTCGTCCATGTAATGCGTCGTCATGAAGATCGTAATGTCCTCACTGCGCCGCAGATCATTGATATATCCCCATATGGCGGCGCGGGTCTGGGGGTCCAGGCCGACCGTCGGCTCGTCCAGGAACAGCACGCGCGGCGAGTGCAGCAGCCCGCGGGCGATCTCCAGGCGGCGCTTCATCCCGCCGGAGAACGTGCTCACCTTGGCGTCCTTGCGGTCCCACAGCGCGACCATCTCCATGACCTGCCTGATGCGCGGGCCGACCGTGCTCTTGGGCAGGCCGTACAGCTCGGCGTGGAACATGAGGTTCTGCTCGGCGCTGAGGTAGCCGTCGAGCGTCGGGTCCTGGAAGACCAGGCCGATGTTGCGCCGTACCTCGTCGCGCTCGGTCACGACGTCGTGCCCGGCGACCAGCGCGCTGCCGCCGGTCGGGTTGACCAGCGTGCACAGCATGCTGATGGTCGTGGTCTTGCCCGCGCCGTTCGGCCCGAGGAAGCCGAACACCTCGCCGGGCGCGACCTCGAAGTCCACGCCCTTGACGGCCTCGACCTTGCCGTAGCTCTTACGCAGGCCCTGTACTGCGACCGCGGCCGTGCTCATTCGGCTCCCTCCGCCGGTCGTGGATCGATGCCATCGGTATGGTCGTCGGCGAGGATCTTGAAGAATCCGCGCCGGGTCTCCTTCAGCAGCCGCTTGGCGGCGGCCACCTGCTTGTCGTCGGCGGTGCGTGTGAAGTGCAGGAACGCCTCGCCGACCTGTCCCCACAGCAGCCGCAGCTCGTGCCGGTCCTCCGGGACGCTCCTGATCACCTCGGCCCAAGGTTCGGCCAGCTCGGCGGCGCGCCGCTCGACGTGGCGCCTGCCCTCGCCGGTGAGGTCGTAGACCCGGCTGCCGCCCGACTCCCGGCCCTGGACCAGGCCCTCGTCCTCCAACTGCTGGAGCGCCGGGTAGACCGAACCGGGGCTCGGCCGCCACACGCCGAGACTGCGCCGGGAGATCTCCTCGATGACCTGGTAGCCGTTGCGCGGGCCTTCGCGCAGCAGCGCCAGCGTGGCGGCCCGTACGTCGCCCCGCCGTACTCTCGGCGCGAACTCCGGGCCGGGGGGCGGGACGTGCGGCGGTATCACCGCTCCGCCGTGGTGCGGCGGGATAGCCGCCACGCCGGGCGCGTACGGCCCGTGCGCCAGCGCCTCCGCGACCTCCTCCGCCTCCCAGGACTCGTCCTCCACCCCGTGTGCCGACGCCCACCACGGCGGCCCACTTCCAAGGCCGCCACGCCAGGACGGCCCGCCTGCCGGTGTGTGGCCTGGCGGAACTTCGGGCCAACGGGCCGGTGGTCCGCCGCCCGGACCGTGCCAGGGCGGCGGACCGTGGCCGGGGAAGCCCCGATGACCGTGTCCAGCCCAGCCGGCCATCCCGGGCCGGTCGCCGCTTCCGTTCATGACTTCTCCTCAACTATCGAGATACGTTAAAGATATATCTAGATAGTTGAGACGACAACCCCATATCCGGGCAAAGTGCGAGTGTTAGTAGCCGCTAACTCGCGGCCGAGGAGAGCGCCGCGCGGGCCATCGTGCGCAGAAGGGCCGTCATCGCGTCCGCGGGCAACTCGCCCGCGCTGTGCGGTGTGGAGTTCAGCAAGCCCAGCACCGCGTGCGTGGCCGCCCGCAACCGGGCCTGCGGGCAGGACGGGTGCAGCTCGCTGAGGACGGTCACCCACTCCTCGACGTACAGGCGTTGCAGCCGGCGGATGGCCCGCCGGGCGGGCTCGGGGACGTTGTCCAGCTCCCGGTCGTGCACGGTGATCAGGGCGGGGTCGCCGAGCGCGAAGGCCACATGCCCGGCCAGCAGTGCGTCCAGCGCCTCCTGGGGGCCGTCCGCCGAGGTCACCACTGCCGCGCCGGTGGCGCGCAGCCGTTCGCTGATGTCCAGCAGCATCTCCGCGAGCAGCGCGTCCTTGCCCGTGAAGTGCCGGTAGAGGGCGGGCCCCGAGGTTCCCACCGCCGCCCCGATGTCCTCGATCGAGACGCCGTGGAACCCGCGCGCCGCGAACAGCGCGGCGGCGGCCCGCAGGATCTCCGCGCGCCGCGACCCTCGTGCCCGGGCGGTCCCTGGAGGCCGGGCCGTGGCGGTGCCGTGCGGGGTAGGGGTCGAGCGGGGCGATTCCGAAGGCGGTGTCACCCCTCGCATGGTAGACGGTTACGTTAATGGTTACTAACATTCGTACTCAGGAGCCAGGAGGTGGTGCGCCCGTGCGTGAGCGAGGCGGTGGGGATGCGTGGCCCGTACTCCGGTCGGCGGTCGATCCCGGCGGCGAGGCGTACAAGCAGAACGCGGCGGCCAACGAGCGGCTGACCGCCGAACTGCGCGAGAAACTGGCCGTGGCCGCGGCGGGCGGCCCGGAGCGCTCGCGCGCCAGGCACGTCGAGCGCGGCAAGCTGCTGCCCAGAGATCGCGTCGACGCCCTGCTCGATCCGGGGTCGCGATTCCTTGAGCTGTCGCCGCTCGCCGCGACCGGCATGTACGACGACGCCGCCCCGGCCGCCGGGATCATCACCGGAGTGGGCCGGGTGAACGGCCGCGAGGTCGTGGTGGTGGCCAACGACGCCACCGTCAAGGGCGGCACCTACTACCCGATGACCGTCAAGAAGCACCTGCGCGCCCAGGAGGTCGCCCTCCACAACCGCCTGCCGTGCGTCTACCTGGTCGACTCCGGCGGCGCCTTCCTGCCCGCCCAGGACGAGGTCTTCCCCGACCGCGAGCACTTCGGCCGGATCTTCCACAACCAGGCCACCATGTCCGCCAGGGGCATCCCGCAGATCGCCGCAGTGCTCGGCTCGTGTACGGCGGGCGGGGCCTACGTCCCGGCGATGAGCGACGAGGCCGTCATCGTCCGCGCCCAGGGCACGATCTTCCTGGGCGGCCCGCCGCTGGTCAAGGCGGCCACCGGCGAGGAGGTGAGCGCGGAGGAACTCGGCGGCGGCGAGCTGCACTCCCGCACCAGCGGCGTCACCGACCACCTGGCCGAGGACGACGCGCACGCGCTGGCCATCGTCCGCGACATCGTGAGCACCCTCGGGCCGCGCCCGCCGTCCCCGTGGGAGGTCACCGCCGCCGAGGACCCGGCCCACGACCCCGGCGAGCTGTACGGCATCGTCCCGCCCGACCCGCGCGTGCCCTACGACGTGCGCGAGGTGATCGCCCGCGTGGTGGACGGCGGCCGGCTGCGGGAGTTCAAGGCCGAGTACGGCCCGACGCTGGTCACCGGCTTCGCCCGGCTGCACGGCCACCCCGTCGGGATCATCGCCAACAACGGCATCCTGTTCAGCGAGTCGGCACTGAAGGGCGCGCACTTCATCGAGCTGTGCGACCGGCGGTCCATCCCCCTGGTCTTCCTCCAGAACATCAGCGGCTTCATGGTCGGCAAGGCGTACGAGGCGGGCGGCATCGCCAAGCACGGCGCCAAGATGGTCACCGCCGTGGCCTGCGCGCGGGTCCCCAAGTTCACCGTCGTGATCGGCGGCTCCTTCGGCGCGGGCAACTACGCGATGGCCGGGCGCGCCTACTCCCCGCGCTTCCTGTGGATGTGGCCGAACGCCCGGATCTCCGTCATGGGCGGCGAGCAGGCGGCGAACGTGCTGGCCACGGTCCGCCCGGGGATGACCCCGCAGGAGGAGGAAGCGTTCAAACGCCCGATCAGGGAACAGTACGAGCGCCAGGGCAACCCCTACTACTCCACCGCCCGGCTTTGGGACGACGGCGTGATCGACCCGCTCGACACCCGGACCGTGCTCGGCCTGGCCCTCGGCGTGGCGGCCAACGCCCCCCTCGACGACGTCGGCTACGGCGTCTTCCGGATGTGAGGTTCGATGTTCGAGACGGTCCTCATCGCCAACCGCGGCGAGATCGCGGTCCGCGTCATCCGCACCCTGCGCCGCCTGGGCGTACGGGCGGTCGCGGTGTACACCGCCGCCGACGCGGGCGCGCGCCACACCACCGACGCCGACGTGTCGGTGGAGGTGCCCGGTTACCTCGACATCGAGGCGATCGTCGCCGCCGCGCTGGCCACCGGAGCCCAGGCGGTCCACCCCGGCTACGGCTTCCTGGCCGAGAACGCCGCCTTCGCCCGCCGCTGCGCCGAGGCCGGGCCGGCCTTCGCCGGCCCGCCGCCGGAGGCGATCGAGGCCATGGGCGACAAGATCCGGGCCAAGGCCACGGTCGCGGCGGCGGGGGTGCCCGTGGTGCCCGGTGGCGCCGAGCCCGCCGACGACCTGGCCGAGGCCGCCGCGCGGGTGGGGTTCCCGGTGCTGGTCAAGCCGTCGGCGGGCGGCGGCGGCAAAGGCATGGTCGTGGTCCGCGAGGCGGCCGGCCTCCCCGGCGCGCTCGAGTCGGCCCGCCGTACCGCCCGCGCCGCGTTCGGCGACGGCACGCTGCTGATCGAGCGGTTCGTGGAGAACCCGCGGCACATCGAGATCCAGATACTCGCCGACGGGCACGGCGGGGTCGTGCATCTGGGCGAGCGCGAGTGCAGCCTGCAACGCCGCCACCAGAAGATCATCGAGGAGGCCCCGTCGCCGTTCCTGACGCCGCAGGTCAGGGAGCGGATGGGCGGCGCGGCCGTCGAGGCCGCGCGCGCGGTCGGCTACGCCGGGGCGGGCACGGTCGAGTTCATCGTGGACGGCACCACCGGCGAGTACCACTTCATGGAGATGAACACCCGGCTCCAGGTCGAGCACCCGGTGACCGAGCTGGTCACCGGCCTGGACCTGGTGGAGCTGCAACTGCGGGTGGCCGCCGGAGAGCCGCTGCCGTTCGGCCAGGACGCGGTACGGCTGACCGGCCACGCCGTCGAGGCCCGCGTCTACGCCGAGGACCCGGCCCGCTCGTTCCTGCCCACCGGAGGCCCGCTGCTGGTCCTGCGCGAGCCGGACTCCGGCGCGCGCGGCGACCGCGCCACCGTGCGGGTCGACTCGGGGATCGCCGAGGGCGGCGTGGTGGGCGGTGGCTTCGACCCCATGCTGTCCAAGGTCATCGCCTGGGCGCCGGACCGCGCGGGCGCGCTGCGGGCGCTGTCCGACGCGCTCGCCGAGACGGTGATCCTCGGGCTGACCACCAACATCCCGTTCCTGCGGGCGCTGCTGACCCATCCCGAGGTCCGGGCGGGCACGCTCGACACCGGCCTGGTCGAGCGCCGGCTGGAGGAGCTGGTGCCGCCCGCGGTACCGCCCCGCGACGTACTGGCCGCCGCCGCGCTGGTCTTCCACGACGGCCTGGCCCCCGCCGGGCCCGCGGGCCCCTGGGAGGTCCCGGACGGCTGGCGGATCGGCGCGCACGCCTGGACGACCTGGCGGCTCGCGCCCAGGGGCGGCGACACCACGCGCGTCGAGGTCCGCGGGGTGCCCCGCTCGGGCGCCGCCGTACGGATCGGCGACCTGACGGCCGCCGCCCGGCTGGAAACGCGGGGCGACCGCGAGGCGCTGGTCACCCTCGACGGGGTCGCCAGACGGTACTCGCTGGCCGTGGACGGCGACTCGGTGTGGTTGGGCGCGGGCGGCGCGGCCTGGAACATCGCCCGCCACCTGCTCGGCGACCCCGGCGACCGCGAGCGCCAGGGCGGCGCGGGCGACGGCGTGGTCCGCAGCCCGATGCCCGGCACGGTCCTGGTGGTCAAGGCCGCGCCCGGCGACACGGTCGCCGAAGGGCAGCCGCTGCTGATCGTGGAGGCCATGAAGATGGAGCACACCGTCACCGCCCCGGTGGGCGGCGTGGTCGCCGAGCTGCCGGTCCGCGCCGGGACACAGGTGGAGATGGACGCGGTGCTGGCCGTCGTCAAGAAGGAGGGGGAGCAGGCATGATGCGCGAGCCGTACGCCGTGCCGAGGCCCGGGCTGCCGGAACGGGTGACCGTCTACGAGGTCGGCCCGAGGGACGGCCTGCAGAACGAAGCGGCGATCGTGCCGGTGGAGGTCAAGGCCGAGCTGATCGGCAGGCTGGCCCGCGCCGGGCTGACCACGATCGAGGCCACCAGCCTGGTCCACCCCAAATGGGTGCCCCAGCTCGCCGACGCCGAGCAACTGCTCGGCGTGATGCCCCGCCAGGACGGCGTGCGCTACCCCGTCCTGGTCCCCAACGAACGCGGGCTCGACCGCGCCCTCGCCCTCGGGGTGACCGACATCGCGATCTTCGGCAGCGCCACGGAGACCTTCGCCCAGCGCAATCTGAACCGCAGCGTGGCCGGGTCGATGGAGATGTTCGCCCCGGTCGTCGCGCGGGCCCGCCAGGAGGGCATGCGGGTGCGCGGCTACCTGTCGATGTGCTACGGCGACCCCTGGGAGGGCCCGACTCCGATCGAGCGCACCGTCGCCGTGGGCCGCGACCTGCTCGACCTCGGCTGCGACGAACTCTCGCTCGGCGACACCATCGGCGTCGCCACCCCCGGCCACGTCGCGGCGCTGCTGGACGCGTTCGCCGCCCGCGACGTCGGTCCCGGCAGGCTCGCCGTCCACTTCCACGACACCTACGGCCAGGCCCTGGCCAACACCCTGGCCGCGCTCCAGCGCGGCATCACCGTCGTGGACGCCGCAACGGGCGGCCTCGGCGGCTGCCCGTTCGCCGAGTCCGCCACCGGCAACCTGGCCACCGAAGACCTCGTCTGGATGCTCCACGGGCTGGGCGTGCAGACCGGGGTCGATCTGGCCGCCCTCGTCGAGACCGGCGCCTGGATGGCCGCCAGGCTCGGCCGTCCCAGCCCGTCACGCGTCGTCCAGGCCCTATCCGGGAAGTGAGGCAGCTCTCATGAAGCTCAGCGACGAATACGAGGACCTGCGCAAGACCGTGGAGGCGTTCGCCCGCGACGTGGTCGCCCCCGTGATCGGCGACTACTACGAGCGGGAGGAGTTCCCCTACGACATCGTCCGCCAGATGGGCGCGATGGGCCTGTTCGGGCTGCCCATCCCCGAGGAGCACGGCGGCATGGGCGGCGACTACTTCGCGCTCTGCCTGGCCCTGGAGGAACTGGCCAGGGTCGACTCCAGCGTGTCGATCACCCTTGAGGCGGCGGTGTCGCTGGGCGCGATGCCGATCTACCGCTTCGGTGACGACGACCAGCGCGCCCGCTGGCTGCCCAGGCTGGCGGCCGGGGAGATGCTGGGCGCGTTCGGGCTGACCGAGCCGGGCGGCGGGTCCGACGTACCGGGCGGGATGCGCACCAAGGCCCACCTGGACGGCGACGAGTGGGTGATCAACGGGACCAAGGCGTTCATCACCAACTCCGGCACCGACATCACCGGCGTCGTGGCGGTCGCGGCCATCACCGGCACCACCGAGGCCGGCCGTCCGGAGATCTCCACGATCCTGGTGCCCTCGGGCACTCCCGGCTTCACGGTGTCGAAGAAGTACTCCAAGGTCGGCTGGTCGGCCTCCGACACCAGGGAACTGTCCTTCGCCGACTGCCGGGTCCCTGCGGGCAACCTGCTGGGCGAGCGGGGCCGGGGGTACGCGCAGTTCCTCCAGACCCTCGACGAGGGCCGGATCGCCATCGCCGCCCTGTCGGTCGGACTGGCCCAGGGCTGCGTGGACGAGTCGCTGCGCTACGTCCGCGAACGGCGGGCGTTCGGCCACCCCATCGGCCACTACCAGGCCATCCAGTTCAAGATCGCCGACATGGAGGCCCGCGCCCACACCGCCCGGCTGGCCTACTACCACGCGGCCGAGAAGATGCTGGCCGGCGAGCCGTTCAAGAAGGAGGCGGCCATCGCCAAGCTGGTCTCCAGCAACGCCGCGATGGACAACGCCAGGGAGGCCACCCAGATCTTCGGCGGCTACGGCTTCATGAACGAGTTCCCGGTCGGCCGCTTCTACCGCGACGCCAAGATTCTGGAGATCGGCGAGGGGACCAGCGAGGTGCAGCGCATGCTGATCGCCAGGGAACTGGGCCTGTCCGCGCTCTGACGGACAGACCCTGCCGCTCGTCAGGTGAGCTGGGCGTCCAGGCGGTAGCCGTCCACCGTGACGTAGACCTGGTCGCCCGGCCGCGCGTTCAGCCGCATCAGCACCGGTTGCAGCGAGTCGAACACCGGCTGGCGATCTCGCCAGACCAGCACCACGGCGTTGTCCCCCGGCCCGGTCACCGACAACAGCGTGCCCGGGCGCATGCCGAGCTGGGCCGCGTAGCCCTCGGGGACGGCCACCGGCTCGCCGCGCAGATGCTCGCTGGTGACCTCGATCCGCTGCCAGCGCCGAGGGTCCGACGTGGGGCTCGGCGGCGGGGGCGGGGGAGCGGACGGCGCGCCCGCCCGCTGGCCGGGAGTCAGGTGCGGGCGTCCGCTGCCGGACAGCGCGGACAGCGTCGCCAGGGCCGCGCTCGGGTCGATCGACGCGGGGTTGACCTGGGGGACCGGGCGGCCCTCCCGGTTGTGCCCGTTGGCGCCCGGCGTACGGCGGGGCAGCGGCTGGCTCGGCGCGCCGCCGCCCAACGCCTCCTGGTCGTGCCGGGCGGCTTCGTGCCCGGGGGTGTCGGTCTGCAGCGCCTCCAGCCACGCTCTGGCCGAGTGCGCGCGGATGCCGAGCTGGGTGAGCATCTCCACCACGTCGGCGTCCGCCGGTTTGCCGGCGAGCATCTGCCGGGTGCGCTCGCGCAGCCCGCCGAGGTCGCCGACGACCAGCCAGCCGTCCTGCAGCCGCCGGTCGGGCATCAGCGTGACCAGCACCCGCCAGAGCTGGGTGCGCAGCACGGGCACCTCGATCGGGTGCGCGGGGTCGGCCCCGATCAGTTGTTCTTCGGTGGCCGCCGCGCCCAGCCACTCGGTGAGCCGGAACAGGTGCCCGGTCAGCGGCGAGGACTCCGGCGAGCGCAGCCAGTGCAGTACCTGTTCCTCGGCCCGGCGCTGGGCCTGGGAGAGCACCTCGCGGTCCACGCCCAGCCGGTGCGCGAGGGCGCGCAGGCTGATCGGGTCGGCGGCGAACAGCCGTTCCACCGCGACGGCCTGTTCCAGCGGCTGCCATCCTCTGAACATGCCGTCCAGCAGGCCGATGAGCGGGAACTCCGCGGTCGCCGCCGTGCTTTCGGACGCAAGCGCGGGATAGGGCTGCGCAGGCTGCCCGGGTTGTGCGGCCGGGGCCTGGCCCTGCACCTGCCGGCCCTGCTGCGCGGGAGCCTGCTGTGGCGGCGCGGGGGCCTGCTGGTGTTGCGCGGGGGCCTGTTGCGGCTGTGCGGCCGGTCGGCGGGGCAGGGCGGCGGACGGCGCGCCGGTCGCGCCCGCCTGCGCCGGTACGGCCTGCGCCGGGGCCGCGGCCGGGCGGCCCGCCGAGGGGTGCGCCGGTATCCGCGTGAGCACCTCACGGAAGACCGACGCGACGATGAGCTCCAGTGCCGTGGAGGCCGCCGCGGCCGGCGTCGCGAGGTCGCCCGGCGTGAGCCTGCACACGGTCCCCCACCCGCCGAGCCGGTCCACCACCGCGCGCGCCTGGGCCGGCCAGTGGACCGGTTCGGGCATGGTGAGCGTCTGCAGGGCGGGCATCACGTCGGTCAGCGGGAGGTGATCCCACCGGGACGCCGACAGGCGCGCGAGCCGGTCGCAGAGCCAGTCCAGCCCCATCACGGCGATCGCGCGTTGCAGTGTCACGGAGGCCCACCAGCCGGAAGGCAGTCGGGGGTCGGCCAGAACTTCGGCGACCTGCTTGGGCCGGCTCCAGCGCAGAGCCGGAACCAGATCGCTCAGGCAGATCGATGACTCGGCGTCCATCGGCAGACCGCAACCTCCCCAGAGTGACGCGTGTGGCTAATGGTGCAGCCTACGCCGCAAGCTATCAATTGGTGTCAATAGGGTAAAGCTCATGGGCGGTGGAATCGGGCGAATCGCGTATCTAGCGGCTTCTATTGCAATCTGCCGCTCCCTGTCCCATGGATGTTATGGTGCGCCGCATGCCCACCGCCCATGAGCTTTACCCT
>NZ_POUA01000115.1 GCF_003236385.1 Spongiactinospora gelatinilytica
GTTCAGGGCAGCTCGAAGGGCAGCTTGATGCCGTCGAGGGCGTGGCCGCACGGGCAGGCGCGGTCGTCGGGGAGGGCGCGAACGGTGTCGGCGACCAGGGAACGCATGCGGGCGATGTTGGCCGCGAAGACGGCGAAGACCTCTGCTTGGGTGACGCCCTCGCCGGTCTGCACCCCGGCGTCGTGGTCGGTGACGAGCGAGATCGAGGTGTAGCAGAGGGCGAGCTCGCGGGCGAGAACGGCCTCGGGGTGGCCGGTTATGCCGACGATGGTCCAGCCGTTGGCGGCGAACCAGCGGGACTCGGCGCGGGTGGAGAACCGGGGGCCTTCGATGACGACGAGGGTGCCTCCGTCGACGGAATCCCAGCCGGAGGCTTTGGCACCGGCGACGGCGGCCGAGCGGCCGGTGGGGCAGTAGGGGTCGGCGAAGGGGACGTGGACGGCGCCTCCGGTGTCGTAGTAGGTCTGCTCGCGGGTGGTGGTGCGATCCACGAGCTGGTCGGGGATGACCACGACGCCTGGGCCGTGCTCGGCGCGGAGCGAACCGACGGCGCTGGGGGCCACGATCTGGCGGACGCCGAGGGAGCGCAGCGCCCACAGGTTGGCACGGTAGGGGATGCGGTGCGGCGGGAAGCGGTGGCCGCGGCCGTGGCGGGGCAGGAAGGCGACCGTGCGGGAACCGATCTTGCCGACGGTCACGACGTCGCTCGGTGGGCCGTAGGGGGTCGTCACCTCGACTTCTTCCGCGTCGCCACGGTCGAAGAGCGAGTAGAAGCCGGAGCCGCCGATTACGCCGATCTGTGCTCGATTGACCATGCGGCGACATTAGCCCGTTGGCCTGCGGCCGCAGGGGACCGAACGCCGTTCTGTGGATAAGGGGGAGACGGCTGGGTCGGTGGCCTGTGGATAACTTGCGGCTGCTGCTGGGGGACAGGAAGGAGAGGAGGGCGGCGGGGAGGCGACATGCGCCGCAGAGGCCCCGAGCCGGTTCTGGTGGATAGGACGGCGACAGATCGCTGCTATCGCGGCTGTTTCTCCCGCCGGAGGCTATGGGCGAGGGGCTACCGGGTGATGTGGGTGGGACGGCCGATGGGTTTCGGGAGTCGCGCAGGCTGTCCGGGCGATTAGACGGGACAGCAGGCCCCTGATCGGCCGGGGCGGCGCATTGCCGCCAGGGGATTGCCCGGTTCGGGCTGGAGGCGCTGTGTCGCCTTGGCCCTGTGGAAGGCCGTCTTGGGGCGCGGAGTAGCAGGCCATCCGGCGTTCAGGGCCATGGGGCATGGGGCATGGGGCGTGGTGCTGGTCGGCGGATTGTCGCCGAAGGGTGCTACGGCCTTGGTGTCGCCTCGGGTGCCTGGGAGGCGGCGCGGGGTGGTGGCAGACGGCGGCCCTCCGCCGGCTCAGCGCAGGGCGGCTACGTCGCCTCGGGGTCGAGGAGGCGGCGTGGGCACTGCATGAGCAGCGGTTACCCGGTGTCCGGACGTCGGCCGCTAGGAGGAACTGGTGGCCGTCACCGGGGTGCTGGGCTTGGGGGTGTCGGCGCTCTTGGTGGAACCGCTGTCGGACGACGACTTGTCCGAGCTGGAGCCGCCCTCGCTCTTGCTCTCGGACCCCGACTTCGAGGACGACGCGGGAGCCGTACCGGAGGTGCTCGATGAACGGCTGTCGGTGCGGTAGAACCCCGAGCCCTTGAACACGATGCCGACCGCGGAGAACACCTTGCGCAGTGCGCCGTTGCAGGTCGGGCACTCCGTGAGTGCGGAGTCGGTGAACTTCTGCACGACCTCGAACTGCTCTTGGCAGGCGGTGCAGGCGTACTGGTAGGTGGGCACGCGCTCCTCCTCTGTGATCCGCATCGGTTGGCACTCTGCCGATGCGACTGCTAATGGTACGCAGCCGACAAGCATAAACGCCACTTGGCTGCGCGCAATTCCGGGTGACTTGACCGACTTCGCCCCGTGACCAGGTACTCAGGAGGCGCCACTTTCCCCGAACCAACCGGCGAGTTTGCCGCGGCGGTTGACCGCGCGGAGGCGGCGTTCGACGGCGTCCCGGCAGGCGGCGGTGGTGACGACGAGGAGCTGGTCGTCCTGGCGGATGCGGGTCGTGGTGGACGGTACGAAGCTGCGCCCCTCCCGGACGATGAGGGTCACCGCCGCCCCGGACGGCAGGCGCAGTTCGAAGATCTCCACGCCTCGCAGCAGCGATGTCGGCGGCACCTTGACCTGCAACAGGTCGGCGTTGAGCTCTTCGAGCGGGGCCGCCTCGACTTCGAGGTCGAGGGCCTCGGCGGGGGCGCTCACCTTCAGCAGCCGGGCCATCAGCGGCAGGGTCGGCCCCTGGACCAGCGTCAGGACGATCACGATGATGAAGACCTCGTTGAACACCGTCTCGGCCTCGGTCACCGCCGCCGCCCACGGGATGGTGGCGAGGACGATGGGCACCGCGCCGCGCAGTCCGGCCCAGGACAGGAACACCTGCTCTCGCCAGCTCAGCCGGTCGATCCCGGCCAGCCGTACCAAAGCCGCCGACACCATCACCGACGCCGGCCGCGCCACCAGGAGGAGGGTCACGCCGGCCACCAGTCCGGGGACGATCGCGGAGGGCATCTCGGTCGGGCTGGCCAGCAGGCCGAGCATGACGAACAGGCCGATCTGGGCCAGCCAGGCCGCGCCCTCCGCGAAGCCGCGGGTGGCCGAGCGGTGCGGGAGACGGGTGTTGCCGAGGATGAGCGCCGCCAGGTACACGGCCAGGAATCCGCTGCCGTGCAGGATCGCCGCGCCGCTGTAGGCGACGAGGGCCAGGGCCAGTACCGCGATGGGGTAGAGGCCGGAGGCGGGCAGGGCGATGCGCCGTAGGGCGTACGACCCCACGGGGCCGACCACGAGGCCCACGGCGGCTCCGATGCCCAGTTCGTAGGTCGCCTCCCCGATGAACTCCCACAGCCCCGGAGTGGGCACCTTGGCGACGCTGAGGAGTGCCACCGCGATCACGCAGGGCGCGTCGTTGAAGCCGGACTCGGCCTCCAGGATCCCGGCCAGGCGCGGTGGCAGCGGCAGGCGGCGCAGTACGGAGAAGACCGCGGCGGCGTCCGTGGAGGCCAGGATGGCGCCCAGGAGCAGCGCCGTACGCCAGTCGGTGTCCAGCACCCCCCGGATGGCCAGCGCGAGCACCGCGATGCTCACCGCCACGCCCACGGTCGCCAGTACCGCGGCCAACGGCACGGCACGACGTACGTGGCTCCAGGAC
Source organism: Spongiactinospora gelatinilytica (assembly GCF_003236385.1). Classification (GTDB taxonomy): domain Bacteria; phylum Actinomycetota; class Actinomycetes; order Streptosporangiales; family Streptosporangiaceae; genus Spongiactinospora; species Spongiactinospora gelatinilytica. The sequence continues at coordinate 3,249 of NZ_POUA01000115.1, forward strand.
GTCGTCAGCCCGCCCTCGGCCAGGATCAGCGCCAGTGCGGACAGACCGACCTGCTGGGCGAGTTCGGCGTTCTCGAACGGGATGCCGAGCACGCCGGATTCGCCGAGCAGCAGGCCGAGGCCGAGGAAGATGAGCAGGCTGGGCAGGCCGCTGCGGTGCACGATGCGTACCGCGACGATCGCCGCGATGACCACGCCGGCCCCGAGAAGCAGCCAGATATCGAGCTTCACCTGGCTCCCCTCTCGGCCCCGCGCCTCCTATTCACTGGTGGGAATATTGTGCCCCATGAGGCCGGAAATCACCTGAGTGCGATCATCCCGGACGGCATGGCCGCGTACCGTACGCGTTGGTCATGTGACTCCGCGGGCACACCCTCGATCAGCTCCCCGTCGTGCAGCAGCGCGACGGTGGGCACGTTGGGTCCTACCCGTGCGAGGGCCCTGTCGTAAGATCCCCCGCCTCTGCCCAGCCGTACACCTGTCTTCTTGTCCACCGCCAGTGCGGGCACTATGACGAGCGCGGCCGTACGTATCGCGTCCACCCCGCGCCGCACGTCGACCGGCTGCATGATCCCGTAGCGGCCGGGCTCCAGGGAGTCGGGCCCGTCGTACACGGCCCAGTCAAGGTCGTGGTCGGCACGCAGTACCGGCAGGATCACCGTCGCGCCGTGCTTCCACAGCGCGAACACCAGCCCGTGCGTCTGCGGCTCCTCGCCGGTGGACCAGTAGCAGGCCACCAGGCCCGCCATCTGCACCCATGGGCGGTCCATCAGGCTCTCGCGGACGGACGCCGCACCGGCGCGGCGTCGGGTTTCGGACATGGACCGACGCGCCGCGACGATGGTGCGCCGCAGCATCCGTTTGTCCACAGCTCCTCCACTAGGGTTTCCTCCATGGCTGACATCGCTGACAAGGCTGACATCGCCACCAACGCTGACATCGCCGCTGACATCGCCGCCAACGCGGGCAAGGCCGACCACGACGCCGCACGCGACGTCGTGACGAGGGCCGTCGTCCCCGCAGCGGGCCTGGGAACCAGGTTCCTTCCGGCTACCAAGGCCACGCCCAAGGAACTACTGCCCATCGTCGACAAGCCAGTGATCCAGTATGTCGTCGAGGAAGCGGTGTCCGCAGGGTTGAGCGACGTGCTCATGGTGACAGGCCGTACCAAGCGTCCGCTGGAGGACCACTTCGACCGTGCGATCGAACTTGAAGGCGCTCTGGAGGCCAAGGGCGACAAGGAGAAGCTCGCGCTGATCCGTCAGTCCGACGATCTCGCGGCGATCCACTACGTGCGCCAGGGGACGGCCCTGGGGCTCGGGCACGCCATCCTTTGCGCGAAGCAGCACGTCGGCGAGCATCCGTTCGCCGTGCTGCTCGGCGACGACATGATCGACGAGCGCGACAAGCTGCTCGAGCGGATGCTCCAGGTCCGCAGCGAGTACGGCGGCAGCGTGATCGCCCTGATGGAGGTGCCGAGGGAGCAGGTGTCCATGTACGGCGTGGTCTCCATCGCGCCCACGGACGAGGACGACGTCGTCAAGGTCACCGACCTGGTGGAGAAGCCGCCGGTGGACGAGGCCCCGTCCAACTGGATCATCATCGGCCGCTATGTGCTCGACCCGACGGTGTTCCCGGTTCTGGAGAAGACCCCGCCGGGACGCGGCGGGGAGATCCAGATCACCGACGCCCTTCAGGAACTCGCCCGGCGCGACAGGTCGGAGGGCGGGCCCGTGCACGGCGTCCTGTTCCGGGGGCGGCGGTACGACACCGGGAACAAACTCGACTATCTGCGCACGGTGGTGCAGTTCGCCGCTGAGCGTCCCGACCTCGCCCCAGAGTTCGTACCCTGGCTTCGTGAGTTCCTCCGAGACCGCTGAACGATCAAGAGGAAGGACGGCCGGCATGAGATCGGTGGACGAGCACCTCGCCGAGATCCTGGCGACCGTACGCACCCTCGCGCCGCTCGAAGTGGAGCTGGAGCGGTCGCTCGGCACCACTTTGGCGGAAGATGTCACGACACCGGTGGAGTTGCCGCCCTTCGACAACTCCGCCATGGACGGCTACGCCGTACGCTCCGAGGACGTCCGGCGGGCCGCCCGAGAGAGCCCGGTCACGTTGCCCGTGATCGATGACGTGGCCGCGGGCGACGGCGCGCTCTACGCGGTGGGGCCGGGCCACGCCGTGCGGATCATGACCGGCGCCCCGATGCCCGCGGGCGCCGACGCCGTCGTGCCGGTGGAGTGGACCGACGGAGGCAAGACCTCGGTCGCGATCACCCGCCCCGCGCCCGCCGGGCACGCGATCCGCCGGGCGGGCGAAGACGTTCACAAGGGCGAGGTGGTGCTGCGCGCGGGCATGCACATCGGCGCGGCCCAGCTCGGCATCCTGGCGGGCGTGGGGCGGCGCAGGGCGCTGGTACGGCCGCGTCCGCGGGTCGTGGTGCTGTCCACGGGCGCCGAGCTGGTGGAGCCGGGTTCGATGCTCGGCGCGGGCCAGATCTGGGACTCCAACAGTTTCACGCTCACCGCCGCCGTCCGTGAGGCGGGCGCGGACGGCTTCCGCGCCGGGGTCGTGCCCGATGACGCCGCGGTGTTCCTCGACCAGCTCGACGCGCAGCTCGTCAGGGCCGACGCGGTGATCACCAGCGGCGGGGTCTCGATGGGCGCGTACGAGCCGGTCAAGGAGGCTCTGGGCCCGCTCGGCACGGTCGGTTTCCAGCGGGTGGCGATGCAGCCGGGCATGCCGCAGGGCTTCGGGATGGTGGGTGACGACGAAGTTCCGATCTTCGCGTTGCCCGGCAATCCGGTCTCGTCGTTCGTCTCGTTCGTCCTTTTCGTACGGCCGGCGCTGCGCAAGATGCAGGGCCTGCCGCCGGCGACCGCGACCGTGCGGGCCACCACCGCGACCGCCCTGCGCTCGCCTCCGGGCAAGCGCTCGTTCCTGCGCGCCACGCTCACCTGGAGCCCGGACGGCGCCGCGGTGGCCTCCCCGGTGCGGGGCCAGGGCTCCCACCAGCTCGCCGCCCTCGCCGCCGCCAACGCGCTCGTGGTGGTCCCTGAAGACGTCACCGACCTTCCCGAGGGCGCGGCCGTGGAGGTGATCCCGCTGTGAGCAAGCTGACACATCTGGACGATTCGGGCGCGGCCCGCATGGTCGACGTCTCGGCGAAGGACGTCAGCGCCCGTACGGCCCGCGCGGCCGGCCGGGTACTGCTGTCCGCCGAGGCCGTCGCGATCCTGCGGGCGGGCGAGGTGCCGAAGGGCGACGCGCTCGGCGTGGCCAGGATCGCCGGGATCATGGGGGTGAAACGGACACCCGACCTCATTCCGCTCTGCCACCCGATCGCCGTCCACGGGGTCGAGGTCTCGCTCACCGTCGTCGACGAGGGCGTGGAGATCGTCGCGACGGTCAAGACCGCCGACCGCACCGGGGTCGAGATGGAGGCGCTCACCGCCGTCTCGGTGGCCGCGCTGGCGCTGATGGACATGGTCAAGGCCGTCGATCCGGCCGCCCTGATCAGCGACGTCCGGGTGGAGGAGAAGACCGGCGGCAAGACCGGCGTCTGGACCCGCCCATGAAGGCCCTGCTGAAGGCCCTGGTGATCACCGTGTCGAACCGGGCCGCCGCCGGGGTTTACCCGGATGAATCCGGTCCGCTGCTGGCGTCCCTGCTCGCCGGCGACGCCGGCTGCGACACGGTCGACGGCCCGCGCGTGGTGCCCGACGGGGAGCCCGTCGAGGCCGCCCTGCGGGCGGGCCTGGCGGAGGGCTACGACGTGATCGTCACCACCGGGGGCACCGGCCTCACCCCGACCGACCTCACGCCCGAAATGACCCGGCGCGTCCTCGACCGCGAGGTTCCGGGCATTGCGGAAGCCGTACGACAGGCCAATCGCGACAAAGTGCCCGCATCCGTGCTCTCGCGTGGGCTCGCCGGGCAGGCCGGGCGCACCCTTGTGGTGAATCTTCCTGGTTCGTCGGGAGGCGTCCGGGACGGCATGGCCGTACTGGCCCCGATCCTGCGGCACGCCGTCGAGCAGATGCACGGCGGCGACCACCGGCGACCACCAGCGACATGAGGTGACTGGTCCGGCATGAGCGGGGATGCGGCCTCGTGCCGCTAGGGGGGATGATGGTGATGTGGATCGACTTCGCGGCTGGCCGGCAGTCCTGACCGAAGGGCCGGTGGGGCTCCGGCCGTTGCGCCTGCGCGACGTGCGGGCCTGGCGGGAGACGCGCTTGCGCAATGCCGACTGGCTGCGCCCGTGGGAGCCGAGCAACCCGGAGACGCCGCTGTTTCGCACCGGTCTGGGTCCTTATATCTCGATGACCTCCACACTGCGCAGGGAGGCCAGGCAGGCGCTGGCGATGCCGTGGGTGGTGACCTATCGGGGGGCCTTCGCCGGACAGCTCACGATCGGGGCGATCGTGTGGGGTTCGGCGCGTTCTGCTCAGGTCGGCTACTGGATCGACGGGGCCCTCGCCGGGCGCGGGATCATCCCCACGGCGCTGGCGATGGCCGTCGATCACTGTTTCTTCACTTCGGGCCTGCACCGGCTGGAGGCCAACATCCGCCCGGAGAACCAGGCCAGCCGGCGGGTCGTGGAAAAGCTCGGATTTCGCGAGGAGGGCATCCGCCGCCGTCAGCTCCACATCGACGGCGCCTGGCGGGATCACATCTGCTACGCGATCACCGTGGAGGACGCCCCCAGAGGGCTTCTGGTCCAGTGGAGGAGAGCCAGGGAGTCGGCCGCGCATGGTGGCCCTCCCCATGAAGAGGTTTGACGATCTCGCGACACACCGCACCGAATGCTCGTCAATTAGTGACACGCGGTCTTACGGTGCGTGACGTGAGCACATCGAAGACGCCAAGAGTCCCCAGGCGTCTTCATGCTGCCCGGGGGTGGTCGTGAGCAGCGCCCTCCTTTATGTCGCCATCGTGCTCATGTGGCTGGGCGTACTGATCCCGATGTGGCTGCGCCGCGACAAGGGTGACCTTGTAGAGCCGCGTGACCTGGGCGTTCACGACGGCGTCGGCGAAGAGTACACCGGCCCGATCATGACCGCGCCCGCCGCCGCGGGGTCGCCCGATTCCGCGGAGACGGAGGAGGTCAGTGAGGCTGAGGCCGCTGAGACTTCTGAGGCCCCGGTCGAGGCGGACACCGCCGTCGCGCCGCCACCGGCCGCCGACCTGCGCCGCGCCGCCCATCGCCGCCGCGCCGTCGTGGTCGCCACCCGCCGCCGGCGGCTGTTCTGGTGCGCCCTGCTCATCCTCGCCTCGGTGATCACCGCGGCGGTCCGGGTCATCCCATGGTGGGGGATCGCCCCGTCGGCCCTGCTCACGCTCGGTTACCTGGCCGTACTCCGCACCGCCGTACGACTGGACAGAGAACACGCCCGCCACGCCGCCGAGGCCCGCGCCAGACGCGCCCGGGCCCGCCGCCGCGCCCTCGACCTCGCCGCTCAGCAACCCCAGGCCGAGATCATCGACCTCACAGCCCACCAGCCCGACGAGATCTTCGACCAGTACGCCGACCCACCCCGCCGCGCTGTGGGCGACTGATCTTGGCTCCACCCGTGCATCATCGGGCCGATGGCGCGAGAAACCCCAAGTGTTTGCTAACCTGGTCGAGTCCTAGGGGCTGTAGCGCAGTCCGGTAGCGCACCTCGTTCGCATCGAGGGGGTCAGGGGTTCAAATCCCCTCAGCTCCACCCAGGGCCGTTCTTGAAATGGCCGAGCTGAAGTCGACGGGATCCTGTCTGATCTTGGTGATCGGGCGGGATCTCGTCGTTTCAGAGGGTTCCGAGTCGCGTTCGGGCGTCTTTGGGGCCGGTGTGGTGGGTGCCGCGGAAGGCTCAGGTGGTGTCAGGCCGCTGGAGGAGCACGAGAATCGCGCCGCACCCCGAAGAAGACAGGGCCCCATCACGGAGCAACAAGCTCACCGTCATCCAGGGCCGCAGCCCAGCGGCCGACCGGGTGAAAACGTGAATGGCCCATTCATGTGGGCTGCGGCAGCGAACCGAGGCGCCAGCACCTCGAACCACGGCAGTGACATCATCCCGGCATGAGCTGTGCCCTTGTGGTGTGGGAGGACGAGCGTCCCGCGAATGATCAAGAAGCGGGAGAGATACATTCCGCCCTGTATGACGAGTACATCCGCGCGGACATCGACATTCCGCCGACTCCTCTGATCGCAGAATTCGTGCAGCGGCTCCTGCGGCGCTGGCCGGACCTGGACGAGGTGAAGGATGACGACGGCTATGAGGCTATCCCTGGTCAACGTCCCCGCTGATCGGAGAGGCGGCAGGGCCCTACGTCTACTTCCCCATGGTGTACCGCCGTGCGGACGAGGCCTCGGCGTACGCGGTCCAAGTTGCGACCGAACTCGGTCCGCACTGCTACGACCCTCAACTGGACCGCCTGCGGATCTCGTAACCACTGCCACGCCAACCACATCGAGGCGAGCGCTTCATCCGGCCCGGGAATTCGTGCCGCAGTCGGCCCCCTCCGGATGAGGTTGTCACTTCAAGTGGGTAAAGATCGCTTCCGGTAGCCAGAGAGCCGCCTTTACCTGATCCGTCCTGGATAAGCGATGTCGAGTTCGATGAGCGCCTCACGCCAGCCGATGGTGCGCTGTCCCTCGATCAGACGCGCGCTGCCGGGCGAGGACTTGGTCTTGCCGGTCTCGTCCTTGCAGGCGGCGCGTTCGCGGGCGCGTTTGTCCTCGATGTTGATGATCGCCAGCCACAAGAGCTTGACCACCGCGTCATCGCCGGGGAAGTGTCCCCGGGCCTTGGTGACCTTGCGCAACTGGTAGTTCGGCGACTCGATGCCGTTGGTGGTGTAGAGCAGCCGACGCACTCCGGGAGTGAAGGCGAAGAACGGCGTGAACCGGTCCCAGGCCGCCTCGAACACGCGGCCCGCCTGCGGATAGCGCCTGCCCCAATCGGAGGCGGTGAAGTTGGCCAGAGCGTCGAAGGCGGCTTCGGCGTCAGGCGCGGTGTAGATCTTGCGGAGTTCGGCCGCCACCGCGGCGCGGTCGCGGCGGGCCACCGGCCGCGGCGCGTTGCGGATCAGATGCACCACGCAGGTCTGCACGGTGGTGTGCGGAAACGCGACGTGGACGGCGCCGTTCAGGCCGTCGGTGCGGGCGATGAGGACGTCCCGCACCCCGCGATTCTTCAGGTCGGTCATCACCGCGCTCCAGAACCGGGCCGACTGCCCGGCGGTCGCGGTCTCGGTCGGGGTCTTGGCCGGCCAGATCCCCGGCACGTGCTCGGCGCCCTCGGTGTCGATGCCCACGGCCAGGTAGGCGGGTTTGGACTGCACGACGTGGTTGTCTCTGACCTTGACCACGATGGCGTCCAGGAACACCACCGGATAGACGGCCTCCAGCGGGCGGGCCTGCCAAGCGCGGACCTCCTCCAGCACGGCGTCGGTGATGTTGGAGATCGCCTCGTGCGACAGTTCGACCTCATAGATCTGGCGCAGGTGGTGCTGGATGTCGCGGACGCTCATGCCGTGCGCGTACAGGCTGATGATCATGGCGTCCAGGCCGCCGGAGATCCGCCCGGCCCGTTTGGGCACCAGCACCGGCTCGAACGTCCCGGCCCGGTCCCGGGGCACGGCCAGCCGGACCGGCCCGACCCCGGTCTGCACCGTCTTGCCGATCCTGCCGTTACGGGAGTTGCCGCTGCCGTGGCCGGCGACCTCGTGCTTGCCGTAGCCCAGATGGGAGGACAGTTCGGCTTCCAGCGCGCGTTCCAGCACCGCTTTGATCAGTTCTGCGAGCATCGAGCCCTCGCCGGTCAGGCGTAGTCCGCCCGCACCGTCGCGTGAGCGTTCCAGCAGCAGGTCCGGTACCTGATCGCCGAGCGGTTCCCGCAGTGGTACCGGCTGCTGGGCGGTGTCGGATGGGCGGTGCCGTCCGTCTTGGTGAGCGGCCGCCTCCAGCAGTGCCCGGCCGTCACTCTCAACACCGACGTTCCTGATCGTTGTTGCGCCGTTCGGCCGCTCATGAGGTTTGGACTGCCAGCACAGCCATCTGGCACCACGCGGCGCCTTGATCATCAGCGTCTCTACTACCGGCGTCGAAGGGGACTGTACAAAGAACGGTGTGGCTCCTGATCATGGAGGACGCACCCGATGAGTACCGTGATCCAGGCACCGACACAGATCGACCTGGAGGACGCCGCGGTGGCGCGCAAGAAGCCCGAGAACTCGACGGATCGGGAACCGGTGGCCAGGCTGGTCGGCCAGGCCCGCGCCGAGGGCCTGGAATTGGTCGGCGAGAACGGGCTGCTGGGCCGGCTGACCAAGCTGGTGCTGGAGTCCGCCCTGGAGGGTGAGATCACCGGCCATCTCGGCTACGACAAGCACCAGCGTTCCGGCAACGAGAGCGGCGATATGCGCAACGGCGGCCGGTCCAAGACCGTCATCACCGATGTCGGGCCGGTCGAGATCACCGTGCCGCGCGATCGGCACGGCAGCTTCGAGCCGAAGATCGTGGGCAAGCGGCAACGGCGCCTGCCGGGGGTGGATGAGATGGTCATCTCACCGGCCGCCGAGGGCCTGACCACCGGGGCGATCTCCGCGCACCTGGCCGAGGTCTACGGCGCCGAGGTCACCAAGCAGACCATCTCCACGATCACCGACAAGGTGCTGGAGGGGATGGCCGAATGGCAGAACCGGCCGCTGGATCCCGTCTACCCGGTGATCTTCATTGATGCCGTTCATGTGAAGCTGCGCGAGGGCCAGGTCGCCAACCGGCCCGTCTACGTCGTGCCGGTGGTCACTGTCGACGGCGAGCGTGGCATTCCCGGGCTGTGGGCCGGGGATGGCGGCGAGGGCGCCGAGTTCTGGCTGCACGTGCTGACCGAGATCAAGAATCGCGGCGTCGGTGATGCGCTGATGGTGGTCTGCGACGGGTTGAAGGGGCTGCCGCAGGCCATCGAGACGGTCTGGCCCCGGGCCGTCGTGCAGACATGCGTCGTTCATCTGCTGCGCGCCTCGTTCCGGTATGCCGCCCGCCGGCACTGGGACGCCATCGCCAAGGCGCTCAAGCCCGTCTGCACCGCGCCCACCGAAGCGGCCGCGCTGGAGCGGTTCTACCGCGCTGGCCCATTGGCTGCGCCGGCGGGGGGCCGAGGTGACCGTGGTGGAGCGGGCTCCTGAGCCGCGTCCCGGCGGGCAGGCGGTGGACGCGCGCGGGGTCGCCTCGACGTGGTCTTCGCGGGCGGCAGCCGGCGGCGCTTCGACCTGGTGATCGGGGCCGACGGACTGCACTCGGCGTTGCGAGCGATGGTCTTCGGGCCGCATGAGCGGTTCCTCCGCCACCTCGGGCACGTGCTGGCCTTCTACAGTGTGCCCAACGAGTTCGGGCTGGACCGCCGGCTGCTCGAGTACCAGGACCAGGAGTCCGGGCGCTCTGCCCTGCTGCGGCCCATCCAGGACGCCACCCGGGCGATGGCCATGTTCTACTTCGCCTCGGCCGACTTCGACGTCGACTACCGTGACGTCGCGGCCCAGAAGGTCCTGCTGCGTGAGCGGATGGCGGGCCTGGGCTGGTTGACCCCTGACATCTCGCGCACCTGGACGACACCCCGGACTTCTACCTCGACCAGGTCGCCCAGGTGGTGATGGACCGCTGGTCGAGTGGACGGGTGGGGCTGCTCGGGGACGCGGCGTTCAGCTCCTCGCCGATGTCGGGGCAGGGTACCGGGCTGGCGCTGGTCGGCGCCTACCTGCTGGCCGGAGAGCTGGCCGCCGCCGGATGGGACCCCGACGCCGGGTTCGCCCGCTACGAGGCGCGGATGCGCTCGTGCGTCGAGGCCAACCAGGAGATCGCCCGGTTGAACGCCCGCAGCCGCGACGTCCCCGCGCCAGACGCCGAGCCGTGCCCCGATTTCGCCGGCGAATGGTTCACCGAGCTGGTCGGGCGCGCGATCAACGGCATCGAACTGCCCGACTACGCGGGAGTGCCGGACTCCGCTGCCCCGGCCGGATCGTCGCCGATCACCTCGTCGGCCAAGCCGTAGGTGTCACAAGGCAGTTGTCGGTGCGCGGCTCGCCGACATGGCTCCCTGACACGATGGATGAGAACGGACACTTGAGTTCCAGGAGAGACGGTGAGGGAACCGGCACCTGCGTACGGCGAGTCCGCGCTCAGCGCTTTCGACCTGGACTACTTCGATGGCGAGCGGCAACTGCGGACCTGGTTCGAGCATCATGTGCCGCCTGGCGGGGGTTCCGCTGGGCCAAGGGCGGCCGGTGCTTCGCCGGCTGGTACCGGTCAGCGACAACTCGCGACCATGCCGGCTGTGAATCATGGCTGGAGCGGGACCGGCTGATCCTGCTGGACTTCGATCCGCAGGTGGTAGGGATCACCTCGTAGCCGTTCCGGCTGCACTGGCGTCCGCGCCGCAGACAAGGCGAACGAGCGGAGCGACGCGCAGGTCTCGTGGGTGGCGTGGACTACTGTCGGCCCCGTACCTGAACTCGTGCGCGGAGTCGTCCTCGGCGAGCTTGCCGCCCAGGGCGGGCGGGGCCCGGTGCAGGGGCGTGATGGCACGGCCGCGCAGGATCATGGCAGGCCACCTGAGTGCCGGCCGTGGAATGCCGTGGTCGTCTCGAGGGTGGCCCGCCCGGTGGTGATCTGGTTGACCGGCGCGGCGTCGTCGGCATAGCCGAAAGAAATGCCCACGAGCAGTTTTCCCGTGGTGATGCCGAGTTGGGCGCGGATGGTGTCGGCGTAGAAGCTCAGCAGCCCCTGAAGGCAACTGTCCACGCCGTAGGCGGTCATCGCCAGCAGCAGCGTCTGCATGTACGCGCCGACGTCCGCGGCCAGCCTCGGCCCGCCGTCGCCGGTGACGAACAGGAACGCCACGTGCGGCGCTCCGTAGAAGCGCAGGCTCTCGGCGTCGTAGGCCGCCCGCGCCGCGTGGTCGTCAAGGCCGATGCCCAGCGCGCCGTAGAGTTGGGCGCCGAACTCCGCCCGCCGGGCCTGGTGCGTCTGGGGGTACATGTCCTTTGAGTACGGGAAGTCGACCGAGAGGCGCTGCTCGGCGTGGGCTCTGAGCAGGGCGTCCGCCAGGCGGTCACGTACCGCGCCGCCGGCCACCTCTACCTGCCAGGGCTGGGCGTTGGAGTTGGAGGGCGCGGCACCGGCCAGGGAGAAGATCGCGCGTCGCCGGCTATGGCCGGCACGCGCGGGCCGCCGCGCAGAGCCTCCTCGCACACGGCCTGCCGGAGTGATCGGCGCTGGGCGCCGTGTCCAGGTCGATCACACGCGCCGCTTGGCGGCGACCAGGTCCGCGCCCTCCATGAGCTTCTCCAGCAGTTCGACCAGCCGCCCGCGCTCGTCGTCGGTCAGCGTGCCCGCCCATGCCTGCTCGCGCCGGTTGTGCGCCTCGAAGGTGCCGATGATCGCGTCGTTCCCGGCGGGAGTGAGACTGAGCCGGACGGCGCGCCGGTCGTGGTCGGCCTGGCGGCGGGAGACGAGACCGTCTCGTTCCAGCGTGTTGACCAGGGCCGACACGGCCGCCCGGCTCATGCCCGACAGCTCGGCCACCCGTTTGGCCTCGGCAGGCCCTGCGTGCCAGAGCACGAACAACACCCGAAAGCCCGGCCAGCTCAGCCCGCGCGGCCGGTGTACGGACGACTCCAGGTCGTAGACCAGCGCGTTCGTCACCCGGTGCAGGGTCAGCACCAGGCGCATGGCGTCGAGGTCGGCCTGCGGCAGCGCGCCGGCGGTGTGGCTGATCGCGTGGTCGACGAAGGAGAGGAAGTCCAGCGGGCGCGGCTCGGGTTCGGCGGCCATAGCGCAAGGCTACGGCGCGGCGGGGGTTCCCAAGCACGGCCACGGGACGTACCATCGCCGAATAATAAAACCTTTGATTAAATCTGGAGCTGCGCCATGACGCCGAAGGCGTTCGCCTCGTCCACCGACCTCGACGACAAGCAGCAGACCCTGGAGGTGCTCGCCGACGGCGTCTACGCGCTGACCGCCGACGGCGACCCCAACGTGGGCGCCGTGGAGGGCGAGGACTTCCTCGTCTGCTTCGAGGCCATGGCCACGCCCGTGGCCGCCCGCGAGTGGCTGGCCCGGCTGCGGGAGCACACCGACAAACCGGTCAAATTCCTGGTCCTGTCGCATTATCACGCGGTGCGGGTGCTCGGCGCGAGCGCCTTCGACGCCGAGGTGATCGTCGCACACGACAACACCCGGGCGCTCATCGCCGAACGCGGCCGGCAGGACTGGGAGTCGGAGTACGGGCGGATGCCGCGCCTGTTCAAGGAGCCCGCCTCCATCCCCGGGCTGACCCGGCCCACCGCCACGTTCTCCGACCGGTTCACGATCGACCTCGGCGGCGACCGGGGCGAGCTGATCCTGCAGTACTGCGGGCGCGGCCACACCGAGGGCGACATCGTGGCCTGGCTGCCCAGGCAGAAGGTGCTGTTCGCCGGTGACCTGGTCGAGTCGCGGGCCGCCCTCTACACCGGCGACGCCTTCCACCGCGAGTGGGCCACCGCCACGCTCGACCGGGTGGCCTCGTTCGAGGCGGAGGTGGTGGTCGGCGGGCGCGGGGCGGTGGCGCGCGGGCGCGACGCCGTGGCGGCCGCGATCGCGCAGACCCGGCACTTCCTGGAGGTGATGCTGCGCGAGGTGGGCACGGTGTACGAGCGCGGCGGGACGCTGAAGGAGGCGTTCGAGGCCGCCCACGCCGCCCTCGTCGGCCGCTACGGCGGGTGGCCGATCTTCGAGCACTGCCTGCCGTTCGACGTGTCGCGGCTGTGGGACGAGTTGTCCGGCGTCGAGCGGCCGGCGATTTGGACGGCCGAGCGTGACCGTCAGGTCTGGGCCGAGCTACAGGGCTGAGGCATGGCGATCATCGAGACGCCGGTCGCCGTGCTGGGCAACGGCCCCGTGGGGCAGACCGCCGCGTTGCTGCTGGCCCGCTGGGGTGTGCCGACCGTGCTGCTGGACGCGCGTCCCTTCCGGGACGCGGTCGGCTCCAAGGCGATCGTGCAGCAGCGGGACGTACTCGACGTGTGGGAGTCGGTGAGCGTGGGGCGGCAGGTCGCCGCCGAGGGGCTGACCTGGACCACGGCCCGCACGTTCCATCGGGAACGGGAGTTGTTCAGCTACACGTTCGCCGAGGCCGGGCGGCCCGCGTTCCCGCCGTTCGTCAACCTTTCGCAGTCGCGTACCGAGGAGCTGCTCGATGCGCGAATCGCCGGTGAGCCGCTGATCGACGTGCGCTGGGACCATCAGGTGACCGGCCTCTCCCAGGACACGGGCGGGGTGACGCTGACCTGCCGCACCTCCGGTGGCGAGGTGGCCGTGCGGGCGGCGTACGTGCTGGCGTGCGCGGGCGCGAAGGGCGATCGCGTACGCGAGATGCTCGGCCTGCGCTTCGACGGGCACTCCTTCGACGACCGGTTCCTCATCTGCGACATCCGCGCCGACCTGCCCGGCTGGGCCTCGGAGCGGCGTTTCTACTTCGACCCGCCGTGGAACCCCGGCCGCCAGGTGCTCATCCATCCGTGCCCCGGCTCGACGTTCCGCATCGACTGGCAGGTGCCTTCCGATCACGACGACCGGCGGGAGGTGGCCTCGGGCGGGCGCGACGCGCGCATCCGCGCCGTCATCGGGGAGCGGCCGTACGAGGTGGTGTGGAGCTCGGTCTACCGCTTCCACTCCCGGATCGTGGACCGCATGCGGGCAGGCCGGGTACTACTCGCCGGGGACGTCGCGCACCTGGTCTCACCGTTCGGCGCCCGCGGACTCAACTCGGGCGTCCAGGACGCCGAGAACGCGGCCTGGAAGCTCGCGTTCGTGCTCAACGGCTGGGCCGGCGAAGAGCTGCTCGACGGCTACCACGCCGAGCGGCACGCCGCCGCCCTGGAGAACCTCGACGTCACCGCTGCCACCATGCGCTTCCTGGTACCTGGGAGCGAGGAGGAGCGCCGGGTGCGGGAATCGACGCTTGCGGCGGCGGCCACCGACCCGGAGGCGCGGGCGGCGGTCGACTCCGGCCGCCTCGCCGAGCCGTTCTGGTACGTGGACTCGCCCCTGACCACGCCGGACCCGTCGCGCCCGTTCGCCGGCCGGCCGCCGCGCGGCGCCGTGCCCCCGGCCGCGCCCGGCGTGATCGTCCCGGACGCCCCGGTATCCGTCATCGGCACGCGCGTCACCCGGCTGCGCGAACTGGCCAGGGACGGCTTCCTGCTGCTCACGAACGACAGCGCGGACGACAGCGCGGACGACAGCGCGGACGACAGCGCGGACGGCAGAAGCGCGAACGAGGGCGCGGTCCTGCGCGCCGCGCACCAGGCCACGCGGGCACCGGTCCGGCTGCTGCGCCTCGGCGACGTCGACCACACCGGCGCGGTGAGACAGGCCCTCGCCGCGCGGCCGGGCGAGCTGTGGATCGTCCGGCCGGACGCGCACATCGCGGCGGTGCTGATCCACCCATCGGCCGCCGAGATCACGACAGCCCTGCATCGCTCCCTTGGCCGTGCCGGGGCCGGCCGAGATCCACACCGTGGCCAGGGCACCCGGTTTACGCAGAAGAACGCCGAGCGCACCTGACCTTCCACGCCGGGTCATTGAGGGGCGCGGTGAGGGCGCGGTGAGCGTGGCTCGCCAAGATCGTGGACATGGACCTGTTCACGCCGAGGCGGGTGACTCCGCACCGGACGTACCGGCTCCCCGCCGCGGGTCCTGACAGGTCGATGGAGACGAGTCCGGCCCGGCCCTGTCCGCGATCGGCACCAGATTCGAAGGAGATGCTCATGCAAGTCCCGCGCTTCCTGCCCGCCCTTCGCACCAGGTTCCTGCCCGAGGCCGCCGCCGTCGCGGCCCTCACCACCGTCCTCACCACCGCCGGCTTTGGAGCCGCCGACGCCAGCAGCACCGGCAGCGCCGCCGCGCGGTGGTGCAAGCCCCTTGAGAAGACCGACACCAAGGTCGTCATAACGTGCGCCGCCGAAAACTCCATCCCGTATCGCGTCGGAGCGCAGTGGTGCAGCTCCGGCTTCAACTGCGACACGGTCCTGGGTAACTGGGCCGGCAACGGTGCGCTGTCGACCGCCTACCACCCCGGCGGCAAGTACTTCAGTCGCTGGTGCATCATCTGGGCCTCCTGACTGGAAGAGGGCGTGTGAAGGGCGCCGCGGGCGGCGCGGTCTCGGCCGCGCCGACCGCGGTGGCTCGCTGAGCGGTCGCCCGCAGGCGGCCTGGCACGAGCGCGGTGATGATCTGCTGTGGAATGGCCTGAACAGCCGGAATTCACCCCGGGGTGGCCGGTGAGCAGTTCGGCCTCGCTCGCGCGTGCCGGTCAGCGCGGGCGGTCGGGCCTTTCGGCCTGCTCAGGGCCGATGGCGATCAGCATGGTGATCACCGTGTATGCGCAGAGCACGGTGAGCCCGGCCCAGCCCGGGAGCGGGAGGTACCCGGCTGACGGCGCGTAGTGTGCCGTCACCTGCGGATACTCCGCCATCGTCTGCTTGACCGCGAAACCGGCGGCCGGCGTGAGCCGCATCAGCCAGTCGGAGACCGCGTCGGGGAGCAGTGGGAACGCCGTGACAGCAAAGGGCAGAGCGATCAGCGACACTCCCGCGAGGGTCGCCGACCAGCCGCGGTGCAGTCGTACGCCGAGCGCGTAGGCGACGACGGCGCAGAGCGCGAGCACCGCCGCGAGGCCGACGATCACCCGCGCGCCGGTCGGCACCGGCAGCGTCGGCACCACGATGCCGTTGCCCGCCAGGCTCGCCATGCCCGCCGGGAGGACGACGCCGGCCGCGACCAGACCGGTGACGAAGGTGGCGCCCGCGACGACAACTGCCCGGGTGAGGATCACTCGCCGGGATGCCGCCGCACCGCTCGTGCGGGCGCCATGGCGGGCCGCGACGACGACCACGATGATCAGCACGACCGGCAGGCCGGGCAGCGTGCTCTCGACGGTACGCGTGCCCTCCTCGCCCAGCGGCCCGATGTCGCCGGTCCCGCTGATCGTGATGAAGCCGTCCTTCTCCACGGCTCCCGATGCGTTGTGGTGTTTCTCCCAGTCGGTGTGGTTCATCTCTCCGACGGAGTCGCTGTCCCACCTGCCGGTGGTACCGCCCTCGACGGTGACGTTGTCGAAGACGCCGGCGGCCTGG
>NZ_POUA01000116.1 GCF_003236385.1 Spongiactinospora gelatinilytica
CCCGCCCCCAGCGCCCGAGCACGCTGACCAGCGCGACGATCGCCACCAGCGACCACAGCACCCGGGAGGCCAGGATCTCCACCGGCCCGGTCGGCTCCAGCAGCGGCCAGTACAGGGTCGAAAGCCCCCACAGCGCATAGGCCACGGCCCCGAGCACCGCCCCGCGCCGCGCCTCCGACACACCGGCAACTCTAACCCCGGGGGCCGACCGGGATCACGGGCCGGTCGTGGCCCAGGCCGCGAGGGTGGCGGTGCTCCAGGAACGGACCTGGTCCTCGAAGCCCTCGGCCGGGAAGTCGCCGCTCACGGCCACGTCGGCGATCGTGGTGTCGTAGGCGGCCGGCGGGGCCGGCCCGGGACCGTCGCCGGTCACCGCGGCGCGGTGGCGGCGTACCGCTGCAGGAACAGGGCCTCGGCCGTGGCGGTGCGGCGAAGTTCCTCCAGGTTGAGACGCTCGTTGGGGGCGTGGATGGAGGCGTTGTCGTCTTCCGCGCCGAACAGCAGGATCTCCGCCGCCGGGAACTGCTTGACCAGCGTGGACACCAGCGGAATGGAACCGCCGGCGCCGATGTCGCGCGGAGTGCGGCCGTAGGCGTGCTCCATGGCCTTGTTGAGCGCGGCGCGGGCCCGCCCGCCCGCGTCGGCCAGGAACCCGGTGCCGTAGATCTCGTCGCCGAACGACACCTGCACCCCCCAGGGCGCGACCTGGCGCAGGTAGTCGCAGACCGCCTGGACCGTCAGGCGCGGGTCGCCCGCCGGGGGCACGCGTACCGTGACACGGGCCCGCGCCCCCGGCTGGACCGCGTTGATGGCGTGCGCGACCGAGGGCGCGTCCACGCCCGTCACGGTGATCGCGTACGACGCCCACAGCCGGTCGGCGATCGACCCCGAGCCGACCAGCGAGACGCCGTCGAGCACCCCGGCGCCGGCCCGGAAGTCCTCTTCCATGGGGCCGGTGCCGAGGAACGCGCCGCGCGGCAGCCCCGGGACGCGGATGTCGCCGTTGTCGTCGTGCAGCGCCGCCAGCATGCGGATCAGGGCGGCGAGCGCGTCCGGGGCGACGCCGCCGAACTGCCCGCTGTGCACGGATTCATGCAGGCTGCGCACCTCGATGGTGAACGCCCCCATGCCGCGCAGCGAGGTGGTCACGGCCGGATCGCCGAGGCGCTGGTTGCCGGTGTCGGCGACCACGATGGCGTCGGCGCGCAGCAGCTCGGGGTTGCGCTCGACGAACGCCTCCAGGCGCTCGCCCGCGTACTCCTCCTGGCCCTCGATGATGACCTTGATGCCGACCGGGAACCGCCCCTCGAACACCCGCAGCGCGGCGACGTGGGAGATGACGCCGGACTTGTCGTCGGCCGCGCCCCGGCCGTACAGCTCGCCCTCGATCAGCGTGGGGTCGAACGGCGGGGTCTTCCACAGCGCGGGGTCGCCCGCGGGCTGGACGTCGTAGTGTGCGTAAAGGAGCACGGTCGGCGCGCCGGGCGGGGCGGGGGCCTCGCCGTAGACGGCGGGGAAGCTGCCCTCCACCGGGATCTGGCGGACCTCCGGCAGCCCGGCTTCGCGCAGCAGCGCCTCGGTCAGGGCGGCGGCGGCGTACACGGGTTCCTCGGGGTGGCCGGGGAAGGCCACCGAGGGGATGGCGACGAGCCGCCTGAGGTCTTCCACGGCCTGGGGCATGCCCGCGGCGACGGCACCCTCGATCTGGTCAGGAGTCACGACGTCTCTCCGGGTCGGAACGGAACATGTGTCATCTCATCTTGCCTGTCGGTCCGCTGTGCCGTACGGGCTCATTGGATTACAGGTGGCGGCGGACCGGCCGTACGCCACCGCCGGGTAGGTTATCGGCTTGGTTACAGCGCGGAATTTCACGCGGATTCCGTGGCCGTTACATGTAGATACCACGATTACCGAAGTTCTTTCACACTGATGCCACGCTTTCCCTTGGCAGGGGTGTGGTTGCGATGCACACTTGAAGAGCTCCGACCATTCGCGCCCACGGCCGGCCCAATGGGGCGCCCGCCGTACGCGCCACGAAAGGACCACCATGAAGATCGGTGTGCCCGCCGAGGTCAAAAACCACGAGTACCGCGTCGCCGCCACGCCTGCGGGCGTCCATGAACTGGTACGCCACGGACACGAGGTGTACATCCAGCGCGGCGCGGGCAAGGGCTCGCACATCCCGGATGAGGAATATCTCTACGCCGGTGCCAAGATCCTGGACTCCGCCGACGAAGTCTGGGCGCAGGGCGAGATGATACTCAAGGTCAAAGAACCCATAGCCGAGGAATATCCACGGATGCGGGATGGGCAGGTGCTGTTCACCTACCTCCACCTGGCCGCCTCCCGCGCCTGCACCGACGCGCTGCTCACCCGTGGCGTGACCTCCGTCGCCTACGAGACCGTCCAGGTGGGCCGGACCCTTCCGCTGCTCGCCCCCATGTCCGAGGTGGCCGGGCGGCTGGCCCCGCAGGTCGGCGCCTACAACCTGATGCGGTTCAACGGCGGGCGCGGCGTGCTGCCCGGCGGCGTGCCGGGCGTCGCCCCGGCCAAGTTCGTGATCATCGGGGGCGGCGTCTCCGGCCTGAACGCGGCGCAGATCGCCGTCGGCATGGGCGCCGACGTCACCATCCTGGACGTCAGCCTCGACCGGCTGCGCGAGATCGACGCGATCTACCAGGGGCGGCTCAAAACCGTGGTCTCCACCGCCTACACGATCGAGCAGGAAGTGCTGGCCGCCGACCTGGTCATCGGTGCGGTGCTGATCCCGGGGGCCAAGGCCCCGACGCTGGTCTCCAACGAGCTGGTCTCCCGGATGAAGCCGGGCTCGGTGCTCGTGGACATCGCGATCGACCAGGGCGGCTGCTTCGAGGACTCACGGCCGACCACGCACGCCGACCCGACGTTCCCGATCCACGACTCGATCTTCTACTGCGTGGCGAACATGCCCGGCTCGGTGGCCAACACCTCCACCTACGCGCTGACCAACGCCACCCTGCCGTACGCCGTCAAGCTGGCCGACAAGGGCTGGCGGGACGCGCTGCGCGCCGACCCCGCCCTCGCGCACGGCCTCAGCACCCACGCCGGCGTGCTGACCAGCGAGCCGGTGGCCCAGGCGCACGGCCTGCCGTGGACCACCACGACCGAGGTGCTGACCGGCTGATCAGCCGCCGCACGACTCGGGAGTGAGCCGCCGGCGCAGCAGCCGGGCGGTGGCGAGGGCCTCCTCGACCTCCGTGGGGCCCGGCCAGGGCGCGTTGCCCGGCCGCAGCAGCGTCGCGCGGGCCGATGACAGCCGGTCGATCGCGCTCTCCGGCAGCACCGCCAGATCACCGAGCCAGGCCACCGCGCCCGCGTGGTCGGGCAGGTCTCTGGTGATCTGGTCCCAGGTGCCGAGGATCTCGACCAGCTTCCCGGCGTCGAGCGGCGCGTCCCCGTGGCGGCCGGTGATCGTGGCGGCCAGCTCGGCCCTGGCGACGAGGGCGGTGTCGGACACCCGGCCGAGGCCGGGCGGCGGCGCCTCGGCGAGCCACCGCTCGCCCTCCTCGGCGTTGCCGGTGATGGACAACAACGTGCCCAGCTCGCGGGCGGCACGGTGGTGCCCGCCGAGCGCCGCCTGGCGGAACCACTGCTGCCCGGCCGCGAGGTCGCCGTCCTCGGCGATCAGCAGCAGCCCGAAGTTGTAGGCGGCCTCGGCGTCGCCGCTGGCCGCCGCGCGGCCGAACCAGTGGCTGGCCGCCGCCGCGTCGCCCAGCTCCACGCAGACGAACCCGGCCATCCGCTGGTCGCCGACCCGCCCGGCGTCGGCCGCCCGCTCGAACCAGGCGCGGGCGCTCGTCAGGTCGCGCCGGGCCAACGCGATGCCGCCGAGATGGGAGGCGGCGGCCGGATGCTCGGCCGCCGCGGCCAGGCGGAAGAACGCCTCCGCGCCCTCGGGGTCGCCGGTCGCCTGCAACAGCAGGCCGGTGGCGCAGGCCGCGTCGGTGTGGCCGCCCCTGGCGGCGAGCTCCCACCAGTGCAGCGCCTCGGTGTCCTCGCCCGATTCGTACGCCAGGCACCCGAGGTCGAACGCCGAGGCGGCGTCGCCGCGCAGCGCCGCCTCGCGGTGCCACTCACGGGCCGTGCGGGTCTCGCCGTCGCGCTCGCACAGCAGCGCGAGCCGCCGCGCGGCCGGACGCGACCCGCGCTGCGCCGCGCGCTCGAACCAGCACCGCGCCGCGGCCACGTCGCCGCGCCGCTCCAGCAGCAGGGTGGCCAGGTTGGCCGCCGCCTCCGCGTCGCCCAGCCCGGCGGCCGTCTCGTACCACCGCAGCGCCTCGTCGAACGTGCCGTGCCGCTCGTGCCACACGCCGAGGTTGTAGGCGCTGTCGATGTTGCCGGTGACCGCCGCCCGCTCCCACCAGTGGCGCGCGCCCTCCTGATCGCCGCGCCTGGCGTGCAGCCGGCCCAGCCGGTGCGCCGCGTCGGCGTCGCCGCCGCCGGCGGCGGCCAGCAGCTCGTCCTCGATCTCCCCGGCGTAAAGGCCGGCCTGCTCTCTCATGTGCCCCTCCCGCGCCCGCACCAAGAGAGCGGTAAGCGTATGGCAACAGACAGTAATCGATCCGCGCGCTTACCGCTAGTCCGCCGACCAACCCGGCCTGACCAGCCCCGACTCGTACGCGATCACCACGAGCTGGGCGCGGTCGCGGGCGTGCAGCTTGGTCATGGTGCGGCTGACGTGGGTCTTCGCCGTGGCGGGCGACATGTGGAGCCGGGCCCCGATCTCGTCGTTGGTCAGCCCGGCGGCCACCAGCGCGAGCACTTCGCGCTCGCGGTCGGTGAGCAGCTTCAGCTCCTCCTTGACCAGGGGCTCCTTGGCCCGGGAGGCGAACTCGGCGATCAGCCGGCGGGTCACGCTGGGCGACAGCAGCGCCTCGCCCGCCGCCACCACCCGCACGGCCTGGATCAGCTCGGCGGGCTCGGTGTCCTTGACCAGGAACCCGGCCGCGCCGCCGCGCACCGCCTCGAAGACGTACTCGTCCAGCTCGAACGTCGTCAGGATGATGATCCGCACCTCGGCCAGCGTCTCGTCACGGCCGATCGTGCGGGTCGCGGTCAGCCCGTCGGTGCCGGGCATGCGGATGTCCATCAGCACGACGTCGGGGCGGTGCTCGCGGGCCAGCCGTACCGCCTCGGCCCCGTCGGCGGCCTCGGCGACCACCACCATGTCCGGCTGGGCGTCGAGCAGCGCCCGAAAACCCGCCCGGACCAGCCCCTGGTCGTCGGCCAGAGTGATCCTGATCATCGGTCCTCCGGGGAAGCCGCGGGCAGCGGCAGCCTGGCCACGACGGTGAAGCCCACCGCGTCGGGGGCGGCGGTGAGCGTGCCGCCGAGGGCGTGGGCGCGTTCGCGCATGCCGGGGATGCCGTTGCCGCCGCCCGCGTCGGTGAGCGCGCCCGGCTCGGCGGATCCGGTGTCGGCGACCCGGATGGCCAGCTCGCGCGGGCCGTACTCCAAGGTGATGGCGACCTTCGCGCCGGGCGCGTGCCTGGCGACGTTGGTCAGGCACTCCTGGATGATGCGGAAGACGGCCCGTTCCACGCTGGGCGGGACCGGCCGCCGGTCGCCCTCGACGTGCTTGGTGACGTCGAGCCCGGTGCGCGCGATGAGGTCGTCGAGCCGGTCCAGGCCGGCGGTGGGGAAGCGCGGCGCGTCCTCGCGCAGCACGTTGATCACCGAGCGCATCTCGCTCAGCACGTCCTTGCTGGCCTGCTTGATCGTGGCCAGCGCGGTACGGGCCTGCTCGGGGTGGTCGTCGATGAGGTGCAGCGCGGTGGACGCCTGCACGTGGATCAGCGAGATGTTGTGCGCGAGCACGTCGTGCAGCTCCTGGGCCATGGTCAGGCGCTCCTCGCTGGCCTGGCGGCGGCTCTCCTCCATGGCCACCCTGCGCCGCTCGGCCAGCCGCTCGCGCCGCGCCTTGACGATCTCGGCGACGGTCAGGATCAGCAGCACGAACGTGAACGCGGACAGGTTGTGGAGCCAGTCGACGTGCGGCGCCGGAGCGATCCACCTCGTGTAGGCGAAGATGAACGCCGAGACCCCGATCGCCGACAGCCAGGCCGCCCGCCGGTGGCCCCGGATGACCGCCGTGAAGTGCATGACGATCGGCGCCGCGAACACCGGCCCGTAGGCGTACCCGGCCAGGAGGTACAGGCAGGTCGCGACCGTCGTGACGACCAGCGCGGGCGTGGTCCAGACCCGCCGCAGCAACACCATGGCCGGCCCGATCGCCAGCAGCGCGAAGCCGAGGGCGTTGGTGGGCACCCGCTCGGGCTGCACCATCGAGGCGCCCCGCCCGGTGCCGAGCTGGAAGACGCCCACCAGGACGGCGGGGGCGATGTCCGCCCAGCGCTTCGGTGCTCGCACATGCGCAACCGTACGCCACGGCCCCGGCGGTCGCGTCGGCCGACGGGGGCAGTCCCCGATACCCCATCGGGTGTATGAGCGCGTGCCCTGTTGAGTCGCCCCGCCGATTGGGTCATGCTGAGGGTCCGCCGGGGAAGGAGCGCCCTATGATCGCCCGCCTTGCCGTACCGGCCGCCACGTTGCTGCTGCTCAGCGGGCCGGCGACCGTCCCCGCGCCGGAAAAGGCGCCGGTCGCCGAGGGGTACGGCGGAGCCGTCGCCACTGTCGACCTCGACGCCAGCCGCGCGGCCGTCGAGGTGCTGCGCCGCGGCGGCAACGCGATCGACGCGGCGATCACCGCCGCCGCCACGCTCGGCGTCACCGAGCCCTACTCCGCCGGAATGGCCGGCGGCGGCTTCCTCCTCTACTACGACGCCCGCCGCGGCAGGGTCCACACCATCGACGGCAGGGAGACCGCCCCGCGCGCCATGACCGCGACCTCCCTCCAGGAGAACGGCGCGGCGATCCCCACGGACGAGGCGATCACCAGCGGCCTGTCGGCGGGCGTGCCCGGCAGCGTGGCGCAGTGGGACCTGGCGCTGCGCCGGTTCGGCAGCATCGGCCTGGGCGAGGCGCTGCGGCCCGCGATCCGCGTCGCCGAGCGGGGCTTCCTGGTGGATCAGACCTTCCACGACCAGACCGCCGCGAACCAGGCCAGGTTCGCCGACATCACCTCCACCGCCCGCCTGTACCTCCCGGGTGGCGCGCCGCCCGCGGTCGGCTCGGTGTTCCGCAACCCCGAGCTGGCCCGCACCTACCGTGAGCTGGCCAGGCGCGGTCCATCCTGGCTGTACGGCGGGCGGCTCGGCGCCGAGATCGTGGCCACGGTCAAGCGCCCGCCGGTCCGCCCGGGCGCGGCGCGCAAGGTGCGCCCCGGCCTGATGGAGCTGTCCGACCTGCGGGCGTACCGCGCGATCGAGCGCGCCCCGGCCAGGGTCGGCTACAAGGGCCTCGACGTGTACGGCATGGCCCCGCCGTCCTCGGGCGGATCGACGGTCGGCGAGGCGCTCAACATCCTGGAGAAGCTGCCGCAGGTCGGGTTGCACGAGTTCCTGGAGTCGTCCCGGCTGTCGTTCGCCGACCGGGGGAAGTACGTCGGTGACCCGGCCTTCACGGACGTCCCGCTGCGCGAGCTGCTTTCGGACGGCTTCGCGGGGGAGCGCGCCTGCCTGATCGGGGCGACCGCGCTCGCCCATCCCGCCGCGCCGGGCGACCCGGACGGCTCCTACGGGCCGTGCCGCGCCGCCGTACCGGGCCCCGCGGCGACGCCCGCCCGCGAGGGCCCAGAGACCACCCACCTGGTGGTGTCCGACCGCTGGGGCAATGTGGTCGCCTACACCCTCACCATCGAGTCCACCGGCGGCAACGGCATCGTGGTCCCCGGGCGCGGGCTGCTGCTCAACAACGAACTGACCGACTTCACCTTCGGGCCCGCCCCTGGAGATCCCAACCTGCCCGGACCGGGCAAGCGGCCCCGTTCCTCGATGTCCCCGACGATCGTGCTGGACGACGGGCGGCCGGTGCTCGCGGCCGGCTCACCGGGCGGTTCCACGATCATCACGACCGTGCTGCAGATCCTGATCGGCCGCTACGAGCTGGGCATGACGCTGCCGCAGGCGCTGGCCGCGCCGCGCGCCACCCAGCGCAACACCGCGCAGACCCAGGCCGAGCCCGCCTTCATCGCCGCCCATGGCCCGGCGCTCACCGTCAGGGGCCATTCGTTCGCGCCGACCCCGGAGATCGGAGCGGCCACCGCGCTCGAACTCCTCGGCGGAGGCCGGGTGCGGGCGGTCGCCGAGCCGGCCAGACGCGGAGGCGGCAGCGCGCTGGTCGTCACGGAGAGGTGAATCGGGACAAGCACGAGGGTGTCGCCAATGCCGGAAACGCCGCGCGGCCCAGGGCCGCCGGCGTCGGCTTGGCGCGTGCTCGCCCCTACCTGAACAGGAGGAACGCGCCGACGGCCACGATGATGACCGCCACCACGCCCACCACGACGGGGATGAGGTAGGAAGGCCGCTGCTTGGCGGTCTCCCCTTCGTTGCTCTGTGCGAAGGCCCGGAACTGCTGGGTGTTGCCCGCCGGGTCGATCTGATCTGCCATGACGATGACTCTAGTCACTCCGCCAAGGCCCCCGTCAGGTGTTTGTCCTATTCGGCGGCAACCCATGGCGGTGGCAACGGACGGCCCCTTATCCGTGCCCGCGGGCGGCCGGAGGAGGGGGCGGACCTGTGGGCGGATACCGTGGGGTCATGCTGCGGACCGTGTTCTCCTCGCGCCTGGTGGGCATGCACCTGGTGGCGATCGCGGCGCTCGTCGCCTTCGGCCTGCTCGGCCGCTGGCAGCTCGGCGTCTTCGAGGACTCCGGCCGCCCGCACACCGCAAGCGACCCGCCCGCGGTCGCGCTCGCCACGCTGTCCAAGCCGGGCGAGCACGTCACCCGCGCGGCGGCCAACCGGAAGGTGACCGCCGAGGGCGTCTTCGACCCCGCGCGCAGCCTGCTGGTCGCCGGACGCGACGGCGGCTTCTGGCTGCTCGACTCCCTCGACCTCGGCGACGGCACTCAGGTGCCCGTCGTACGCGGCCGGGTGGCCCGGCCGGGCGATCCGGCCGCGGCCGTGCCGCAGGGGAAGGTCACCGTCACCGGGCGGCTGCTGCCCCCCGAGCAGGTGGACTCGCTGCGCCGCGACGTCCGCACGCTGCCCGCCGGGCAGGTGCTGTCGGTGTCCACCGCCGAACTGATCAACGTCTGGCCGGGCGCGCGGCTGCGGGACGGCTATGTGGTGGCGACCGCGCAGAGCCCGGCCCCCGCCGTGGCGGCCGAGCCGGTACCGGCCCCACCGCCGAGCGCGCCCGGCGAATTCTCCTGGCGCAATCTCGCCTACGCCGCGAACTGGTGGATCTTCGGCGTCTTCACGATCTTCCTGTGGTTCCACTACATCCGCGACGCCCACCGCACCCGCGTCCGCGAGCAGCGCGAACCGGAGCACGACGGCGACGCCGCTAGGGTGGCCCTGTCCGAATCGTCAATGAGGTAGATGACCGTGCAATCCGCGCTGAAGCCGTTCCGAGTGCTGGCCTACATCGTCGGTGTCATGTTGCTGCTGCTGGTGGCGGGCATGGTGCTGAAGTACGCCTTTGCGGTGCCGGGGCCGGTGTCGATCATCTCGCCGATCCACGGCTTCCTGTACGCCGTCTACCTGCTCGCCGCCCTCAACCTGGGGCTCAAGGCGCGCTGGACCTGGCCGTACACGCTCGGGGTGCTGCTCGCCGGGACGATCCCGCTGCTGTCGTTCGTGATCGAGCGCAAGGTCACCCGCCGCGTGCAGGGCCAGGCGGCCGCCGCGTAGCCGCTAGCGGCCCAGGCCGCGCCTGCGCACCCGCTTCAGCCGCTCGCGCTGGCTGGGGTCGAGCATGAAATAGCCGGCGACCGGGGCGCCCAGCAGGGCGAGCACGATGACCCAGTTGACCAGCGAGGGCAGCGGCAGCAGCAGGAGCACGAGGACGGACGCGATGGCAGCGCCGGTGTAGTACTTCGCCAGTGGCGACATGATGGGCCTTTCCTTCGGTGGGGCCACGTGCCCCGCCCTGACATTGTGCGTCGCCAGGACAACGATCGGGCAGGGGCCGGGGGTTCCAGGCGGCTACCCTTCGGCGAGCGACCGCTCGATCCACCCGGCGATCTTCTTCGCTCCCGTGGAGGTGACGCGGTCGGGGTCGCTGCCGTTGCCCCGGGAGTACTGCACGGCGATCAGGACGTTGCCCACCCGGAAGAGGATCTCCGTCGTGTAAGAGACGCCGACTCCGGTGTACTCCGTGATGTACGCCTGTTCGCCGGGCCCGTCATAGATCTTCGGCGGCACGGTGTGCCGGATCGGCTGCCCGAAGGTGGCGGTCTTGCGGCCGATCTCCTGCTGGAGGCGATTGACGAAGTACAACCGTGCCCGCTCGACGCCTGTGTCGCCGCCCTTGGCCGTGAAGTGGAGAGCGTAGATCGTCAGGTCCCGCCGGAAGGAGCGCGGCTGGGTGCTGTCGGCGCTGAGCCAGTCGCACTCATGGTCGGCCCTCTTGGGATTGAGAGCGACGCCCACCTCGCGCATCTGGTCATTGGTCAGGAAGCCGCACGGGTCGAGCGGAGCGCTGAAGTGGGTCGGCAGGATCAGCGGCGGCGACGGGGTGGGGGCGGCGACCGGCTCGGTCGTACCGGAGCGCCACAGCAAGACCCCCGCGACCGACGCGGCCAGCAGGACCGCCAGCGCCCCCGCCACCAGGAGCAGGCCGCGGCGGCGGGCCAGGCGGTGCCGGGGCGCGATGCGCAGCAGCGTCAGGCGTACCGACTCGTCGTCCGGCCGCGAGGCCGGGTCGTCCTGGAGCAGCGCGGCCAGCAGTGGGGCCAGCGGCCCGTCCGGCGGCGGCGCGTTCTCCGGGTCGGTCAGCGGGATGTCGCCCATCGTCATCGGCGTGCCCTGCCCGCCCGGCGGATGGCCCTCCAGCGCGGTGTAGAGCATCACCCCCAGGTCCCGCATGTCGTCGCCGTAGGACCCGGTGGTGGCGAACCCGGACACCGCGACCCGGCCGTCCGGGGCGATGACCACCGCGTCGGGGGACAGGCCGCCGTGCGAGACGCCCCTCGCCTTGGCGGCGCGCAGCGCGTCGAACACCCGCAGCCCGATGTCGGCCACCCGCTCGGCGGACTGCGGGCCCTCCGCGCGCAGCGTCTGGGACAGCGTGCGCCCGGGGATCAGCTCGCAGACCATCCAGAGCCGGTCGGCGGCCACCAGCACGTCGTGGATGGTGACGATCGCCGGATGCCGCAGCCCGGCCGCAGCCCGGACGGTGGCGAGCACGGCCTCGCGCCCCGGACCCGGTGGCGGCAGCGGCACCTCGCTGATCGCGACGTCGCGGTGCAGCATCTCATCGCGCGCCCGCCATGGCCCGCCCGCCTGGTCGAGCCGGCCGAGCAACCGGTACCTGCCGCCGAGCAGCGCCGAACCCGGATCAGCCACGACTGTTCAGCTCCTCGGCGATGGACCTGGCGGACTTGAGCGCCCGCTCCTTCAGGTCCTCCGTCGGCTTCTTGCCCTTCATCGACAGGTCCGCCTCCACCAGCAGGTTGCTGGACTGGAAGACGACCGTGCTGGACGTGCGGTCCAGGCTGGTGCCCTCGTAGGCGAAGCCGTCCTGACCCACCCCGGTGACCGACCGCAGCGGGAAGACCGAGCCGACCAGCCCGGTCCCGGCGTCGGCGGCGATGTTCTGCCGCAGGTGGACGAGGAAGGCGTGGGCCACCTCGGGCGCGGTGAGCTTCTTGGCCGGCTTGTAGAGGGTCAGTTTCACCCGGAGCCACCGCTCGTCGCTGGACCCGCCCCAGTCGCAGTACCGCTGACGCGCCGCGTCGACCTGCGGGCTGGGGGTGGGCACGACCAGCTCGCCCTGTTCGAGGGTGAGCAGACCGCACGGGTCGGGGAGTTCGGTGAACCGCCCGGCGCGCGGGTCGGCGGACGGCGTGGCCGTCGCGGCGACGGTCCCGCCCGACCCGTCGCGGGACATCGTCCACAGCGCCGTGCCCAGTACGGCCAGCGCGGCGACGCCCGCCACCGCGGCGGCCACGATCCGCCTGCGCCGCGTCGGTGACCTGCGGTGCAACGCCGGGGCCGGGCGTCCCTCGGCGACATGCCGAAGGGCGGTGCGCAGTTCGGCGGCCCCCGGACGCACCCGCGGGTCCTTCTCCAGTACGGCGATCAGCACCGGCGCCAGGTGCCCCGCGTGCGCGGGCTCCGGCGTGGGCTGGGTGAGCACCGCGCCCAGCGTCGCCACCGGCGTCGCCCGGTGGAACGGCGAGTGGCCCTCCACGGCGGCGAACAGCGTCGCCCCCAGCGACCACAGGTCGGCGGGCGGCGCCTCGGCCACGCCGCGCAGCCGTTCGGGGGCGATGTAGCCGGGCGAGCCGACCAGGCTGCCCGGCCGGGTCGGGCCGGTGTCGTTCTCCAGGGTCGCGATGCCGAAGTCGGTGAGCAGCACCCGCCCGTCGTCGGCGATCATGATGTTGCCCGGCTTGACGTCGCGGTGCATCAGCCCGCCGCGGTGGGCGTGGGCGAGCGCGTCGAGCACGGCCAGCCCGATCATCGCGGCGCGCTCGGGCGGCAGCGGGCCGTCCCGTTTCACCACCTGTTCCAGGGAACGGCCCTTGACCAGGTCCATCACGATCCACGGGCGGCCGTCGTGCAGGATCACGTCGTGGACGGCGACGATCGAGGGGTGGGAGAGCATCGCGGCGGCGCGGGCCTCGCGCATGGTCCGCTCGCTGAGGTCGGCGCGCTGCGCCTCCGGCAGGTACGGCGCGGGCCGTACCTCCTTCACCGCGACCTCGCGCATCAGCAGTTGGTCGCGGGCCCGCCACACCACGCCCATGCCGCCCGCGCCCAGCCGTTCCTCCAGCTTGTAGCGGCCGGCCAGCGGTGGCGGCGGGTGTTCCAGGTCAGCCACGGGCGTTCAGCTCCGCGACGATCGCCCGAGCCGCCTTCTCCGCGCCCGCGGCGAGCCTGCCGTCCTTGTCCTCCGTGGTTCCGCCGCGCTCGTACTCGATCTCCACGACGAGGTTGCTGATCCGGCACAGCACGATGCGCTTGACGGACTCGCTGAAGATGGAGATCTTCATGGGCTTGGTATAGCCGAAGGACTCGTCCCCGAGGCCGGACAGCGCGGCGGGCGGCGCGGGCGCGGGCGTTTCGAGCCGGCCATCGCGGACAAAGTCGTCCCGCTTACCGGCGAAGTACTCCTTGGCCTTGACGATTCCCGTGGCCTCCTGCTCGTACTTGACGAGCCGCAGCACCATGTCGTACTTGCTGTTCGACGGCTTGCGGTAGTCCGCGGTCCGCCATTCGCACTCCAGCTCGGACACCTGTGAGGTAAGCGAGGCGGGCAGAAGTTCGGCGACCAGGGCGTCACCGAGCAGGCCGCAGGCCCGGGGCGCCTCGGCGAACCGACCCTTCGCGTCGGAGGCGGCCGGGGTCGGGGTGGGCGTGGCCACCGCCATGGGCCGCTCGCCCCGCAGGTACGGTGCGCCCAGCCCCCCGATGGCCGCCGCCATCGCCACCAGCAGCAGCACGGTGAGCACCACGATGGGCCGTGGCACCAGCACACCGGTCCGCCCGGAGCCGTCGATCGTGGGCTGGGTGCCGTGCGGGCGTGCCACCGGCTGCCCTGGTGGCGGGCCCTTGGACTCGCCGGGAGGCATGGCGGGAAGGCCGTCCCGCGGAGTGTGCCGGTGCATGGCTCAGGCCGTCCGGTCCATCGCCGCGATGAACCAGCGGGTCGCCGTCGCCGCGCCCTGGCGCAGCGCCCGTTCGTCGCGGGCGCCGTCGATGGCGGTGTAGCCGACCTTGATGACCAGATTGTCCACGCGCGTCACTATGAAGCTCTGTTCCATTTTCAGATGGGTCCTGTTGTCGTACTGGTGGATCGCGAACGCCTCGTCACCGATCCCGATGACCGGTTCCGGGCCGGTCACACGGGCCGAGCGCATCTCGTTCGCGCCGATCTCCGGCCACTTCCAGCCGATGGTCCCGTTGGGGAAGGTGGTGAACAGCTCGTTGCGGTACCACTCGTGCGCCCGCGCCGGGCTGGCGCCCCAGGTCGACTCCTCCCCGCCGATGGCGAACTTCTGCCCGCCGACCAGTTCGATGGTCAGCGCGACGCCCTTGCCCGGCCACTGGCAGCCCTCCCTGTTGTTGGGCTCGCCCGCGGGGCCGGTCGGCACGAGTTGCCGTACCTGGGCGTCGGTGAGCATCGAGCAGAACCGGAGCGGGATCGCGTACTTCCCGGTCTCCTCGCTCAGCCTCGTCGGCTTCGGATCGGGTGCGGAGGCGCGGTCCACGGCGTTCACGGCGAGAGCCGTACCGGTGCTCACCAGCGGCAGCCCCGCGATCATCGCCGCCGCCACGAGCCACGTACGCCCGCGCCCGCGCGGCTGCGGGCCGGTGGGCGCGGTGTGCGGCGACGGGGGAGGGGGCGGCAGCGCCGGGGTGCGCCCCGAGGCCAGGTCGCGAAGCATCCGTTCGGCCACCGGGAGCGGCGGGCGTACGGCGGGGTCGGCGGCGAGCAGGTGTTCCAGCACCGGGCCGAGCGGACCGGCCCGCTCCGCCGGGCGGGCGGGCTCGGTGAGCACCTTGCGCAGCACCTCGATCGGCGACTCGGCGTCGTGCGGCGGGCGTCCCTCCACACCGAAGTAGAGCGTCGCGCCCAGCGACCACAGGTCGCCCGCGGGGCCGTCGTCGGCGCCGCTGAGCCGTTCCGGCGCGACGTAGGCCGGGGTGCCGATCAGGTGGACGGTACGCCCGACGGTGGTCTCCCCCTCGATCGCGGCGGCCCCGAAGTCGGTGAGCACCGCCCGGCCGGTCCTGGTCAGGAAGACGTTGCTCGGCTTGATGTCGCGGTGCACGATCCCGGCGGCGTGCGCGACGGCCAGCGCGGACAGCAGGTGGACGCCCACCCTGGCCAGTTGGTGCGGCGGCAGCGGCCCGCGCTCGGCCACGGTCCGCTCCAGCGACGCGCCGCTGAGCAGTTCCATCACCACCCACGGCCGCCCGTCCTCCACCAGCACGTCGTGGACGGTCACGATGGACGGGTGGCGCAGCCGGGCGGCCACGTTGGCCTCGCGGACCGCCGCCTCGCGGATCTCCCGGCGGCGGCCTTCGTCCTGGTCGGGTGGGATGTGCACCTCTTTGATGGCCACATCCCTGCCCAGTACGTCATCGAGGGCGAGCCAGACGGTCCCCACCGTGCCTTCCCCCAGCGGGTTCAGCAACCGGTAGCGGCCGGCCAGCCGTCGAGCGCCGATCAATGGGCCCTCCCCGTCCGACTCCATGGCCCATAGCAAAATAGCCATTTACCACCCGGACGGCCACCTACCGGCCTCCAGGGCGTCTTTCTGTCAGGCTGGCAGGGAGACCTCGGCGGGAGGAGAA
The DNA here is from genome assembly GCF_003236385.1 of Spongiactinospora gelatinilytica. GTDB lineage: Bacteria > Actinomycetota > Actinomycetes > Streptosporangiales > Streptosporangiaceae > Spongiactinospora > Spongiactinospora gelatinilytica. The sequence goes on from NZ_POUA01000116.1 coordinate 15,411, forward strand.
CTCATGTCCGCGGCGTACCCCGGCCGGCGCGTGCCGCCCCGGCTGGACGACCTGGCCGCCGTGATCCTCGCCCCGACCAGCGCGCTGAGCGGGCGGGACGGGCAGATCAGGCCCATCGGGGCACAAGGGGTGTTCCACGCGGACCACCGGGTGCTGTCCCGGGCCGTGCTCCTCGTGGACGGCCTGGAACCGGAGGCCGTCGCGTACGCGCCCGGCGGCCCCGGCGTCGGCAGGTTCGTCGCGCTGGCCCGCTGGCTCGGCGACGAGGGCCCCGACCCGGAGGTCCGGATCGAACGCGTCCGCACGGTGACCGGGCAGGGCGTGCGCGAGGAGATCACGATCATCTCGTCGGCCGCCGAACCGCTCGCCATCGACGTGCGCCTGGAGCTCGGCTGCGACTTCGCGCCGATGCAGCAGGTCAGATCCGGCTTCGCCGGGGAGCCCGCACCCGCCGTACGGCAGGCCGACGACACCCTGATCTGGCGGGGCCCCGGCGGCGTGACCACCACCGTCGCGGGAGAGCCCGTCAACGCGGGGGCGGAGTCTTCCGGCGCTTCCCGGCCTGGTACCGGCGGTGTGATGGCCGTCGCGGCGGGGGAGGGCGGTGCTGATCCCCGGCTGGCCTGGCGGGTCGCGCTCGCCCCCGGCGGGCGGGCGGTGCTGCGCTGGTCGGTGGGCGTGACCGACCCGGGCGCGGTGGTGATCGCCGCCACCGGCCCGGCCGAGTGGCCCGAACCCGAAGTACGGGCCGATGACCGCCGCCTGGCCCGGCTGCTGCACCGCTCGCTGGACGACCTGCGCGCGCTGCGCCTGGCCGACGCCGCCGCGCCCGGCGACACCTTCATCGGCGCGGGCGTGCCGTGGTACCTCACACTGTTCGGCCGCGACAGCCTGTGGACCGCCCGGATGCTGCTGCCGCTCGGCACCGGCCTGGCCGAGAGCACCCTGCGGGTGCTCGCCCGCCGCCAGAGCAGGACGACCGACGGACACTCCGGCGAGGCCCCCGGCAAGATCATGCACGAACTGCGCCGCGGCGAGTACACGATCAGCGGCCGGGGCGGCGAGATCCGGCTGCCGCCCGTCTACTACGGCACCGTGGACGCCACCCCGCTGTGGGTCTGCCTGCTGCACGACGCCTGGCGCTGGGGGATGCCCGAACAGGAGGTCGCCCCGCTGCTGCCCGCGCTGCGCGCGGCGCTCGGCTGGCTGGCGGGCGAGGGCGACCCCGACGGCGACGGCTTCGTGGAGTACGCGGACGAAGGCGGCCAGGGCCTGGCGAACCAGGGCTGGAAGGACTCCCCGGACGCGGTGCGGTTCCACGACGGACGGCACGCGGCGGCCCCCATCGCGCTGGCCGAGGTCCAGGGCTACGCGTATGAGGCGGCGACGGGCGGCGCGGCGCTGCTGGACGCCTTCGCGGGGCCGGGGGAGGGGGACCGCTGGCGGGAGTACGCCGCCGCGCTCGCGACGCGCTTTCGCGCCCGCTTCTGGGTGGACACCGGCCCGTACGGCCCGCGCCCCGCCCTGGCCCTCGACCGCGACAAGCGCCCCGTGGACTCCCTGACCAGCAACATCGGCCACCTGCTCGGCACCGGCCTGCTCTCCCCGGAGGAAGAACGCCAGGTCGCCGGACTGTTGGCGGCCCCCGAGATGTCCGGCGCGTTCGGCCTGCGCACGATGTCCGCCCGCGACGCGGGCTACAACCCGCTGTCCTACCACTGCGGCTCGGTCTGGACCCACGACACCGCCATCGTGATCGGCGGCCTGGCCGCGGCCGGGTACCACGAGCCCGCGGCGGACCTCGCGCGTTCGCTGCTCGACGCCGCCGAGGCGTTCGGCCACCGGCTCCCCGAACTCTACGGGGGCGACGACCGGCGCCCGCTCGGCACGCCGGTGCCCTACCCCGCCGCCTGCCGCCCCCAGGCATGGACCGCCGCCGCGGCCGTGACCCTCGTCAACGCGGTGCTGGGGGTGCGCCCCGACGTCCCGGCGGGCCGGGTCGCGCTGCGCCCGCTCGCCGGGGCCCCGCTCGGCGCGCTTTCGGTACGCGGGCTGCGGATCGCCGACGCCGAAGTGGAGGCCACCGTGGACGCCTCCGGAAACGGCTTCCTCACCGGCCTTCCCGGCGGGCTCACCCTGACCTGATTGCACCGGTTCTTCACATTGTGGAGAGGAGTATCTGCACCGGTACGCCTTAGTCTTCCGGCATGGCCAACCAGCGACAACAACGCACGATTCTGCTCGTCGAGGACGATGAGACGATCGCGCGGGCCGTGCGCGACCGGCTCGCCGCCGAGGGCTTCGCGGTGCGGGTCGAGGGCGACGGGGCGCGCGCCCTGGAGGTCTACACCGCGCTCGAACCCGACCTGGTGGTGCTCGACCGGCTGCTGCCCGGGCTCGACGGCCTGGAGGTGTGCCGCCGCATGCAGGCCGAGCGGCCGGTGCCGGTGCTGATGCTGACCGCGCTGAGCGAGGAGACCGACCTGCTGGTCGGCCTGGGCGTCGGCGCGGACGACTACGTGACCAAGCCGTTCAGCATGCGCGAACTCGTCGCCAGGGTGCGCGCCCTGCTACGCCGCGTCGAGCGGGCCGCCCAGTTGACGGCGGGCGACACCGTGATCAAGGTGGGTGAGGTCGAGATCGACACGGCCGAGCGGCGGGTGTACGTACGCGGCGCGGAGGCCCAGCTCACCAGGACCGAATTCGACCTGCTGCGCCGCCTCGCCGACCGGCCCGGGCAGGTCTACGAGCGGGAGCGCCTGCTGGCCGACATCTGGGGCTTCTCCGAGGCCGCCGCCACGCGGACGGTGGACAGCCACGTCCGCGCGCTGCGCAGGAAACTCGGCGCGGGCGTGGTCAGGACCGTGCACGGCGTCGGCTACGCCCTGGCCAAGACCGGGTGAGCGCGATGCGACCGCTGGACTTCCTCGGGCGCATCAAGATCAAACTAGGCGTGGTGATCCTGCTCGCCGTGGCGGCGGCGTTCGTCGTCAACGAGGTCGGGATCAACCTCGGGTACACCCGCGACGCGCGGATCGCCGTCGCCGCCGGGCTCGCCCTGGTCCTGGTCCAGATCATGGCCCGTGGCATGACCAAGCCGCTGCGCGACATGGCCGCCGCCGCGCAGACCATCGCCAAGGGCCGGTACGGCGAGCGGGTCCGCGCCACCTCCCGCGACGAGGTCGGCGAACTGGCCAGCGCCTTCAACGCAATGGCCGCCGACCTCGGCGAGGTGGACCGGCAGCGCCGGGAACTGATCGCCAACGTCAGCCACGAGCTGCGCACACCGATCACCGCGCTGCGGGCCGTACTGGAGAACGTGGTGGACGGCGTCTCCGAAGCCGACCCCGAGACGCTCGGCACCGCGCTCGCCCAGACCGAACGGCTCGGCAAACTGGTCGGCCAGTTGCTCGACCTGTCCCGGCTGGACTCCGGCGCGCGGCTCATCGACCCCGAACCGGTCGGCCTCGGCGCCCTCGTCCAGCAGGCGGGCAAGGAGGCGACCCTGGCCCGCGACGGCGTGCGCGTGCGCGGCGACGTGCCGCCAGGGCTCGCCGTACTCGCCGACCCGGGGTTGCTCGCCCAGGTGCTCGCCAACCTGCTGGACAACGCGGTACGGCACAGCCCGCCCGGCGGCACCGTCACGGTCACCGCCCGCCCGGACGGGCCGCGCGTACGTCTCATCGTGTGCGACGAGGGACCGGGCATCCCGGAACACGCCCGCGCCCACGTCTTCGAACGCTTCTCCCGCCTGGACCCCGCCCGCGCCGCCGACGCCGGAGGCAGCGGGCTCGGCCTGGCGATCGTCAAGGAAATCGTGGAACTCCACGGCGGCGGCGTCCGGATCGACGAAGGTCCCGGCTGCCGGATGGTCGTCGAACTCCCCGAAAGGACCACCGTGCCCACAACCCCCTCCCCAC
>NZ_POUA01000117.1 GCF_003236385.1 Spongiactinospora gelatinilytica
CGGCGGCAGAAGTTTTTAAAAAGGGCCGGGGGCCTGTACTGGTCGGGCGGCGGACGGGCCAAGGCGTCCGGGACGACCGTCAAGGTCAGGCCGCCGGGCGCGAAGCGGTACGTGAAGGTGAAGGCGACCGACGTGATCGACCGGACGATGCCGGCCGGTTCCGGGTATCAGGCGTTCGCCGAGGTGACCCGGCTGATGGGCGACGATCCGGAGGGGACATGGTGGGTGGCGGACGCGCGGCTGCGCGAGGGGGTCTCCCGGCATGCGGGGTGGAGCCTGGTGGTGGCTGCGACCGACCCGCGCCGGCCGTACAGCCAGGTGGTGGTGCTGGACACCGCGACCGTGGTGGACGGGCGGCACGACGGGCTGCGGATACCGCTCGCGGGGCTGACGCCCGCCGCGGTCCCGGCCAGGATCGACCTCGTCACCTGGGAGGGCGACCCGGGGCTGGACGGGGAGAGGGTGACGCTGGGCGGCGGTCCGCTGCGGCCGGAAGGAGGCCGTCGCGAGGCGGACAACGTCTTCGACGGGTCGGCCAACGGCGCGGAAGGGTGGAAGAACACTTTCGGTCTGGATATCGATACTTACCGTTCGGTACTGGGCGAGCATCCGGTGTTGCGCATTTCCACCGGTAAGGATGTGGTCCTTTTCGGAGTGGCGATGGTGGGGGTTCATGCCCGCTCCTGATAGCGGGTTCCAATATCAGGACAAACTGGTACGGTCGGCGTGAACGCCCTCGCATAAGGTCGGGCGCGGGCTGAATCGTCGGGATTCACCCTCGCACGATCGGTGGCTTCACTAACCTGGGGATGGGCCGACTGACGGCTGCCGGGGTGGAGAGCACAGTAGGTCCAGCCATGTAGGAAGGCGGTGTCGCGTGGATCGCTGCGCGCTGTTCGTGGACGCTGGCTACCTGCTAGCGGACGGCGCGATGGCGGTGCATGGGACCCGCCATCGAGAAGCCGTCTCGTGGGATTATCCGGGCCTCCTCCAGCTTCTCACCGCCCTGTCCAGAGAGCGTACCGGCCTGCCGATGCTGCGCTGCTACTGGTACGAGGCGACCGTCGAGGGCCGCCGTACGCCGGAGCACGACGCGCTGGCCGACATCCCCGGGCTGAAGCTCCGCCTGTCGCGGATCAGGCCGGGGCGGCGCGAAGGCGTGGACGCCCAGGTCCATCGCGACCTGATGACGCTCGCCCGCAACTCCGCGATCTGCGACGCGGTCGTGGTCAGCGGGGATGAGGACCTGGCCCAGGTGGTCTGCGACGCGCAAGACCTCGGCATCCGGGTCACCGTCGTGCACATCGCGGCCGACGGCAACTGGGCGGTCTCCCGGTCGCTACGCCAGGAGTGCGACGACCTGATCGAGATCGGCGGCGGTCACCTGCGTTCGTACGTCTCGCTGACGCAGGGCGCCGCGACCGCCATGGAGCCGGTCAACGCCCTGGCCAACGGCCACCACCAGCCACTCTCCGCCGGCAACGGCCAGCACGCCCAACCGGCCCAGCACACCCAGCCGTCCCAATCGGCTCAGCCCGTTCAGCCGGCCCAGTCCATTCAGGCGGCTCAGCCCGCGCAGTCGGTGCCGTCCGCGCAGCCGAGTTCGCAGCCTCCCAGCGGCGGGCAGCAGACCCTCGGCCCCGCCCCCACCACCGGCTCGTCCGGCGGGCACGCGGCGAGCCCTCCGGCCCAGCAGTCCGGTAACGGCCAGATCATCACGCCGTCGTCCGGCGCATCACCCATGCCGGGATCATCCGGTTCTTCTGGTTCTTCCGGGTCCTCTGGTCCGTCCGGGGCGTCGCACGAGGCGGGGTCCTCGGCGCCGGTGCAGCGTTCGAGCGGCGGGCACGCGGCCCCGCCCGCGCTGCCGTCCACGTCGTACCCGGGCTACCCGGCCGAGCCGCAACAGCCCTCCGGGTCGGCGCAGCAGCCGCCCGCCACCGGCCCGGCCACGACCTACTCGCCCACCACGACCGGCGGCTATCCGCCCTCACCGCAGCTCGGCGGCCCCTACACCGGCCCGCAACCGGCCCCGGTGCCCCCGCAGTCGGTTTCCGGCAGCGGCACCACCACCCTCGCCGAGGCGGTCAAGGCCGCCCACAAGGAGGGCCACGACTTCGGCGAGTCCGTCGCCCGCGACGCGCCCGCGCTGTGGCTGGAGGCCGTGCTGGCCCGCAAGCCGCGCATGCCGTCCGACCTGGAGGCCCGGCTGTTGCAGGGGTCGTCGCTGCCGATCGACTTCCTGCTGCACGACGAAGTGCGCCACGCCCTGCGCCGAGGCTTCTGGGACGCTCTGGAGCGCGCCCGCCGCTGATTTTGGACCGTGCCCGAACCGGCGCCGAGCGGCGGGGTTCAGGCCGGTCCGCGGCCGACGTAGCGGATTCCGGTGGCCCGGATGCGCCCGGCGTCGATGGCCGCCTGCTCGTCGGCGGCGGTCACGCCGTCCGGGTCGGAGAAGAAGTACGGGCCCTCCTCCGACAGCGGCGTGGTGAAGCGCCGCCGTAGCGCGCGGACGATGTCCTGGCCGCCGCACAGGCCCTCCTCGCGCGCCCACGCCGCGCCGTACGTCTCCCAGGAGCCCCCGGACGCCCGCCACCGGTCCCGGTGCCGGTGCGGCCACCCGGGTTCGGCGGCCTCGGGCAGCCGGTCGAGACACCAGGTCGCCGTGGGCGCGTCGAACTTCTCGTGCGACCACTCGATGACCACCGCCGTTCCCCCGGGTACGGGAGCGCCGGCCATCCGGTCCAGGACGTCTTCGGGGTCGCCGACATGATGCGGCGAGGTGCGGGCCACGATCGCGTCGAACGGCGCGCCCGGCGTACCGTCCTCGAACGCGGCCCGCCGGTAGTGCGCCCCTCGGGCACGGCGGGATCGATGCCGGTGGCCTCACGGCCCGCCGCCCCCATCATCGGGGACGAAACCACCCGCCGGACCGCAGCCGATCTCCAGGATCCGGGCGGGCGCGGGCGGCAGGTTCGCCAGGACGAACGGCCACATCGCGGCGAGCCATGGTTCGGCGCTCATGCCGCCCGCCGCCCGGGGTGGATCCTGCGCGGCACGGTGGCCTTCCCAGGAGACATCGGGGCCCTCCTCCGGGCTGACCGCGCTTGAGCCGTACGCCCGGGCGGTGCTCCCACGCTGAACAATGGGCTCAGCTCAGCGCGTCGAAACCGGCGCGCAGGTGGGCCAGCCGTTCGGTGAGGTCGGTGAGCGGCCCGGTCAGCGATGAGTCACCCGACTTGCGGGCCAGCTCCCGCACCCTGCCCAGCTCGTCCTCGGCAGCCGTCAGCCGGCGGGACAGCTCAGGCAGGATCGACGCCTGCTCGCCCGTCTCGCCCGGCGGCAGCTCCGTCGCCACCCGCTCGCGCAGCAGCGCGGCCTGCTCGGTCATCCGGCGGTTCATCGTGTACAGCTCGACGAAGACCGAAACCTTGGCGCGCAGCACCCACGGGTCGAACGGCTTTGTCAGGTAGTCGACCGCGCCCGCCGCATAACCGCGGAAGGCGTAGTCAGGGGCGCTGTCGACCACCGTCAGGAAGATGATCGGGATGTTGCGGGTGCGCTCCCTGCGCTTGATGTGCGCCGCGGTCTCGAAGCCGTCCATGCCGGGCATCCGCACGTCCAGCAGGATCAGCGCGAACTCCGTGCTGAGCAGCGCCTTCAGCGCCTCCTCCCCGGACCTCGCCCGCACCGGCACGATGTCGAGCGAACTCAGGATCGCCTCAAGCGCGATCAGGTTCTCTTCGCGGTCGTCGACGAGCAGGATCTTGGCTCGGTCCGGCATGGCTCACGACCCTTCGTTCGGCTCGGTGGGCACGACCTTCCCCCGGGACAGCCAGCCCCGGAGGCGTTCGAGCAGACGGTCCACGTCCACCGGCTTCGGTACATAGTCGGAGGCCCCGGAGGCGATGCTCTTCTCCCGGTCTCCTCTCATGACCTTAGCCGTCAGCGCGATGATCGGGAGATCCGCGAACTGCGGCATCCGCCTGATCGCCGATGTCGTCGCCCAGCCGTCCATCTCCGGCATCATGATGTCCATCAGCACCAGCCCCACGTCTTCGTTGCGTTCGAGCTGCTCGATGCCCTCGCGGCCGTTCTCCGCGTAGACGACCGTCGAGCCGTGCCGTTCGAGCACGCTGGTGAGCGCGAAGACGTTGCGGATGTCGTCGTCCACGATAAGGATCTTGGAGCCGATCAGTGGGTCCTCGCCCTGCCAGCTGACCTGCGGCTCGGCCGGGGACGGCGCGAGCGGCAACGGCTCCCGGAACGGGATCGTGGCCAGCACGTCGTCCTCTTCCGGCTCTGGGACGAAGGCCAGCGGTTCGCTGTCGGCCGGGGTCCGCTGCCGGGCGGCCGCGCCGCCGTCGCGGGAGGCCAGCGGGCCGGTGTAGGACGGCGGCAGGAAGAGCGTGAACGTGCTGCCCTTGCCCGGCTCGCTGTCCACGTGGATCTCGCCGCCGAGCAGCCGGGCGATCTCCCGGCAGATCGACAGGCCGAGGCCGGTGCCGCCGTACTTACGGCTGGTCGTGCCGTCCGCCTGGCGGAACGCCTCGAAGATGACCTCCAGTTTGTCGGGCGCGATCCCGATGCCGGTGTCGCAGACCTGGAAGCCCAGCACGCCGTTGGCGTTCTGGAGGGTCTCGTCGTCGAACTCCACGTCGTCGGGCGCGGGCACCACGCGTAGCTTCACCTCGCCCTTCGGGGTGAACTTCACCGCGTTGGACAGCAGGTTGCGCAGCACCTGCTGGAGGCGCTGCTCGTCGGTGCGCAGTTCCTGAGGCACCGAGTCGTCCACCTCGATGGCGAACTCCAGCCCCTTGTCCGCCGCCAGCGGCGCGAACGTCGCCTCCACGTACTCCACCAGTTTGGGCAGCAGAAGCTGCTGCGGGTGGATGTCCATCCGGCCCGCCTCCACCTTGGACAGGTCGAGGATGTCGTTGATGAGCTGGAGCAGCGCCGACCCGGCCCCGTGGATCGTGCGGGCGAACTCCACCTGCTGCGGGGTCAGGTTGCCCTCGGCGTTCTCGGTGAGCAGCTTGGCCAGCACCAGCAGGCTGTTCAGCGGTGTGCGCAGCTCGTGCGACATGTTGGCCAGGAACTCCGACTTGTAGCGCGAGGAGACCGCGAGCTGTTCGGCCCGCTCCTCCAGGGTGCGCCTGGCCTGCTCGATCTGGAAGTTCTGGATCTCGATGGCGCGGTTCTGCTTGGCCAGCAGCGCCGCCTTGTCCTCCAGCTCGGCGTTGGAGCGCCGCAGTTCCTCCTGCTGGCGCTGCAACTCGTCGGAGCGCTCCTGCAACTCGCGGGTCAGCCGCTGGGACTCGGTCAGCAGCGCCTCGGTCCGGGAGTTGGCGATGATGGTGTTCATCGTGACGCCGATGGTCTCCACGAGCTGCGCCAGGAAGTCCAGGTGGACCTCGCTGAATTCGGTGAAGGACGCCAGTTCGAGGACGCCGAGCACCTTGCTCTCGAACAGGATCGGATGCACCACGATCTGCGCGGGCGGCGACTGGCTCAGGCCGGTGTCCACCATGATGTAGCCGGCCGGGACGTTCTCCAGTACGACGTGCTTGCCCTCCAGCGCGGCCTGGCCGACGATGCCCTCGCCCATCGCGAACCGGCCGCGCGGGCTGGTGCCCGGACGCACGCCGTAGCCGGCGATGAGCATCAGGTCGCTGTCGTCGCCCTTGGACTCGACGCTGTAGAAGGCGCCGTAGCGGGCCGAAACCAGCGGGGTCAGCTCGCTCATGATGAGCTTGGCCACCTCGATCAGATCGCGGTGTCCCTGCATGAGCCGCTGGATGCGGGCCAGGTTGGACTTGAGCCAGTCCTGTTCCTGGTTGGCCTTGGTGGTGTCGCGCAGGTTGGACACCATCGTGTTGATGTTGTCCTTCAGGTCGGCCAGCTCGCCCTGCGCGTCCACGTCGATCTTGCGAGTGAGGTCGCCCTTGGCCACCGCCCCGGTGACCCCGGCGATGGCGCGGACCTGCGTGGTCAGGTTGCCCGCCAGCTCGTTGACGCTTTCGGTGAGGCGCTTCCAGGTGCCCTCCACACCCTCGACCCGCGCCTGGCCGCCGAGCTGACCCTCCGAGCCGACCTCGCGGGCCACCCGGGTGACCTCCGAGGCGAACGAGGAGAGCTGGTCCACCATGCGGTTCATCGTGGTCTTCAGGGCCAGCATCTCGCCCTGCGCATCGACGTCGATCTTGCGGGTGAGGTCGCCGGTGGCGACGGCGGTGGTGACCTCGGCGATGTTGCGGACCTGGAGGGTCAGGTTGTTGGCCATGAAGTTGACGTTGTCGGTGAGGTCCTTCCAGACCCCGGACACGCCCCGCACGCGGGCCTGGCCGCCGAGCTGGCCTTCGGTGCCGACCTCACGCGCGACCCGGGTCACCTCGTCCGCGAAGGACGAGAGCTGGTCGACCATCGTGTTGAGGGTGTCCTTGAGCTGAAGGATCTCGCCCTGCGCGTCGGCGGTGATCTTCTTGGACAGGTTGCCCTGGGCCACCGCCGTGGCGACCGTCGCGATGGCGCGGACCTGCGTGGTGAGGTTGCCCGCCATCACGTTGACGTTGTCGGTGAGGTCCTTCCAGACGCCGGAGACACCGCGGACCTGGGCCTGGCCGCCGAGCTGGCCTTCGGTGCCCACCTCGCGGGCCACCCGGCTCACCTCGGAGGCGAACGAGGAGAGCTGGTCCACCATGCGGTTCATCGTGGTCTTCAGGGCCAGCATCTCGCCCTGGGCGTCCACGTCGATCTTGCGGGTGAGGTCGCCGGTGGCGACGGCGGTGGTGACCTCGGCGATGTTGCGGACCTGGAGGGTCAGGTTGTTGGCCATGAAGTTGACGTTGTCGGTGAGGTCCTTCCAGACCCCGGACACACCGCGCACCCTGGCCTGGCCGCCGAGCTGGCCTTCGGTGCCGACCTCACGCGCGACCCGGGTCACCTCGTCCGCGAACGAGGAGAGCTGGTCGACCATCGTGTTGAGGGTGTCCTTCAATTGCAGGATCTCACCCTGGGCGTCGGCGTTGATCTTCTGGGAGAGATCGCCCTGCGCGACCGCGGTGGCCACCGTGGCGATCGCGCGGACCTGCGTGGTGAGGTTGCCCGCCATGAAATTGACGTTGTCCGTCAGGTCCTTCCAGACGCCGGACACGCCACGGACCTGGGCCTGGCCGCCGAGCTGGCCTTCGGTGCCCACCTCGCGCGCGACCCGGGTGACCTCCTCGGCGAACGAGGAGAGCTGGTCGACCATCGTGTTGACGGTGTTCTTCAGCTCGAACATCTCGCCGACGGCCTCGACGGTGACCTTGCGGCTCAGGTCGCCCTTGGCGACCGCGGTGGTGACCTCGGCGATGTCGCGGACCTGTGCGGAGACCCGGCCCGACATCGTGTTCACCGCGTCGGTGAGGTCACGCCAGCTTCCGGACATGCCGCGGGCGTTGGCCCGCCCGCCCAGCCGGCCCTCCGTCCCCGCCTCGCGGGCCACCCTGGTCACCTCGGAGTTGAACAGCGAGAGCTGGTCGACCATGCCGTTGATCGCCTTGCCCAGCCGCCGGACCTCGCCGCGCGCCGAGCGGTCCAGCTCGATCCGGCGGGAGAGGTCGCCCTTGGCCACGGCGTCGATCACGTCGGCCGCGCCGCTGACCGGGCTGACCAGGGCGTCGATCAGCGCGTTGACCGTGTCGACCTGGTCGGACCAGGCGCCCGACCCCGGCCCGTGCGCCAGTCGTTCGCCGAATCGGCCCTCCCTTACGACCTCTTTCTTCGCTCTCTGAAGCTCTTTGGCCATGTGCTCCTGGCGATCGGCGATCTCGTTGAGGACGATCTGCACCTCGCTCAGCACTCCGGTGGGCACGGCGGGGACACGCCGGCGGAAGTCGCCGTCGCGTAGTGCCAGCAGTGCCTGCAGAACCGGCCTGAGCTCCGATTCCGTGTAACACCGTTCCTCGTTGTCCGACACGGTGCCGGCGGTGTTCATTCGACCCTCCTCCACTCCCGGTGGGCAGCCGTGAGTGATGCCAGTCTGTCACGATGGGTAGCCTGGAGTCCTGCCCTCGATTTACCCCATGTCAGTGGAGAGTGTGGTAGGCACAAGACAGTGACCGAATCTCCACGAGCCGTCCTCGCCGCGACCTTCGCACCCGGTGAGTCGGCCGTACCAGCCGCACGGCGGTTCACACGCGAGGTGATCAGCGCGTGGGCCGCCGGTGCCGTGCTGCCCCAGGCCGAGCAGATAACCGAGCAACTGGCCCTCGCCGCCGAGCGGGCCCCCTTCGAGGTGGTCTGGGGCCACCAGGGTGACGCGGTGCGCATCGAGGTCCGGCAGAAGGACGTTCCTGCCGAGTATACGAAAGCTCCGACGGTGCCCGTCGAAGAGTGGGGCGTCACGTTCTCGGGGCAGCTTCGGGTGCAGTGGGCCAAGCTGGCGCTGCCCGGCTCGGCGGCGCGGGTGGCCGACGACTGGACGCGGGAGGAGTCCAGGGGGTCGTTCTGGCTGGGCTTCCTGGCCGACGCCAGTGACCTGCTGGCCGGCACGCTCGACCCCGACATGGTCCCGGCGATCGTCGCCCAGATCGTGGTGCCCAGGCTGTCGGTCTGGTGCGCCGTCTACACCTCCGACGCGGGGCTGGGCCCGCTGCGCCTTTCCTACCTGTGGCACGCCGACGAGGCCCGGATCGACTCGCTGCGCGAGGAGCTGGCCTCGATCGAGGTGCCGCCGCCGCAGCGCCCGCAGACCGTCCCGCTCACCATCGGTGACTACCACGTGCTCGCGGTGCCGCTGCTGGCCAGGGGGCGCGGGCTCGGGGTGATGCTGCTCGGCCGTACCGACCGGTTCCCCGACGACATCATCCAGTTCGCCGAGGACATCGGCCGCCGCGCCGCGCTCGCCATGGACAACGCCCGCCTGTACGCCCAGCAGGCCGCCGCCAACCGGGCCCTGCAGCGCAGCCTGCTCCCGCCGGACAACCCCGAGGTCCCCGAGGTCGACTACGGCGTCGTCTACGAGCCCGCGGGCGAGACCAACGAGGTCGGCGGCGACTTCTACGACCTCTACCGGGCGGGCGACAACGGCGCGTGGCGGTTCGCGATCGGCGACGTCTGCGGCACCGGCCCGGAGGCGGCGTCCGTCACCGGCCTGGCCAGGACGACCCTGCGGCTGCTGGCCAGGGAGGGCCACAAGATCGCTCATGTGCTCGTCCGGCTCAACGAGGCGATCCTGGAGGAGGGCGAGCGGGCCAGGTTCCTCACCCTGCTGCACGGCGAGATCACCCCGACCGCGAGCGGGATGGAGGCGCGGCTGATCTCCGCCGGGCACCCGGAGGCGCTGCGGCTGCGTCAGACCGGCGAGGTGGAGGTCGTGGCGACGCCGCAGTCGCTGCTCGGGGTCTTCTCCGAGGTGACCTTCGAAGAGGACATCGTCGAGCTCAACCATGGAGACGTCCTCCTCGCGGTGACCGACGGGGTGACGGAGCGGCGTTCGGGCGGGCGGCTGCTCGACGACGACGGCGGCCTTGCCAAGCTGCTCGCCGAGTGCGTGGGCCTTTCGGCGCAGGCGGTCGCCGAGCGGATCAGGCGCGGCGTCCAGGACTTCGCGCCCGAGCCCAGCGCCGACGACCTGGCGATCCTCGTGCTGCGGGCGCCCTGAGCCGTGTTCAGGCCGGACGGCCGGACATACCGGTGAGACGAAGCCGCTTCCTGGCGAAGTCCAGTTGCGCCGCCATCTGCTCGATGCGCTCCGCGACGACCAGCGACCCGTGGCCCGCGTCGAAGCGGTAGACCTCATGGTCGTGGCCGCGCGCGGCCAGCCTGGCGATGTAGTTCTGGACCTGCCTGATGGGGCAGCGCGGGTCGTTCTCCCCGGCCAGCACGAGCACCGGGGCCGCCACCTGATCAACGTAGGTGATCGGGGAGCTGGACGCGTAGCGCTCCGGCACATCCTCGGGCGAGCCGCCGAGCAGCGCCCGCTGGTAGGCGCGCAGCCCCTCGGTCTCGTCCTCGTAGGTCGCCACGTGGTCGGCGATCGGCACCGCCGCGATCCCGGCCGCCCAGGTCTTGGGCTGTACGCCGAGCGCGAGCAGCGTCAGGTAGCCGCCCCACGATCCGCCCGCGATCACCAGGCGTTCCGGGTCGGCCAGGCCGCCCGCCACGACGTGTTCGCGCACCGCCGTGAGGTCGGCCAGCTCGATGTGCCCGACATCACCGTGCAGGGCGTCGCGCCAGGCCGAGCCGTACCCGGTGGAGCCGCGGTAGTTGACCCGTACGACGGCGAAGCCGTGATCGACCCAGGCCGCGACGGCGGGTAGGAAAGAGTCGTCGTCCTGCGCGGTCGGCCCGCCGTGCAGCAGGAAGACCGTCGGGTACGGCGCGTTGCCCCGCTCCGGGCGGGACACCAGCGTGTGGATGCGCCCGCCCGGCCCATCCACGTCGAGATCCTCCACCGGCACGGACGGCGGCGCGGACGGACCCGCCGGGTTCATCACCACGTGCCCCGCGCTGGAGCGGATCATCGGCGGGTGCGAGGAGTTCGACCAGGCGTACTCCACCGTGCCGTCATGCCGGGCGGCGGCCGCCTCGATCACCCCGTGCGGGGTCTCGATCGGCGTCATCCCGCCCCCGCCCAGGTCGTAGCGGTGCAGCCTGGTACGCCCGCGGTGCTGCCTGACGATCAGCAGCGACCTGCCGTCCTGGAACCAGTCGGCGGTGACCTCGCCGGGGTCGCGCAGCCAGACCTCGCGCTGGTCGCCGGTGAGCGGGTCCCACAGCAGCGGTTCGCGGCGGCCGCGCCGCTCGTGCAGGGCGAGCAGCCGGCGGTCGCCCGCGATGGGGGAGAAGCGCACGCCGAGCAGGCCCTTGCCGGGCCCGTCGTGCAGGTCGCCGACGGTCGTGCCGTTCGGGCGGATCACCCGCAGGGCGGGGTGCAGCGCGTCGCCGTGCTCGCTGTGGTCGATCAGGATGAGCGCCCCGTCCGGCGACATGGCGGTGACGTAGGCGGCCTCGGCGTGCTCGTAGACGACCGTGGGGGCCTCGCCCGGCTGTACGTGCAGGACCTGGAAGCCACCGCCCGGCCTGGCCAGTCCGATCGCCGCGGTGCCGACCGACGACAGGCCGATGCCCATCGGGTGCCCGCTGACCATGTCTTCCGACGTCACGGCGGAGATCGCGTTCTCGTCGGGACCGCCGTCGAACGGCTGCCGCATCCACTGGCCCCACTCGTTGCCGTCGGTGTCGGCGAACCACCAGATCCACTGGCCGACGGGGTCGAGCACGGCGTACCTGGTGCCGTTGGGCCGGTCGGTCACCTGGTGGAACGCGCCGGTACTGCGGTCCCAGGCGTAGATCTCCCATGAGCCTGACGCGTTGCTCTGGTAGATCGCCCGGTTCGGGGCCTTGGCGGCGAACTGGGGCAGCGTCATCCGCGGCGCCCGGAACCTGGCCCGCCAGCGTTCCTCCGCCTTCATACGGCGCGTCCCTCCCTGTCAGGGTCTCCGCAGCCGGACGAAGACCCTACGCGTTCCCCGCAAACGGGTTGGCGGTTGTGGTCCAGTATGTCGCGCTGAGGCAAGAAATGTTCAAGGAATGTGGGGGAATTTCGGACCAAATGTCCCTTCAGTGCCATCTTTCGGGTCAGTCAGTCAAATATTGCCCTTGATCGGGAAGGTCGTTTCGGGCTACACACGGACTGTGAACCGACACCACGAAAGAGGCGGTGACAATCACCGGATCGGCGATGTCGATCTCGGCCGCGCCCTCGCGGTGCCAGGCGCTCGGGCCCATTCCCACGACCGCCGCGACGGCGGCGGCGTCCAGCCGCATCGCGAACTCCACCCGGTGCCTGGCCCGCTCGGCGAACAGCCCGCGCAGGCTCTCCCCGACCCTGCGTTCCTTCTCCTCGTCCACCGACAGCAGGCCGAGGCGGTCCACCAGCGGGGACAGGTGGGCGGGCCCCGGGGTCGCCACCACCAGCCGCCCGCCCGGCCCCAGCACCCGGGCGAACTCCGGCCCGTTGCGCGGCGCGAACACGTTGATCACGATATCGACCGCGGCGTCCTTGACCGGGAACGGCCGCCACACGTCGGCCACCACCGCCCCGGCCCGCGGATGCGCGCGGGCCGCCCGCCGGGCGGCGTGCTTGGACACGTCGAGCGCGACCCCGCGCGCGCCCTCGTGGCCGAGCACGGCGGCCAGGTAGTGGCCGGTGCCCGCGCCCGCGTCGAGCACCACCTCGCCGGGGGCCGCGCCCGCCGCCTCCGCCAGCCGTACGGCCAGCGGCTCGTAGTGCCCGGCGGACAGGAACGCGTCGCGGGCGGCCACCATCTCGGCGGTGTCGGCGGTGCCGGGGGAGCGGGAGCCGGACAGCAGGCTCACATAGCCCTGGCGGGCCACGTCGAAGTCATGCCCGGTGGGGCAGCGCACGACCCTTCCCTCCAGGGCCAGATCGCCCCCGCAGACGGGGCAGCGCAGCACGTCCAGAACATCCCCCAGCATCCCCCCATCATCCCGCGCCGGGCGGGTCACGCCGCCTGGGCGATGACCTGACGCAGGAAGGCGGCGTTGGACGGGGTGTCGCCGAGCCGGTCGATCAGCAGTTCAAGGGCCTGCGGCTTGTCCAGCCCGGCCAGCGTGCGGCGCAGCCGCCACAGCAGTTGCCGCTCCTGCGGCGGGATCAGGATCTCCTCGCGGCGCGTGCTGGAGGCGTCCAGGTCGACGGCCGGGAACAGCCGGCGGTCGGCCATCGCCCGGCTGAGCCGCAGCTCCATGTTGCCGGTCCCCTTGAACTCCTCGAAGAACGTGTCGTCCATCCGGGAACCGGTGTCCACGAGCGCGGTCGCCAGGATCGTCAGCGAACCGCCCTCGCGTACGTTGCGGGCCGCGCCGAAGAAACGGCGTGGCGGCAGCAGCGCCTGCGCGTCGATGCCGCCGGCCAGGATGCGCCCGCCGTTCGGGGCCTGGTTGTTGTAGGCGCGGCCCAGCCGGGTCAGCGAATCGAGCAGGACCACGACGTCGCGCCCCTGCTCCACGAGCCGCTTGGCGCGCTCGATGGCGAGCTCGGCGACCGCGGTGTGGTCGCGGTCGGCGCGGTCGAACGTCGAGTGCGCGACCTCACCGGCCACGGTCTCGGTCACCTCGGTGACCTCCTCCGGACGTTCGCCGACGAGGACCACCATCAGGTGGCAGCCGGGGTGGTTGCGCGAGATCGCCGCCGCGACGGCGTGCAGGACCATCGTCTTGCCCGCCTTCGGCGGGGCCACGATCAGGCCCCGCTGGCCCTTGCCGATCGGCGTGAACAGGTCGATCAGGCGGGTGGTCAGCACGTCGCCGCGGGTTTCGAGGGTCAGCCGCTCGCGGGGATGGGTCGGGGTCATGTCGGCGAAGTCCGGGCGGTCGCGCCATTCGGGCCGGCCGTTGACGGTCTCGACGGTGGCCAGTTTGTCGTACGGCCGGCCCGCCGTACCGGCGACCAGGTCGCCCCGGCGCAGGCCGTACCGTCTCACCTGGGCGAGCGGCACGCGGACGTCGTGGCGGGAGGGGAGATAGCCGCCGGTCCTGAGATGGGCGGTCTTCTCCCGGATGTCGAGAACCCCGCTGACCGGCGTGGGCTCATCGGATGTGGTGGGGGTAGTGCTCAAGGGCCTTCCTCTCGGGAAGCGGCCCCCGGCTGAGGGTGTGCGCGCAGAAGCGCGGCCTGAGTGAGGAACCTCCCGCCCTCAGCGGCGGGGGCGGTGATAGGGAAGCGGCCGGAAGCTCGCCCGAAGAAGGGGCGGTTCAACAGCCGCTACCACACTAGCACTCCCGTGCCGTGCAGGCATGACGACAGAGGTTCGCAGGCAGTGGACGGCCGGAGTAAAGCGAGTTGCAAGGTGTTCAGGGTGTGATGGTCACGCGCACGAGAACGGCGCTGGAGTGGCAGCGGCCGTACGGCTCCCGTCGAGGGGGCGGGAGCCGTACGGCGAGCCGGGTCACGCCGGTCACTCGGTGAATTCGGCGCCGCTCAGGCGGCGGCGATCGACCTGGAGGCGGAAGACGTCCGGGCGGCTGTAGTGGCCCGCCGGGTCGAAGTTCTGCCGCTCACCGGCCAGGAACGCCGGATCGGCGTCGGCGACCAGCAGGCGCTCCTCGCCGGAGACCGGCTCGACGATCCAGCGCCCGTCCGGGCCCGCGATGGCCGAGCCGCCGTCGTAGCCGGAGGAGTGCGCGGCCAGTTCCTCCTTGAACGGGAACCCGGCCGGGACGTCGTCGTAGCTGATGATCGCCCCGGCGGCCAGTGAGTAGACCCGTCCCTCCCTGGCGATGAAGCGGGTGATGTCGGAGGTGAGCCGGGTCGAGCCGGGCCACACCGAGACGTGGACGCCGGTGCCCTGGGCGTAGAGGGACTGGCGGGCCAGCGGCATCCAGTTCTCCCAGCAGTTGAGCCCGCTCACCCGTACGCCGCCGACCTCGTGGGTACGCAGGCCGTGACCGTCGCCCGCGCCCCAGACCAGGCGCTCCTCATAGGTCGGCACGAGTTTGCGGTGCGCGCCGGCGATGCCGTGCTCGGGGGAGAGGGCGACCAGCGTGCAGTACACGGTGCCGCCGGCGCGCTCGGCGATCCCGAGATAGGTGAAGACCTTGAGGTCGCGTACGGCCTCGGCGATGACCTTGAGCTGGGGACCGTCGAGTTCCACGGCGGCGTCCAGGTACCAGGCGTACGCCTCCTTCTGGCGGGGGTCGTCGAAGGCCGCGCCGCCGGTGAGGCTCAGCCAGTGGGGGTAGCCGGACAGGAAGGTCTCGGGAAAGGCCACCAGGTCCACGTCCTGGTCGGCGGCCCGCCGCAGGTAGTCGAGAATCTTCTCCACCCCGGCGGCGGGGTCGAGCCAGGGAGAGCGGACCTGTGCCGCAGCAATACGCATATCCCGGACTTTAAGCCTCCACCTCCGAGTTCGTATTCGTATCCCGTTTCCACCAGGGCGATGTGATCACAGCGGAGGCGGCGCGTCCGTTGTAGGACACGGGCTTGACCTTGACGGGGTAGGTGGTGTCTCTATGTTTCTGTTAGGAAGCTTTCCTAACAGATCATCGGGGTACCCGTCCACGACCCGCCGAACCGCTGGAGGCCAGCGAAAATGCACATCCGCACGCGCGTCGCCGCCCTGTCCGCGACCTTACTCACCGCCGCCACACTGATCGCCACCGCCACCCCCGCGCATGCCGCGCCCGCCAACTGCACCGGCGGGACGAAGGATCATGCCGGAACCAGTGGAACTGCCTGGTACATCTGCACCGGCGGTGATGGCGGGTACGCCTTCAAGTACCGCGTCAAGCACCCCAACCCGCAGGCCGACACCTGGCTCTACGGCTACCAGACCGCCTGTGTGCCCGTCCCGCAGTGGCTCGAATTCAGGTACACCTGGGGGCAGAGGGAGGTCACAGGGGTCGCCTTCTGCTGATGCCTGATCAGTGACCCGTTCCCGCCGGCGGCCACGGTCGCCGGCGGGGACTCCGCCGGTGTCCCTTGGAGCACGTCTCACGGGTGGGACCGTCCAGTGTTGGACGCGCATTCGACCTTGACGTGGTACCTGGCCTCTCTATCTTTTCTCTTAGGAAGCTTTCCTAAAAGTTCAGCCATTCTGGGTACCCGTCCACGGTCCGCCGCCCCGCTGGAGGCCAGCAAGATGCACATGAGAAAGCGCATCGCCGCCGTGTCCGCGACGTTACTCACCGCCGCCACACTGATCGCCACCGCCACCCCCGCCCAGGCCGCGCCGAGCAACTGCCGGTCCGGGAAGTCGGACGTCCAGGGAGCGAGCGGGACCTTCTGGTACATCTGCACCGCCGGTGACGGAGGGTACTACTTCAAGTACCGCGTCAAGCACCCGAACCCGCAGGTGGACATGTGGATGTACGGCTACCAGACAGAGTGCGCGCCCGTCCTGACCTGGCTTGAGTTCAGATACACCATCGGCCAGCGGGAGATCACGGAGATCGCCTACTGCTGACGATCCCAGGCAGGAGAACGATCAAAGCCGGGTTCGCGATGTCCAGTAGGCGAGGCCGTCGCGAACCCGGTGGGTCAGGGCGGACTCCGGGCCGAAGACGCGTTCCACGTCTGTGAGCAGGGCCGCGTACCGGCTCGCCGCGCCGTGCGGGTCGCCGGCCTCGCCGGTCCAGCGGGCCGCGTACTCGCGGACGACGAGCGTGTCGAAGTGCTCGGGAGGGAAACGCCGGACCCGTACGGC
This sequence comes from Spongiactinospora gelatinilytica, assembly GCF_003236385.1. GTDB lineage: Bacteria > Actinomycetota > Actinomycetes > Streptosporangiales > Streptosporangiaceae > Spongiactinospora > Spongiactinospora gelatinilytica. Next base: position 16,215 of record NZ_POUA01000117.1, read on the forward strand.
GAGCACCGCCTCGCACTGGTCGCGGGCGGCGACCGGGTCGCCCGCCCGGCCCGTCCAGTGGGCCAGGAAGACGCGGGCGACCAGAGCCACATGGGACTCCAGGCCGGAAATCCGCTCACAGTCGGGGACCAGCGCCGCAAAGAGGTCACGGGCGCCTGCCGGATCGCCCGCCTCGCCCACCCGGAACGCGAGGTTGGAACGGGCCCAGAGCGTGTCCGGATGCTCGGGGCCGGAGATGCGCTCATGGGCGCTGAGCAGGCTCGTGCACGCCTTGAGGGCGGCCTCGGCGGCACCGCTCTCCCCGAGGAACCGCGCGTACTGGTCGCGCGCGGCCAGGGTGTCCGGATGTTCGGCGCCCCAGATCCGTTCCATCCGGGGTAGGAACTCCTCATAGCGCACCCGCGCGGCCTCGGCGTCGCCCGCCTGACCGGTCCAGAACGCGATCTGGTGAGCGAGCCGGATCGTGTCGGGGTCGTCCGGGCCGGAGACCCGCTTCCGCAGCGGCAGCAGTTCCAGCGCCCGATCGCGGGCGACGCCGGGGGAGCCCGCCTGGCCGATCTGCTCCGTGAGGGCCGCGACCAGCCAGAGCGTGTCGGGATGTTCCCCGCCGGAGACCCGCTCTCGCAGCGGCAGCAGCGCGGCGAGCAGGTCGCGGGCCGTGGCCGGGTCGCCCGCCTGCCCGATCCGCACGGCACGCAGCGCGGCGGCGGTGAGCGTGTCGGGATGCTCCGGCCCAAGGCGGCCGAGTACGTCGGCATGGATCTCGCCCTGGACCCTCGCGGCCGTCTGGTAGTCGCCGAGCGCCGCCAGGTAGTCCACGATCTCCCGCATCCCCCGGGCCGACGGCTCCAGTGCCACGTGCGCGTGCGGGACGAGCCGCGCGTACAGCGGCCGGTTGGCCACCAGATCGGGACGGCCGGGCAGGGCGTCCTCGATCAGCGCGGCGGCGGCCGAGCGCCACGCCGCCCGTGCCGAGGGGGACATCCGGTCGGCGGTGACGGCCTGGACGAGCCGGTGTACCGACAGCACGCCGGGCTCCGGGCTGGCGACGAGCGAGTACCTGCGCAGCTCGGCGACGGCCTCGGCGATCCTGATCGGGTCACCGGCGAGCCCGGCGAGCTCCGTCAGGTCGAGTGAGTCCGGCAGGGGCGTCCGCCGTCCGGCGAGAAGGGTCCGGATCGGCACGTCGTCCGGGGCCAGCCGGGACAGCAGGCGCAGCAGGGCGATGGCGTCGGGGGCGTCGCGCTCAAGGCGCTGGAAGGCGAGCGTCCAGGTCGAGGCCACGGAACCGGCGTAGTCGTAGGGCTCGCCCCGATACAGCAGCACGTCGCGCCGGGCGCGCAGCCCGTCGAGGTATTCGGCCAGCGACAACCCGGCGGTGCTGATGAACGCTCCGGCCTGCTCCAGCGCGAGCGGCAGCGCGCCCAGCTCGGTCGCGACGGCGGCGGCCGCGACGCCGTCGTCCTGCCCGGTGCGGTCCAGCAGGAACCGGGCCGCCGCCGGGATCTCCGGGGGCGTCACCTCGATGCCCAGCGCCAGCGGCCAGTGCGCCGACCGGGAGGTGATCAGCAGCTTGCCCGGCCCGGCCGCGGGCAGCCATCCCCGGATCGCGGTGTGGTCGGTGACGTTGTCCAGTACCAGCAGCCAGGGCCGGTCGGCCTCGGCGAGCGCGGTGTGGACCTGGGCCACGGGGCCGCCGCCGTCGTCGGGCAGCCGCAGCCGTACGGCCAGCGCCGCGAACCCGCCCGCCAGCGCGGTGTGGTCCTCGGCGGCGAACTGCCAGATCAGCCCGTGCCCGGACCGGACCCGATGCGCGAACTCCACCGCCAGGCTGGTCTTGCCGATCCCGCCGAGCCCGTGCAGGACGATCTGGACGGGCGTGTCCGACGGCTCGGCGAAGGCGTGGTGCAGCCGGGTCAGCAGCGCCGCCCGCCCCGCGAGCCGCAGCGGCCGGGGCTTCAGCTCGTGGACGCCGGCCGCGGGCCGCCGGACACCCCCGCCGGTCTCCGCCGGCCGCCTTGCGCGGGCCTGCCGGAGGAGCCGCGCCCACCCGGGTTCGTCCAGCAGTTCGCCGATCCGGTGCCCGCGCCGGGCGCGTCCGCGAGCGTGCTCGGTCAGCACCCTGACCAGGGTGAGGAAGGCCGCTTCCGCGCCGGGCAGGTGGTCGCCGTTCTGCCAGGCGCTGATCTGCCGGAAGGTCACCGTCCACGACGCGTCCCTGGGGCACCTGGCCATGGTCTTGGCCGCCGCGCGTTCCAGCGTCAGGCCCGACTCCTGTACGAGCTCCGCCAGCCGTACCGCGAACTCGCCGCCACGCCGCCCGTCGCCCACCGCGACACCCCCCACCACCGGGTGCAGGTTCCGGACCGGACCAGACCGGAGAACTCAACCTAACGCCCCCACCGGCCACGCGGCCCCTCCGTGCGCGAGCCGGCATATCTCCGGCAGGCCCGGCCGTGGCCCGATGGGTCTCCCGCGCGGCATTCGCCCTGCGGGAGAACGTCAGGAGGACCCGCATGACCATTCGGCGTACCGCCCTGCTCCGGCGCTGCCGGACCCTGATCATCGCCATCGGCACGGCGCTGGCGCTCCTCACCGCGCTCGGCGGGACGGCCCAGGCCCAGAACTTCGCCAAGACCTACTACTGGAACTACGACATCCACGCCGGGGACTGCACAATGTTCCACGGTGCCTCGTGGACCCTGAACCCGGACGGCACGGCGCGCTTCTATGGCGTGGTGACCAGCAGCGACGACAACGACGCGTGGCTGATGTGGGCGAACCTGAAGAACTCCAGCGGACAGCATCTGGGCCGGATCGTCGCCAACACCCACTGGGACGACCTCACCAAGTTCGTGTTCAACCTGCCCGACTCCTCCCGCCAGTACGTCTGGCAGCAGAACGGAACCTTCAACCCCTCGCTCTACTCGCAAGTCGCCTCGATGAGCCTGGACTCACACTGCTGAGCCAGAACCCCGCCGCCCCCGGCCGACCGACCGGCCGGGGGCGCTGCTATTGCGAATGTCCGATGAAGGTGAGCGAGCCGGGGATGGCCGCGAAGGTGGTGTGCAGGTCGGTGACGAGGTCCGCGTGGGTGGGGGTGTGCGGG
>NZ_POUA01000118.1 GCF_003236385.1 Spongiactinospora gelatinilytica
ATCTACACTCGTCTAGTCGTCGGCAGCGTCAGAGGTGTATAAGAGACAGGTCACCGAGGACGGCGCCCACCCCAACGAACACGGCGTCCCCGTCGGCCCCGACGTATCCGTCGTCATCGCCACCAGCGGCACCACCGGCACTCCCAAAGGCGTCGAACTGTCCGCCGCCGCCCTGCGCGCCTCCGCCGCCGCCTCCCTCGACGCGCTCGACGCCCGCGACGGCCGGCCATGGCTGTGCTGCCTGCCCATCGCCCACATCTCCGGCCTCCAGATCCTCACCCGCGCCCTGGAAGGCGGCACGACGCCGATCATCCACCACGGTTTCTCCCCCGAAGCCGTCCTCGCCAGCGGCGCCGCCCACGTCTCCATGGTCCCCACCCAGCTGCGCAGGCTCCTCGCCACCGGCGCAGACCTCTCCCGCTTCCACACCATCCTGCTGGGGGGCGCCGCGGCCTCCCCCGCCCTGTTAGCCGCCGCCCTCGAGGCGGGCGCTCGTGTCGTCGAGTCGTACGGCAGCAGCGAGACCAGTGGTGGCTGTGTTTATAATGGCCGCCCCCTTTACAATGTAGATCTCAAAATCGGAGACGACGGGCTCATCCGGATCGCCGGCGCCGTCCTGTTCTCCGGCTACCGCCTGCGGCCCGACCTCACCGCGGCGGTCCGCGAAGGCCCCTGGTTCGTCACCTCCGACCTCGGCGAACTCCCCGGCGGACGGCTGCGGGTGACAGGACGCGCGGACGATGTCATCAACACCGGCGGCGAGAAGGTCGTGGCCGCCGCCTGCGCCGCCGTACTCGCCGGACACCCCGCCGTCGCCGACGTCGCCGTCGTCGGACGCCCCGACCCCGAATGGGGCCAGCGCGTGGTCGCCGCCGTGGTACCGGCCGACCCCGCCAGTCCCCCGGACCTCCCGACGCTGCGCGACATCGCCAAGCGGACCCTCCCGGCCTACGCCGCGCCGCGGGAGCTGGTACTGCTCGCCGAACTGCCCCTGCTGCCCAACGGGAAGCCGAACCTGGAGGCGCTGCGACACGTAGTCAGATATGACCAGAACTCATGCGGGACGGAACCATGACCGTCCTCCGCCGCGTCATTAAGGAAGACAGACCGAGGAAGGAACCCGAATGAACCCCAACCGCAAGATGTGGATCTCCGCCGGGGTCGTTGGCGTGGTCCTCGTCGGCGGCTTCTCCGTCGCCGCCGCCGCGGCGAGCAGGGCCGGAACGGCCGGTCAGGAGACCGGGGTCATGGTCGAAGCCAATCCCACGGGCACTCCCGCCCAGCCGCAGCCCTCGCCCTCGGAGACCTACATCGTCTCCGAGGACATCAACCCCGACCCTCGCGACGTCGGCCTCTACTGGACCGAAGACCGCCTGGAACAGGCCGAGCCACTGCCCATCCCGGTGGCCACCCCGCACATCGACGACCCCGAGCCCGGCCGTCATTAGGGTCCGGCGACACCCGGCCCCACAGGGCCGTGATCGTCGACTCGGACCCGCCACGGGCCCGGGTCGGGTGACACCCCGCCACCAGGTTTCAGCGGGAAATGACGGGCAGAGGACCACGGTCGGTGGGACCGCGCGGAGGGGCGGGCGGCATGGCCCCTCGGCCGGGTGATGTGGCCGTTTCCCTCGCAGGAGACGGCGTTTTCGCTGTGCTGTTGACCACTTGGATGCCTGAGACGGGAATTAACTGCGCCCTCGGGCGTTATTGATACTGGCGCGCAGAGCGGCACGCGTCGTCCGCCTCACCCACACCAGCCATTCCCACGCCTGCGGGCCATCGACGCCTTGGAGGAGGTGCCCTCACATGCCCAGGACCGCCGTGGCCGCCGCACAAGTGGCCGCCCCGCCGACCCTCGATCTACTGCTCTCCCGGGGGCGAGCACAGGGTCGGCTCTCCCTCGCTGAACTGCGCGACGCTTTCGCGCAGGCCGGACTGAGCCCGGCCGAGGGCAGGTCCGTCCTGCGCGAACTGACCGAGGCCGGCGTGAGCCTCGGTGCTGACGACGAGCCCGCCGCCGCGGCCGGCAAGACCGCCCGGACCTCCCGCAGGCGTACGACCAGGACCGCCCAGGGTGCCGGCACCGCCGAGAGCGAGACCGGGACGACCGCCACACTGCCCGGCCAGCGCCGCAAGCCGGCCAAGCCCGCCAAGCCCGCCAAGGACGCCCAGCAGCCCGGTGAGGGCTGGCCGGAGCCCGGCGCGGCCGACGACGCCGAAACCGCGGAGATCACCGCCGAGGCCGCCCCCGAGGCCGAGGCCGAGGCCACCGACCTCGACGACCAGTCGTCCGTCATCGGCGACTCGGTCCACACCTACCTCAAGTCCATCGGCCGCCGCACCCTGCTCACCGCCGCCGAAGAGGTCGAACTCGCCAAGCGCATCGAGGCCGGCCTGTACGCCGAGTACAAGCTGGAGAGCGACCCGTCCCTGACCGACGAGCAGCGGGTCGAGCTGGAGTGGGTCTACCGCGACGGCAAGCGGGCCAAGGACCACATGCTGGAGGCCAACCTCCGGCTCGTGGTGTCCGTGGCCAAGAAGTACACCGACCGCGGCATGGCCCTGCTCGACGTCGTCCAGGAGGGCAACCTCGGCCTGATCCGGGCCGTGGAGAAGTTCGACTACGCCAAGGGCTACAAGTTCTCCACCTACGCCATGTGGTGGATCCGCCAGGCCATCCAGCGCGGCTTCGCCGACTCGGCCCGTACGATCCGCCTGCCCGTCCACGTGCTGGAGCTGCTGTCCAAGCTCTCCAGGATCGAACGCGACATGCACCAGCGCCTCGGCCGCGAGCCCACGCCGGAGGAACTGGCGGGGGAGATGGACAAGACCCCCGACCAGATCGAGGAACTGCTGCGCACCAGCCGCCAGCCGATCAGCCTCAACGCCACCATCGGCGAGGACGGCGAGACGACGATCGGCGACCTCATCGAGGACACCGACTCCCCGGAGGCCTCGGAGGTCATCGACCGGCAACTGCTGGCCGACCAGTTGCGCGGGGTGCTCGGCAACCTGTCGCCGCGCGAGGCGAAGATCATGGCGCTGCGGTTCGGCCTCGTGGACGGCAAGCCGCACACCCTTGACGAGATCGGCAAGCACCTCGGCCTGACCCGCGAGCGCATCCGCCAGCTCGAAAAGGAGTCGCTGTCCAAGCTGCGGCACCCGAGCAACGCACGGCCGCTGCTGGACTGGGCGAGCTGACCGCCGCATCACCGTGACAAAGTGAAGGGCCGGGTGGGCAATTGCCCATTCGGCCCTTCAACGTCATCTCACGGCCGAACGGCGTCGGCCCGCCCTTTTCAGACCGCCCCGGGCCCGTACGGCAGGGCGGCGATGCCCGCCGCCGGACCGGATCGCATCTCATGACCGAACGGCGACGGACCGCCCCGGGCCGTACGGCAGGGCGGAGCGACGCCCGCCCGGGGTCGGCCGCCGTACGCACCTGACGGGTCACCCGCCGCCGATCACGTCGCCGTTCGGGAGATCACCCGATCAGGACGCGACCGCGGCCGGCACCCGGCGGGGAAGCTTCGCGATCCCGGTGAGGCGGTGCTCCTCGCGGAGCGTGCGCAGGCTCTCGACCTCGGTTATCCACCTCACGCCCTGCGGCGTCGCCCGCCGCTTGCGCCGGGCGATCCGGTCGTCGTAGGCCTTGACCCCCAGGGTCGCCCGCAGCGCGGCCTCGGCCGCCCGCAGCGCCTCCGTCAGGGCCTCGTCGAGGGTCACCCCGGCGGCGCGCAGGCGCTCCTGCGAGGCGTGGGCGGCCTGTAGCCGCCGAAGCTCGTGCTCGGCCTCACGGGCCTTCTCAAGGAGCCGGGGAAAGCTCTCGCCGACCTCCTGGTCGGCGTGGAACCGGACCTCCGCCTCCCGGCTCACACGCGGCCGGAAGAACGCCATCGCTGCTCCTCCCCCTTTCGCCGGACGAACCGGATCCTGTGGTCGCTGTCGTGAAAACCATATCGCCCCCGCCGGGACTCGGGGACGACCGTCCCGCGCGTCGCCCTTTACATAGTAAGGCATCCGTTGGCAGGATGATCGCCATGCCCGCCAAACGACCGCCCGTCCCGCTCTCCCGGGAGCGCATCATCGACGCCGCTCTCCACCTTGCCGACGCCCAGGGCCTGCGCCGCCTGACCATGCGCAGGCTCGGCGACGCCCTCGAAGTGGAGGCGATGGCCATTTACCACCACATGCCAGGAGGCAAGGAGGCACTGCTGGACGCACTCGCCCAGCACGTGACGACCGTGAGCGTCGAGGCCGGTGAGCGCGCCGCCTGGCAGGACATCGCGGCGCTCTGGTGCCGCGCGGCGCGTGCGGCCCTGCTGGCCCATCCCGGCGTGCTGGCCCTGGCCATGACCAAGCCGCCGCGCGGCAGCGCCGCGGCCGCGATCAGGGAGCAGACCGAACAGCTCAGGGAGGCCGGCCTGGCCGCGCCCGCCGAGGCGGTACGGGCGATGCGGGCCTATGTGTTCGGCAGTGTCGCGGTGGAGTTGCAGCACACCGGCTGGGCCGATCCCACGGCCCCCGAGCCGGGCCCCGACCCCGACGGCGAGGCCGCCTTCGAGCGCGGCCTCTCGGCCCTGCTGACCGGCCTGGGAGCGGCGGACACCACCGGCGCGGCCTGAGATAGGGGGCCGGGCTGCGCCTCCGGTTCCGGGCGTGTTATACAACGTTTACGCGCTCGGTGGCGTGTCGATCCACGCCCGTTATCTGGCATAAGGCACGCTGTGTCGTAGGTCACCCAATAGGCGCTAACCACCCACTCGTGGACCGGAACCGTCCAAACGGGCTATGTCGCCGGAACAGAAGCAGAGCGCACACTGTTTCTGCCAATGTGTGGTAGACCACAGTGTGTGGTTCACCACACGTCAACCCCAATCGCTCGCCCATCGTCGGAGGGGAGAGGAACCATCCGGTTCCGGCGAGCCGACCGATGAGATCCGGAGGCACCTCCGATGTGCCCGCACGAACCGTGTTGTCCCACTGCCGAGGCAGCGGACCGAGAGGCCGCGCGCACCATTGCCGCCCACCCCGAGCAGGGGTGGAGCCTGCTGTGCAATGGCGTGGTGCTGTTCGAGGACACCGGTGAGCTGCTGCCCAGCGGGGCCGCCATCGACCCGCATCGTCCCACCCCGCTGATGGGCGCCGCCTGAGGGCCGCCGCTCCTCCCCCACAGCACCACCGTCCCCGGGGGAAGGGACGGCGGGCGCTCAGCCCAGCCGGTCGCTCGGTCGGCCATGCAGCCGGTCCCGCAGCCACTCCGCCACGATCTCGCCGACCCTGCCCGGGTCCTTGCGAAGGTCGTGCCCCTCGCCGGCCAGTACCACCAGCCGGGCGGCATCCGCCTGGTCCGGCACCCCGAAGGGGTCGCGGTCGCCGTTCACCACCAGCACGTCCACTCCCGCGCCGCGCAGCTCTTCCGCGCGGGAGCGTTCCGGCCTGCCCGGGGGGTGCAGCGGGAAGGCCAGCGCGACCACCGAGTCCGCGCCCAGCGCGCCCGCCGTACGGCAGGCCACCCGCGCGCCGTTGCTGCGCCCGCCCTGCACCAGCGGCAGCCCCGGATAGCGGTCACGCCGCAGCCCGGCCACGATCTGCGTCCACGCCTCGTCCTGACGCGCCGCCGAGCCCGGGGCGCGGCGACCGGCCAGCCGGAACGGCTGCGTCACCCGCGCGACCACCGCGCCGAGCCCCAGCGCCGCCTCCCGCACGGCCAGCAGGTCGGGTGCGTCCACTCCCCCGGCCGACCCGTGCGTGAGCACCAGCAGCAGCGCGGGCGGCCCGGCCGGCTCCGTCAGGTCCACCCGCGCCGTGCCCTGACCGGTCTCGACCTGTATCTCCTCCATGACCTGCAACGTTAGCCCTCTGCCGGGCCACGGGTGACCACGTCCGCGATCACCGGGTCATCCTTCGGCACGACGGCTTTCCATCCATTCGGCCGATGAACCGGCGGCACCGGCGTGTCTAGATTGGGAATGTGCCGGAGAACACGCTGCCGCGCGACGAGATGCGCGCCACCATCGAAGCCCGCAGGGACCTTGGTCCCGACTATGACTCCGCGCTGGTCGAATCGTTCCTCGACAAGGTGGACGACGCGATCGCGGCGCGGATCCACGCCGAACTCAACGCCCGCATGGGGCCGCCATCCGCCCCCATGCCACCGCCGCAGGTCCCCTACACGCCCTATCCGGAGCCGCCCAAGGGGCGCAACAGCCAGATGTGGCTGGCGCTCGGCACACTGGCCCTGGGCATCCCGCTCGGCGCCATCGGGGCGGGCACGGCGGGGTTCTTCGGGTTCGCGCTCGTGCTGATGGCGATCGTCCTCGTCAACGTCATGGCGAACCTGCCCAGGCGCTGACCCTCAGCGCGCCCACCGCCTCGGTGCGGGGTCCTCACATGTCGCGGTCCAGGCGCTCGCGCACCAGCGCGGCGAGCGCCTCGTCGGCGTGCTGAAGGCCGTAGGACCACACCTGCTCGGCGTCCTCGCGCCGGTCGCGCAGCGGTAGGGTCCGGGCCAGCAGCTCGATGGCCAGCGCGCCGGTCTCGGCGTCGGCCCCGAGCTCCACCGCGCCGGCGAACTCGGCGCAGGCGAGGTCCAGGTGGGCGATGCCGAGCAGCACCCGCAGTCGCGCGGAATCGCCGTCGTGCGGCGCGTCGAGCGCGGCCAGCAGCACCTCGGCGGCCTCCCCCGGCTCGCCGCGCTCCAGCAGCAGCTCGGCCAGCCACTGCGCGGCCCGCGCGCCGATCTCGGGGTCTTCGCCCACGATCGCCGCGCGCAGCTCGTCCTCCGCCTCCACCGCGTCGCCCCGCCGGGTGGCCAGCCTGGCCAGCGCCAGGTGCGCGATCGGCAGGTAGCCGGCGGTGCCCAGGCCGAGCACCGCCTGCCAGGCGGCCCTGGCCTGCTCCACCCGCCCCTCGCGCTCGAAACCGCCCGCCAGGTGGCAGGCGGCCTGCGCGGCGAACTCCGGATGCCCGGTGGCCAGCGCCGTACGGGCCGCCGCCCGGGACTCCTCGACCTCCCCGCGCTCGGCGAGGACCACGGCCAGGCCGACGGCCGCCTGCGCGCGATCGGGGCCGTCGGGGTCGGCGGCCAGCTCGGCGAAGATCCGTGCCGAGCCGTCGAGATCGCCGCTCTCGGCCAGTTGCCGCGCGGTCTCCAGGGCGGGGGCGTCGAGCTCCGGGGGGGTCATCACGCTCCTTCACCGATGATCGAACAGCCTAACGGCCCCCGCCCCTCCCGTCCCGCGACATGCCGGGAGCGGTGGTGTCCGGTATGCGACTATGCCTCGTAGGCGCTCAGCGGCGGGCAGGAGCAGACCAGGTTGCGGTCACCGTGGGCCTGGTCGATGCGACGCACCGGCGGCCAGTACTTCCCCTCCCGCAGCCAGGCCAGCGGGTAGGCGGCCACCGAGCGCGGGTAGGGGTGCGCCCACTCGTCCTCGATCAGGCAGTCGGCGGTGTGCGGGGCGTTGCGCAGCGGGTTGTCGGCGCGGTCGTACTCCCCGGAGGCGACCTTGGCGATCTCCTCCCGAATCGCGATCATGGCCTCGCAGAAGCGGTCCAGCTCCGCGAGGTTCTCGCTCTCGGTGGGCTCGATCATCAGCGTGCCGGCCACCGGGAAGGACATGGTCGGCGCGTGGAAGCCGTAGTCCATGAGCCGCTTGGCCACGTCCTCCACGGTGATGCCGGTCTCCTTGGTGATCTGCCGCAGGTCGATGATGCACTCGTGGGCGACCAGCCCGCCGCGGCCGGTGTAGAGCACCGGATAGTGCGGGGCGAGCGTGCGGGCCAGGTAGTTGGCCGACAGGATGGCCTGCTCGGTGGCGGCCTTGAGGCCGTCACCGCCCATCATCCGGATGTAGGCCCAGGAGATCGGCAGAATCCCGGCCGAGCCGTACGGCGCGGCGGCCACCGGCCCGACGCCCGAACCGTCGCGCAGTGGGTGCCCGGGCAGGTAGCCGGCCAGATGGGCGCGGACCGCGATGGGACCGACGCCCGGCCCGCCGCCGCCGTGCGGGACGCAGAACGTCTTGTGCAGGTTGAGGTGGGAGACATCGGCGCCGAGCTCGCCCAGCTTGGCCAGCCCGACCAGGGCGTTGAGGTTGGCGCCGTCGACGTAGACCTGCCCGCCCGCCTCGTGCACCTTGGTACAGACCTCGGTGATGGACTCCTCATAGACGCCGTGCGTGGACGGGTAGGTCACCATGATCGCCGACAGCCGGTCGCGGTGCTCGGCGATCTTGGCGTCGAGGTCGGCCACGTCGATGTTGCCGTCGGAGTCGCAGGCCACCACGACGACCCGCATGCCCGCCATGACGGCGCTGGCGGCGTTGGTGCCGTGCGCCGAGGAGGGGATCAGGCAGACGTCACGGTGGTCGTCTCCGGCCGCGCGGTGGTAGCCGCGGATGGCCAGCAGCCCGGCGTACTCGCCCTGGGAACCCGCGTTGGGCTGCAGCGACACCGCGTGGTAGCCGGTCACCTCGGCCAGCCAGCCCTCAAGGGAGCGGATCAGCGCCAGGTAGCCCTCCACCTGGTCCTCGGGGACGTAGGGGTGGACGCCGCCGAACTCGGGCCAGGTGATGGGCTCCATCTCGGTGGCCGCGTTGAGCTTCATCGTGCAGGAGCCGAGCGGGATCATCGACCGGTCCAGGGCGATGTCCTTGTCCTGGAGCCTGCGCAGGTAGCGCAGCATGGCGGTCTCGGAGCGGTGGGTGTGGAACACCGGGTGGGTCAGGAACGGCGAGGTGCGCGCCAGGTCGGCGGGCAGGGCGTCGCCGCCGGCCGGGACCGGGCTCTCGGCGGCCAGGCCGAACGCGCCGAGGACGGCGGCCAGATCGGCCCCGGTGGTGGTCTCGTCGCAGGCGATGCCCACATGGTCGGGCCCGGCCTGGCGGAGGTTGACCCCGCGCTCGACGGCGGCGGCCACGACCCGGGCGGCCCCGCCGGGCACCCTGGCCAGCACCGTGTCGAAGAAGCTCTCATGGACCACCTCGACGCCGCCGGCGCGCAGGGCCTCTGCGAGGGCGAGGGCGTGCGCGTGCGCGTGCCGCGCGATCCTGGTCAGCCCCTCGGGGCCGTGGTAGACGGCGTACATCCCGGCGATCACCGCGAGCAGCGCCTGCGCGGTGCAGATGTTGCTGGTCGCCTTCTCCCTGCGAATGTGCTGCTCACGGGTCTGCAGGGCGAGGCGGTAGGCGGTGCGGCCGCCGGCGTCCTGGGACACGCCCACGAGCCGGCCGGGGAGCTGGCGGGCAAGGCGCTCGCGCACCGCCATGTAGGCCGCGTGCGGGCCGCCGTATCCGAGCGGCACGCCGAACCGCTGGGTGGAGCCGACCGCGATGTCCGCGCCCTGCTCGCCGGGCGAGGCCAGCAGGGTCAGGGCCAGCAGGTCGGCGGCGGCCACCACCAGGACGCCCTTGGCGTGGGCGCGCTCGGCCAGCCCGCCGAATCCCGCGACCCTGCCGCTCGCCCCCGGGTACTGGACCAGCACGCCGTAACACTCGGGCAGCTCGCCGCTCAGATCGGCCTCCACCAGCTCGATGCCGAGCGGTTCGGCGCGGGTGCGCAGCACCGCCTTGGTCTGCGGCAGCGCGTCGGCGTCGACCACGAAGACGTCGCTCTTGGCGCGCCCGGCACGGCGGGCCAGCGTCATGGCCTCGGCGGCGGCGGTGGCCTCGTCCAGCAGCGACGCGCCCGCCACGTCGAGCCCGGTGAGGTCGGACACCATCGTCTGGAAGTTGAGCAGCGCCTCCAGCCGGCCCTGGGAGATCTCCGGCTGGTAGGGGGTGTAGGAGGTGTACCAGCCGGGGTTTTCCAGCAGGTTGCGGCGGATCACCGCGGGCGTCTCGGTGCCGTGGTAGCCCAGCCCGATCATCGGGGTGAGCATCCGGTTGCGGCCGGCCAGCGCGCGAAGCTCGGCGATGGCCTCGCGCTCGCTCGCCGCGGCCGGGAGATCCAGCCGGTCCTTGGCCCGGATCGACTCGGGCACGGCCGTCGCGACCAGGTCGTCGATGCCGGCGAAGCCGATCGCCTTGAGCATGTGCGCCCGCTCGGCCGGGGACGGCCCGATATGGCGGGTCTCGAACGGCGGCGCAGCCAGGCCGGCGTGGGTGTCGAGTGGGGAACGATCGGTCATGGAGAGCCTCCCGATGCGGTGGAGACCGGCGCAGAGCGCGGGCGTATGCCGGACTCCCCCTCTGTCATCGCGGCGCGTCGGCCGCGACCTGAGAGCTTCACCCCTGGCTCGGACAGGGGCTTGCACCGTCGGTGAGGCGCGTCTGGCGAACGCGCCCGCTTTCCAGAGTTGCCTCGCCCGTGCGGTACGGGTGCCTGAGAGATTCCGGGGAGGTTGCTCCTTCGGCGCCCCGGACCCGCGCACGCAGGCGCCGGCTCGGGGACTCTCCCGCACAGGGTCATCGGCCTTCGAAGTAAAGGCTACCCCGTATCGCCGCGGCGATCCCACCTGCCGCTCCCGCTGGGCCCCGTCACGGCCTTGCCGTGTCACCCCGGAGGGCCTTCGCCGCGGTCAGGCCGCTCAGCCGGTCTTGCGGGCCTTGCGGCGCCGCGCCAGCTCGTCGTTCGGATGCTCATCGAGGCCCGGGGCGGCCTCCGCGCGTTCCCCCGGCAGCTCCGCCAGGGACCCCTCGACCTCTCGCCAGACCCGCCCGAGGGCGATCCCGAAGACGCCCTGCCCGCCCTGCAGCAGGTCGATCACCTCGTCGGCGGAGGTGCACTCGTAAACGCTGACCCCGTCGCTCATCAGCGTGATCTGCGCCAGGTCGGGGACACCCCGGTCGCGCAGGTGTTGTACGGCGGTGCGGATCTGCTGGAGCGACACCCCGGTGTCAAGGAGCCGCTTCACCACCTTGAGCACCAGAATGTCGCGGAAACTGTAGAGCCGCTGTGAGCCCGAGCCGTGCGCGGCTCTTATTCCGGGCTCCACCAACCCCGTACGCGCCCAGTAGTCGAGCTGCCGGTAGGTGATTCCGGCTGCCGCGCAGGCGGTGGGACCGCGATACCCGATGTCGGCGGGCAACGCCGTGGGCCGCTCATCGAAGAGCAGGCCCTGTTCACCGGCACGTTGACGCGCGTTCTCGCGCCGTCCCGGATCATCCTGGCCGGCTGTCTTGCCCTCGCCGCTGCTGACCGCCACTGCGGACCTCCGGCTTTCTCTCATCCCGCGGTCTGATCTGGGGGTTCGTGAATTACAACCGCAGGGTTCACTTGCACCGTAGGACCGTGGTCATCCACAGTCAACGATCCCGCTCGGCGCGTCGTGAAGCGCTACAAACCATCTCACCCGGCCTCACCCTGCACGGCCGAAATCCTCGGGGCTTATCGTGTCGAGGAACTCCCGGAACTTCTCCACCTCGTCCTCCTGGTCATCGGGGATGGTCACCCCGGCCTCCTGCACCACCTCCTCGCTGGCGAAGATCCGCGCACCGGTGCGCAGGGCGAGCGCGATGGAGTCGGAGGGCCGCGCGCTGACCTCGACGCCGTTGGAGAAGACCAGGTCGGCGAAGAAGATGCCATCACGCAGCGACACGATGTTCACCGTGCGCAATGCCACCCCGAGCGCGTCGAGCACATCCCTGAACAGATCATGCGTCAACGGCCGCGGAGGGGGCTCCTCGGCCTGGGCCATGGCGATCGCCGTGGCCTCCGTCATACCTATCCAAATCGGTAGATATCGCTCCCCGTGCGCCTCCTTGAGCAAGACGATCGGCTGGTTGGTGGGCATCTCGACCCGGACGCCCACGACCTCCATCTGCAACACGGGCTGCTCCGTATCCTTGTCGCGGGCCCCGCGCCGGCCGGACCGCCGCCGACGCCCGCTCACTGGTCAACCACTGGTGGTAGGTCACCGAAATTCAACGTAACACTCACCGGAGCCCGAATGGCGCGCCGGGAGGTCAACGTCCGAGAACCCCCCGAACCTGGGCCCGTACCAGCGCCGCGTGGATGTCCAGCAGCAGGCCGGACATCTCCCTGGCGGCCTCGTCGGCCCGGTCGATCGCACCGGGGGCACGGCGGCGCAGCAGCGGGGCCACGGCCTGTTCCACCAGGGCCACCTCACGCTCGGCCGCGGCCCGGACCGCGCGCAGGTGACGGGCGTGCAGGCCGAACGCCGCCAGCCGGCCCACGCTGCGCGCCACGGCGAGCGCGTCGGCGTCGTAGCGGCGGGCGACGGCGGCCAGCAGCCCGAAGTCCTCCAGCTCGGCCAGCGTCTCCTCGTCGATGCCGGCGGCCTCCAGCAGCTCCTCCCGGCTGAGCCGGACCTCCTGGGTCCGCTGCGGCTCGTGGACCGCCCTCGGGCGCGTCTGGAGCCGGTCGTCGCGGTCGGCGGCCTCCAGGTGGTCCTTGATGACGCGCAGCGGCAGATAGCGGTCGCGCTGCTCGGTCAGGATGTAGCGGAGGCGCTCGACGTCGGCGTGGGTGAACTTGCGGTAGCCGGAGGGGCTGCGCTGCGGCTCGATCAGCCCCTCACCCTCCAGAAAGCGGATCTTGGAGACCGTGATGTCGGGGAACTCGCCCCGCAGCAGGGCGATGACGTCCCCGATGCTCATGTGCGACCGGGCGGCCTGCGCGCTCATGGCCCTCCAGCGCCCCTGGTGAGGAACACCAGGCGGAACTTACCGATCTGCACCTCGTCTCCGCCGTGGAGCGGCACCTCTTCGATGCGCTCGCGGTTGACGTAGGTGCCGTTCAGGCTGCCGACGTCGCGCACCGTGAAATTGCCGGTCGCGTGAAGGTAGAACTCCGCATGTCTGCGTGACACCGTCACATCGTCCAGGAAGATGTCGCTTTCCGGGTGACGACCCGCCGTGGTGAGCTCGTTGCCGAGCATGAAGCGGCTGCCCTGGTTGGGGCCGCGCATCACCACGAGCAACGCCTGCCCAGGGGGCAACTGCTCCACGGCCGCCCGCTCGGCGAGGAGCGTCTCCCCCGTCTCGGCCTCATATGCCTCGATGCCCGCGAGTGAGATCGTCGACGTGGTGTCGCCGGCCGTTTCCGCTCGGGTCAGCGGCGACCCGCACCGCGAGCAGAATCGGGCATCCTCGGGGTTGGCATGACCGCACTGCGTGCAGTAGACGCTCGGCATCGATCGGCTCGGCCTCCTACCGCGAAGACGCGGTCACGGTGCTGACGGTGCGCGCCTCGCTCTTCGTTTCTCAAACGTTCCTCAGACTGCGAATGCCGCAACTTACGCTGATGAGACTCAAAGGTCAAGGCGGGCCGGACGGTGGGTTCGGACGGGACAAAGCTACCGCCGCGCACGCCTCCCGGTCCATGCCGCCGCGCCGTTCGGCATGATCGGCCCGCAATCGTGACAAGACCCCCACCTCCCGCCGCGTCACGTGCCGGCGGCCCGCTCGACCACCCGCGCCCAGTGTTCGAGCAGGCTCTGCGCGGTGTCCATGTCGTGCGCCTCGGCCCACAGGTGGGTGACCGGCTCGCTGGGGTCGGGCAGCATGAGCGCCCAGCCGCCGTCGTCGTCCACGACCCGTACGCCGTCGGTGGTGTCGATCTGGTGGCCCTCGGCCGCCTCGATGACCGACCGCATCACCGCGCCCTTGGCCGCCCACGGGGTCGGCACGCTACGGCGGAGCAGCCTGGCCTCGGGGATGCGCGCGTCGATCCTGCTCAGCGACAGCCGGGTGCGCGCCACCAGCCCGAGCAGCCGCATGAAGACCGCGATGCCGTCCACGGTCGGGCCGAACTCCGGCACCACGAACCCGCCCCGGCCGTCGGCCGCGAATACCATGCCCTGCCCCGCCGCGGCGCTGGTCAGCTCCTCCACGGCGGTCGCCGTCCACTGGACCTGCACGCCGTGGAACCGGCAGACCTGCTCGGCCACGCGGGTGGTCGTGACCGGCAGGGCGACCCTGCCGCCGCGGCGCTCGGCGGCCACCAGGTCCAGTACCACCAGCAGGGCCCGCTCCTCGCTGATGAGCTGGCCCTTCTCGTCCACCAGGGCGACCCGCTCGCCGACCGGATCGAACCGGACCCCGAACGCGGCCCGCGAGGAGGACACCAGCTCGGCCAGCCGCTGAAGGTCGCGGCGGCGCTCGGCCAGCGTCTCGGTCGGGGAGGCGTCGTCCAGCCGGGCGTTGACCGTCAGCACATCGATGCCGACCCGGCCCAGCAGGGTCGGCATGACCAGCGAGGAGGTGCCGCCCGCGCAGTCGATCACCACCTTCATGTCCGCGCCCCGCACGCCGCTCATGTCCACGCAGCGCAGCAGTTCGTGGGCGTAGTCCTCCACCGCCCTGGCCGGGAAGCTCAGCTCGGCGATCTCGCCGGGGAAGGCCCTGCGGAACTCCTGGCGGGAGAAGACCCGCTCCAGCTTGCGCTGGGCGCCCAGCGACAGGTCCGCGCCCTGGTCGTCGGTGAAGACGATGTCCACGCTCTGCGGGTCGCCCGCGGTGGTGCGCACGGCGATGCCGCCGACCGCGCCGGTCCGTGAGGTGTGGAAGCGCGCCACCGGCAGCGGGGCGGCCTCCAGGTCCAGCACGTCGATGGCCCCGGCGTTCAGGGCGCTCACCACGGCCCGCTTCAGCGCCCTGGCGGCCCGCGAGGAGTCCCGTGAGGTGACCACCGAGGTGCCCTTCTTCAGGGTGGTGGCGTAGGCGCTGGCCAGCCGTACGCACAGCTCGGGGGTGATCTCGACGTTGACCAGGCCGCTCACGCCGCGCGGGCCGAACAGGCTGCGCTGGCCGCGCGACTCCCAGATGACGCTGGTGTTGACCACCGCGCCGGCCTCGATGGTCTTGAACGGGTAGATCTTCACCCCGGAGGAGACGTACGCCTCCGCCTCGATGATGCACTCGTCGCCGATGACCGCGCTCTCCTCGATCCGCGCGCCGGTCATCACGTCGGTGTTCTTGCCGATGACGCAGCCGCGCAGGTTGGCGCTCGGCCCGATGTAGACGTTGTCGTGGACGACCGCGCGGTGCAGGAAGGCGCCCTCGCGGACCACCACGTTGCTGCCGAGCACGGAGTACTCCCGCAGCTCGGCCCCCGCCTCGACCTTGGCGTAGTCGCCGATGTAGAGCGGGCCCTTGAGCACGGCGTCGGCGTCGACCGAGGCGCCTTCCGCGACCCAGACGCCCGGCGACATCTCGAAGGCGCCGATGTCCAGCTTGACCCAGCCCGACAGGGCGTCGCACTGGGCCTTGAGGTAGCTCTCGTGAGTGCCGACGTCCTCCCAGTAGCCGTCGGCGACGTAGCCGTACAGGGGCGCGCCGCGGTCGAGCAGGCGCGGGAAGACGTCGGCCGACCAGTCCACCGCCCGGCCGGTGACCACCTCGTCCAGGACCTCGGGCTCCATCACGTAGATGCCGGTGTTGACGGTGTCCGAGAAGACCTGCCCCCAGGTGGGCTTCTCCAGGAAGCGCTGCACCTTGCCCTGCTCGTCGACGATGACGATGCCGAACTCCAGCGGGTTGGGCACCCGTTTGAGGCCGATCGTCACCAGCGCCCCGTTGTCGCGGTGGAAGCGGATCATGTCGGTGAGGTCGATGTCGGTGAGGGCGTCGCCGGAGATCACCATGAAGCGGTCGTCGCGCAGCTTGTCCGCGGCGTTCTTCACGCTCCCAGCGGTGCCGAGGGGCATCTCCTCGGTCGCGTAGTACAGGCTCATCCCCAGCTCCTCGCCGTCACCGAAGTAGTTGCGGACGAGCGCGGCGAGGAACTGCACGGTGACGACCGTCTCGGTGAGCCCGTGCCTGCGCAGCAGGCGGAGCACATGCTCCATGATCGGCCGGTTGACCACGGGGAGCAGGGGCTTGGGCTGGTTGGCGGTCATCGGCCGCAGCCGCGTACCCTCCCCGCCTGCCATCACGACTGCCTTCACGGATCACCCCTTTTGTGCGGTCTTTGCTCCTTTTACGAGCTGGCGCACCTGTACGACGTACAACGCTCCCGCCCACCAGTACAGACCTGTTCCCCAGATGGCGAACGCCCAGCCGAGCACACCGGCGGGCATCGCGTACCAGCCGGTGTGGGAGGCCAGGAACAGCAGCGGGAACGCGTACAGCAGATTGGCCGTGGCCGCCTTGCCCAGGAAGTGGACGGGCAGCGCGGGGCCGTACCCCAGCCGGCGCAGGATCGGCGGCACGATCGCCAAAAGCAGCAGGTCGCGCAGTGGGATGCCCAGCGCCAGCCACCACGGGATGATCTCCCGCATGGCCAGCCCGAACAGCGTGGCCAGGATGTAGAGGCGGTCGGCGAGCGGGTCGAGCATCCGGCCGAGCCGGCTGGTCTGGTTCCAGGCGCGGGCGAGTTTGCCGTCCAGCCAGTCGGAGAACCCGGCGAGCGCGAGCAGCCCGATCGCCCAGGCGTCGGCCTTGGGGCCGAGCACCAGCCACAGGAAGACCGGCACGCCGAGCAGGCGGGCCAGGCTCAGGGCGTTGGGGACCGTCCAGATGCGATCCTCGGCTACATTCGCGCTCACGGTGCCGACCCTACTGTTCGGCCTGCTGACGCGCGTGCGTGGCCCGCCGCCCGTCGTACGGCGGGGAACGTGCGGCCCGGTCCGGTCCGGTCCGGTCCCCGGAGTCGATACGCTCATGCCATGCGCCGCGACGCCGCCCTCTTCCTGACACAGTTCATGCGCTCCCCCGCTCTGGTGGGCGCGGTCGCGCCCAGTTCCCAGGCGCTGGCCCGCAGTGTCACCGCGCCCGTCCCCGAGACCGGCGAGCCCGTGGTGGTCGAGCTGGGCCCCGGCACGGGCCCCTTCACCGCCGAGATCCAGCAGCGGCTGGGCGGGCGCGGCCACCATCTGGCCGTGGAGATCAACGAGCCGATGGCCCGGCGGCTGATCGGCCGCTACCCCGGCGTGGACGTCGCCATCGCCGACGCCGCGGCGCTGCCCGCGCTGCTGGCCGAGCGCGGCCTCGGCCAGGCCGACGTGATCATCAGCGGCCTGCCCTGGGCGGCGTTCTCCCGGAAGCTGCAGCTCCGGCTGCTGTCGGCGGTGCTCAAGTCGATGACGCCGGAGGCGGCGTTCACCACCTTCGCCTACGTCCACGCCCTGCCGCTGTCCACGGCGCGCAGGTTCCGCAGGCTGCTGTGCGACACCTTCGAGGAGGTCGTGCCGGGCCGCACGGTGTGGGGCAACCTGCCGCCCGCCTTCGTCTACACCGCCCGCCGTCCCCGCTCCGCGGGCTGACCGGGGTCAGCCGCGCCGGAAGTCCGGCGGGCGCTTCTCGCGTACGGCCCGCACGCCCTCGCCGACGTCGGGCCCGGTGAACCCGAGGAACTCCAGGGCGAGCGAGGCGTCGAAGGCCGGACCCGCCTGGCGGAGCCAGTTGTTCAGCGCGTACTTCGTCAGGCGGATGGCCTCGGCCGGGCCCTCGGCCAGGCGGACCGCCACCGCCAGCGCCCGCTCGTGCACCTCCTCGTCGTCGGCGCACAGGCTCACCAGCCCCATCCGCTCGGCCTGCTCGCCGGTGACCGGCTCGCACAGCAGCAGGTGGTACTTCGCCTTGGCCATGCCGCACAGCAGCGGCCAGATGATCGCCGCGTGGTCGCCGGCGGCCACGCCCAGCCGGGTGTGCCCGTCGATGATGCGCGCCCCGCGCGCGGCGACCGAGACGTCGGCGAGCAGCGCCACGGCCAGTCCGGCGCCCACCGCCGGCCCCTGGATGGCCGAGACGATCGGCTTGGAGCAGTTGATCACGTTGTAGACGATGTCGCGGGCCTCGCCCAGGATGCGCATCCTGGTGGCGTGGTCGCGGGTCATCTCCTCGATCATGGAAAGGTCGCCGCCGGCGGAGAACGCCTCGCCCTCGCCCCGGATCAGCACGGCCCGCACGGAGTCGTCGGCGTCCACGTCCCGCCAGATTCCGGCCAGCTCCCGGTGGCCGGTCATGTCCACGGCGTTGCGCCTGCGCGGCTCGCTGATCACGATCCGCAGCACGCCGTCGGCCGCCCAGTCGATCTTCAGACGCTCATACCCGCCGAAGCCCGTCACGGTCGAACCCTAGCAACCGCCCCCGCCCTCAGGGCCGGGCCGCGTCCACCAGGGCCTCGACGAGGCGGTTGTCCTCACCGCGCTCGGGGTGCCACTGCACGCCCACACCGAACCGGCGCCCCTGCAACTCCACACCCTCGATGATCTGGTCGTCCGCCCAGGCCACGGCGAGCAGCCCGCTGCCGAGCCGCTTGACCGCCTGCCGGTGCGGCGTGCTGACCTCGATCCGGTCGCCGATCGCCTTGCCGAGCCTGCTGGTCACGCTGACCTGGATGACGTGCGGGGTCTGGGCCTCGTGCCGCTCGTGCCCGACCGCCTCGGGCAGCCGGCCGATCAGGCTGCCGCCCTGGGCGACGTTGAGCACGTGCATGCCCCGGGCGATCGCCAGCACCGGCACGTCGGCCTCCACGGCGGCGCGGGCCAGGGCCAGCTCGAACCGGTCGCGGTGCGGCTGAAGGTCCTCGGCGTCTTCGGTGTCCTCGCCGGGGGGCTCGCCGTACAGGGTGGGGTCGACGGGGCTCCCACCGGCGAGTACCAGGCCGTCCAGGCCCCGGATGTAGTCCTCGGCCACGTCGGGGCGCAAGGGGGGCACCACGACCGGCGCCCCGCCCGCCTTCGTCACCGCCTTCGCGTAGGAGGGTGGCGACAACACCGCCTCACGAACCCATATCCCCCAGCGGGCGGCTTCGAGGTAGGCGGTGATACCGATCAGCGGTCGGGACATACGTTCTCCAGGGGAATGTACGAGGTCGTACCCGCCCGGCGCCGGGCGAACCCACCCCATTCCAGCGACTATCTCATCATTGCGCACACCAATTCGGGCATGTCGCAGATCTCCGATATCAGTCCAGTCACTTCCGGCACACCCGTCACGCGCGGCCACGATGCGCCCGCACCTTGTGGCGATTGCCGCAGTGTTCCATCGCGCACCAGCGGCGACGCCCCGGCCGCGAGGCGTCGACGAAGAGCAGGCGGCAGTTGTGCGCGGCGCACTCGCGCACCCGGGCGGCGGCGGGGCCGGTGAACAGCTCCACCGCGTCGCGCGCCACACTGGCCAGCACCCGCGCTCCGCTGATCGGACCACCCCAGCCGAACCCGCCGCCGGGCTCGATGCGCGGCGCCAGCGGCGGCATGGCCGCCAGCGCGTTCACGATCTCCACATCCGCCCCGGCCCCACCGCCGGTGCTCATCTCCGCCTGGGCACTCGGCCCAGAGG
>NZ_POUA01000119.1 GCF_003236385.1 Spongiactinospora gelatinilytica
CCCGTCCGGCGGTCCGTACCCGGCAGGGCCCGGCGGCGGCCCCTCCGCCGAGCGCCCGCCGACGGCCGAGATGGGCCAGGACACCGCCGTGATCCCGCTGGGAGACGTGCCGCTACCTGGGCTCTCACCCCGTGCCACCCCTTGATCATCGCATCCGAAACGGCAGGTAAAAACGGCTCTGCCGGAGCTTGTGATAGCTTTCACTAGCAGAGGTCCTCACCGGCTCGGCCGTGTGAGGCAGCAAATGCTCGCTTGACAACCGTTTCTGGAGCACCGATGCAGGCCAACGACGTGCGCGTCCTCAAAAACGCCGCGATACCCGCCCTCGTGGTGGGCCTGGTCGTGGCCCTCGTCTCGTCGTTCACCGTCGGTGCCGCGGGAGCGCTCGCCGCGTTGATCGGCGTCGTGGTGGTCGCCGCGTTCTTCATCATCAGCCTGGTCGCCGTGGCCTACGCCTCGCGCGTGTCGCCGCAGATGATGATGATCGCCGCGCTGGGCACCTACCTGGTCAAGATCCTCGCGCTGGCCCTCGCGCTGAGCTCCCTCTCCGACGTCACCGCCTGGCACCCCATGACGTTCACCTGGACCGTCATCCTCTGCACGGTCGCCTGGACCGTGGGGGAGGCAAGGGCGTTCATGAAGCTGCGGATGCTGTACGTCGAGCCCGACGTCAAGGTTCCCGGACACGCCGGAGAGAAATGATGCGCCGCAGCCAGGCCGCCGTTCACCCACCGGCGGTCCCATCCCGTAAACTCACCGCAGCAGGCAGTTCGTGGCCCGATATGACTAGTCACGCTGCCGCCTGCTATCGTCGCGTGCGCGATCGCCGATCCGCCTGGGCGCCCATAGGCGCCCGCGGGTCCTGGTCTCCGTCCGACCGCACCACCCACCTGACTGAGCTTCCCGATCCCTCGCCATCCGGTGACCGGGCGCTGGAAGACACCCTGATCCACTACGAGGAAGGGAACGCCGAGTGAGCGCCGCGCCCCTCGCAGCCGAAGAGTTCCAGGCCCCGGGACTCAACCTCTTCGAATGGCCGGCACTGGTGTCGGGTGCCGAGTGGTTCAACAAGCCCGCCCTGCTCGCGTTCCTGGCGGCGCTGCTGGTGATCGTGCTCTGCTTCGCGGCCTTCTCGCGCCCGAAGCTGGTGCCGCGCGGCATGCAGGCCTTCGGCGAGTACGCCTACGAGTTCGTCCGCGAGCAGTGCGCGCGGCCGTTCCTCGGCAAGGACAGCGACCGCTGGATGCCGCTGCTGTTCAGCATGTTCCTGTTCGTGCTGGTCATGAACCTCTTCGGGTCGGTCATCTTCATCCAGTTCCCGGTGATGTCGCTGATCGGCTACCCGGCCATCCTCGCGCTGGGCGTCTGGGTGATGGTCCTCTTCCTGGGCATGAAGCACCAGGGGCCCTGGGGCTTCTTCAAGAACATCATGTTCCCGCCCGGGCTGCCCGGCTGGATGTACGTGCTGGTCGCGCCGATCGAGTTCGCCTCCACGGTGATCCTGCGGCACGTCACCCACGCGGTGCGGCTCTTCGCCACCATGATGGCCGGTCACCTCATCATCGCGCTGTTCTCCGAGGTGGGCTGGCACTTCCTGTTCGTGGAGCTCAGCCCGCTCGGCGCGCCGCTGGGTGTGCTCGGCGTCCTGATGACCATCGCGCTGACCGCGTTCGAGCTCTTCATCCAGGCCCTGCAGGCCTACGTGTTCGCGATGCTGACCGCGATGTTCATCAACGACGCGCTGCACCCGGCCCACTGAGAACTCAAGAGATTCCGGTGGACACTCCACCGGCCGATAGAAAAGGAAACGGAAAAGCATGAGCCTGCTCGCTCAAGTCACCGGCAACCTCGGCTCCATCGGTTACGGCCTCGCGGCCATCGGCCCGGGCATCGGCGTGGGCATCATCTTCGGCCAAGGTGTGCAGGCGATCGCCCGCCAGCCCGAGGCTTACAACCTGATCCGCCAGAACATGCTGCTCGGCTTCGTGTTCACCGAGGCGCTCGCGCTGATCGGCGTGGCCCTCGCCTTCGCCTTCCGAGCCTGACGAGTGACTGACCCCCGAGGGGAGGCCAGGCCATGAATGTCCTTGCCGAAGCGGGCGGCAACAACCCGCTCATTCCGCACCCGGCCGAGATGGCCATCGGCGGCTTCGCGTTCCTGTTCGTGCTGTTCTTCGTGGGCCGCATGCTGGTCCCGCGCATCCAGAAGACCCTCGCGGACCGCGCGGAGGCGATCGAGGGCGGCCTGAAGAAGGCCGCCGACGCCCAGAAGGAAGCCCAGCAGGCGCTGGACGAATACCGCGAGCAGCTCGTCGAGGCCCGGCACGAGGCCGCGCGGCTGCGCGAGGAGGCGCGCGAGCAGGGCGCCCAGATCAAGGCCGAGCTCCGTGAGGAGGCACAGGCCGAGGCCCGCCGCCTCATCGAGGCGGCGCACGCCCAGATCGAGGCCGACCGCCAGCAGGCGTTCGCCCAGCTCCGGGCGGAGATCGGCCGGCTGTCCACCGACCTGGCCGGCCGCATCGTCGGCGAGTCCCTTGAGGACGAGGCCCGCCAGCGCCGTGTCGTCGACCGGTTCCTTGAGGAGCTGGAGAGCGACGCCAGGCAGGCGGTGCGTTGACGATGACGATGATGGGTCTGAGCAGGGCGTCGCTGGCCTCGGTGGAGGAGCGGTTCAACGTCGTGGCGGCCGGCGCGGATCTCACCGCGCTGTCGCAGGACCTGTTCGCGGTCGCCGGGCTCCTGGACCGGGAGCACGGCCTGCGCCGTGCCCTGTCCGACCCGTCGCGTCCGGCGGAGCAGAAGGCACAGACGGCCAGGGTCCTGCTGGAAGGCAAGATCGGTGAGGCCGCGCTGGAGACCACGATCGCCGCCGTCGCCGCCAAGTGGACCCGCGCCGGAGACGTCGCCGACGCTCTGGAGCGGGTCGCGGTGATCGCCGCCGCCGCCTCCGCCGAGGCGGCGGGGCAGATCGACGATGTGGAAGACGAGCTGTTCCGGTTCGGCCGCATCGTGGCGAGCAACGCCGAGCTGCGCCGCTTCCTGGGCGACGCGGCCGTGACCGCCGAGCGCAAGGCGGAGTTCCTGCGCTCCCTGCTCGGCGACAAGGTGGCCCCGGTGACATCGCTGCTGGTGGTCCAGGCCGTCGCGCACCCGCGAGGACGTAGCCTGGAGACCGGGCTCGCCGACTTCGGCCACCTGGTCGCCGCCCAGCGGCAGCGCCTGGTGGCCGTGGTGCGCAGCGCGGTCGCGCTCAGCGACGGGCAGAAGCAGCGGCTCGCCGCGCTGCTGCGCGACTCCTACGGCCGAGACGTTCACCTGAACGTCGAGGTCGACCCCCGAGTGATCGGCGGGTTCTCGGTTCGTGTCGGCGACGAGGTCATCGACACCACCATCGCGGCGCGAATCGAAGAAGTCCGCCGCCGCTTGGCCGGCTGACCGACGTCGGTTGTTTAGTCAATAGGGAGACAGAGAGAGATGGCGGAGCTGACGATCCGGCCGGATGAGATCCGGGACGCGCTTGAGCGCTTCGTCCAGGCGTACGAGCCGGAAGGCGCCGCGCGTGAGGAGATCGGGACCGTCGTCGACTGCGGCGACGGCATCGCCCATGTCTCCGGCCTTCCCTCGGCGATGGCGAACGAGCTGCTTGAGTTCGAGGACGGCACGCGTGGCCTGGCACTGAACCTGGACGTCCGGGAGATCGGTGTCGTTATCCTGGGCGACTACAGCAAGATCGAGGAGGGCCAGACGGTCCGCCGCACGGGCGAGGTCCTGTCGGCGCCGGTCGGCGACGCCTTCCTCGGCCGCGTGGTGGACCCACTGGGCAACCCGCTCGACGGCAAGGGCCCGATCGAGGCCGAGGGCCGCCGCGCCCTTGAGCTGCAGGCGCCCTCGGTGGTGCAGCGCCAGTCGGTGCGCCAGCCACTGCAGACCGGAATCAAGGCCATCGACGCCATGACGCCGATCGGGCGCGGTCAGCGCCAGCTCATCATCGGCGACCGTGGCACCGGCAAGACCGCGATCGCCGTGGACACCATCCTCAACCAGCGGGACAACTGGGCCTCCGGCGACCCGCAGCGGCAGGTCCGCTGCGTCTACGTCGCGGTCGGCCAGAAGGGCTCCACGATCGCACAGGTCCGGGCGCGGCTGGAAGAGGCGGGCGCGCTGGAGTACACCACCATCGTCGCCGCGCCGGCGTCCGACGCCGCGGGCTTCAAGTACATGGCCCCCTACACCGGCAGCGCGATCGGCCAGCACTGGATGTACCAGGGCAAGCACGTCCTGATCGTCTTCGACGACCTCACCAAGCAGGCCGACGCCTACCGCGCGGTCTCGCTGCTGCTGCGCCGCCCGCCGGGCCGTGAGGCGTTCCCCGGCGACGTCTTCTACCTGCACTCGCGGCTCCTGGAGCGGTGTGCCAAGCTCTCCGACGACATGGGCGGCGGCTCGATGACCGGTCTGCCGATCATCGAGACGAAGGGCAACGACGTCTCGGCCTTCATCCCGACCAACGTCATCTCCATCACCGACGGTCAGTGCTTCCTGGAGACCGACCTGTTCAACGCGGGTGTGCGACCGGCCATCAACGTCGGTATCTCGGTGTCCCGAGTCGGCGGTTCGGCGCAGGTCAAGGCCATGCGCAAGGTCGCGGGCACGCTGAAGCTGTCGCTGTCCCAGTTCCGCGACCTGGAGGCGTTCGCCTCCTTCGCCTCCGACCTCGACGCGGCCTCGCGCGCCCAGCTCGAACGCGGCGCGCGCCTGGTCGAGCTGCTCAAGCAGCCCCAGTACAGCCCGTTCCCGGTCGAGCGGCAGGTCGTCTCGGTGTGGGCCGGTACGACCGGCGAGCTGGACGAGGTGCCGATCGAGGACGTCCGCCGCTTCGAGACCGAGTTCCTGGACTACCTGGCCCGCGACCACAAGGGCATCTACGACGGCATCCGGGAGACCAACGAGCTGGCCGACGACGCGGTGACCGCGCTCAAGGACGCGATCACCGACTTCAAGAAGGGGTTCGAGACCTCTTCCGGCGAGCTGCTGGTCAAGGACGAGCCGGTCGACGCGCTCGAAGCCGGTGAGGTCGGCCAGGAGAAGATCACCAAGGTCGTCCGCACCCCCGAGAAGAAGTAGCAGGTCATGGGAGCACAGCTTCGGCTGCTGCGGCGCAGGATCAGGTCGGTCAAGTCGACGGCCAAGATCACTCGCGCGCAGGAGCTCATCGCGTCCTCGCGGATCGCCAAGGCCCAGCAGCGGATGGCCGAGGCGCTGCCGTACGAGCGGGAGATCACCCGCGCGGTGACCGGTGTGGTGAGCAACACCTCCAGCATCGACCACCCGCTGACCGTCGAGAAGGAGCGTCCGGCCAGTGCCGGCGTGCTGATCGTCACCAGCGACGGCGGGTTCTGCGGCGGCTTCAACGCCAACGTGCTGCGTGAGGCCGAGGCCCTGCGCGGGCTGCTGGAGGAGCGCGGCGTCCGGGCCGTGCCCTTCGTGGTCGGCAGCAAGGGCGTCGGCTGGCACCGCTTCCGCAGCCGGGAGATGGCCGGCGAGTGGGAGGGCTTCTCCCGCAGGCCGGCCTACTCCGACGCCAAGGAGATCGCGGGCATGCTGATCGAGTCGTTCAAGGCGGAGGAGGGGATCGACGAGATCCACATCGTCTCCACCGAGTTCGTCTCGATGCTGACCCAGAACGTCGTGGTCAAGCGGGTTCTGCCGCTGGAGGTCGTGGAGGCCGAGCAGACCGAGGAGACGGCCCTGCTGCCGTACTTCGAGTTCGAGCCGGGCGCCGGCGCGGTGCTCGACTCGCTGCTGCCACGGTACGTGGAGTCGCGCATCTTCACCGCACTGTTGCAGTCCGCCGCCTCCGAGGAGGCGGCCCGGCGGCGCGCGATGAAGGCGGCGACCGACAACGCGAACGAGCTCATCGGGGTCTTCACCCGGCAGATGAACCAGGCGCGTCAGGCTGAGATCACCCAGGAAATCAGCGAGATCGTCGGTGGCGCCAACGCGCTGGCCGACGCCGCAGCGGGGAAAGAGTGAAATGACTGCACAGATTGTTGAGACCGGCGTGGGCCGGGTCGCGCGGGTCACGGGCCCCGTCGTCGACGTGGAGTTCCCCGCCGAGGCGATGCCCGAGATCTACAACGCGCTGAACGTCGAGGTCGCCCTGGGCGGCGAGACCAAGACGCTGACCCTGGAGGTCGCCCAGCACCTGGGTGACAACCTGGTCAGGGCGATCTCCATGCAGCCCACCGACGGCGTGGTGCGCGGCGCCCCCGTCACCGACTCCGGCGGCCCGATCTCGGTGCCGGTCGGCGACGCGGTCAAGGGCCACGTGTGGAACGCCCTCGGCGAGGCGCTGGACGTGCCGACCTCCTCGGTGAAGATCGAGGAGCGCTGGGGCATCCACCGCCCGTCGCCGCCGTTCGACCAGCTTGAGTCGCGTACCGAGGTGCTGGTCACCGGCATCAAGGTCATCGACCTGCTCACCCCGTACGTCCAGGGCGGCAAGATCGGCCTGTTCGGCGGCGCGGGCGTGGGCAAGACCGTGCTGATCCAGGAGATGATCCGCCGGGTCGCCCGTAACTTCGGTGGCACCTCGTGCTTCGCCGGCGTGGGCGAGCGCACCCGTGAGGGCAACGACCTGTGGGTGGAAATGGCCGAGGCGGACGTCTTGAAGGACACCGCCCTGGTCTTCGGCCAGATGGACGAGCCGCCGGGCACCCGGCTGCGCGTCGCGCTGTCCGCCCTCACCATGGCGGAGTACTTCCGCGATGTGCAGAAGCAGGACGTGCTGCTGTTCATCGACAACATCTTCCGGTTCACCCAGGCCGGTTCCGAGGTCTCCACGCTGCTCGGCCGTATGCCGTCCGCGGTGGGTTACCAGCCGACGCTGGCCGACGAGATGGGCGTGCTGCAGGAGCGCATCACCTCCACCCGCGGTCACTCGATCACCTCCATGCAGGCGATCTACGTGCCCGCCGACGACATCACCGACCCGGCGCCGCACAACGCGTTCGCGCACCTCGACGCCCAGACGGTGTTGTCCCGGCCGATCTCGGAGAAGGGCATCTACCCGGCGGTGGACCCGCTGGACTCCTCCTCCCGGATTCTCGACCCGCAGATCGTGGGCGAGGAGCACTACGCGGTGGCCCAGGAGACCAAGCGGATCCTGCAGAAGTACAAGGAGCTCCAGGACATCATCGCGATCCTGGGCATCGACGAGCTGTCCGAAGAGGACAAGGTCACCGTCCAGCGGGCGCGGCGCATCGAGCGCTTCCTGTCCCACCCGATGTACGCCGCCGAGGCGTTCACCGGGCAGCCGGGCGAGACCGTGCCGCTCGACGAGACCATCGCCTCGTTCAAGGGCCTTTGCGCCGGCGAGTACGACCACCTGCCCGAGCAGGCCTTCTTCATGGTCGGCGGCATCGAGCAGGCGGTGGCCAAGGCCAAGGAACTCGCCCGCTAATCGTCGCTCGCGGTGCCGGTACGGCCCTGTCCGTACCGGCACCCGGCAGAAAGGACCATGAAGTGGCGAAGCTGCGAGTAGGAGTGGTCTCGCCGGAGCGGGAGATCTGGTCCGGTGAGGCCGATATGGTCATCGCCAAGACCGTCGAGGGCGAGATCGGTATCATGCCGAATCATGCTCCCGTGCTCGGCATTCTCGTCGAGGGCGGCGTTCTGCGAGTGAAGCGCGCCGGCGGCGAGGGCGAGCTGGTCGCCGCCGTCCACGGCGGGTTCTTCTCGGTGGCCGACAACGAGGTGTCGGTCCTCGCGGAGATGGCCGAGCTGGGCTCCGAGGTGGACGTCCGGGCGGTGCGCGACGCTCTGGAACGTGCGCTGGCGTCGGTCGATGCCGACGCCGAGAACATGGAGGCGGCCCTGGAGGCCAAGCGGGCCACGGCACGGCTCCGCGCGGCGGGCGAGGACGTGTGATCGCGCCTGCGGCGATGATCTAGACTCGGTACAACTGGGACAAGGCGGGGGCGGGGCGATGTCGGCGACGCTGATGGTGTGTGGGGGCATCGTGGCGCTCGTCGCCCTTGTCGTGCTTCGGGGGGTGGTGCTCTCCCGCTCCCGGGGCCATGTGCTCTGTCGGCTGCGCGACGGTGTGAGCGGGTGGAAGAACGGGGTGGCCCGCTATGCCGACGGGGAGTTGCACTGGATCCCCTTCCTGAGTCTGCGGTTCCGGCCGCGCCACGCGATCGCGAGGCGCGGCCTTCGTGTTTCTGCCCGCAGGCGGGAGGGCGAGCTGTGGGCGGTCGACTGCGGCACGGTCTCCCTGGCGATGACGGAGGACGCGCTCACCGGCTTCCTGGCCTGGCTGGAGTCCGCCCCGCCCGGCGCCCACCTGGACCTCACCTAGCGTTCACTCTTCGCGGGTGTTGCCCGGCCGCCAGAGGATCTCCTGGCCGCCCGCGGCGACCCGGCAGAGGATGAACAGCAGGTCGCTCAGCCGGTTGAGATACCTCGCGGTCAGCGGGTTGACGTCGTCGTACGTCTCGATCGCCGCCCAGGCCGAGCGTTCGGCCCGCCGCACGATCGTGCGGGCCAGGTGCAGGTGCGCGGTGGCGGGCGTGCCGCCGGGCAGGATGAAGCTGCGCAGCGGCTCCAGGCGCTCGTTGAACTCATCGCACCGGCGTTCCAGCCAGGTGATGTAGGACTCCTCCACGCGCAGCGGCGGGAACTCCGGGTTCTCGGTGACCGGGGTGGCCAGGTCGGCGCCGAGGTCGAACAGCTCGTTCTGGACCCGGCCGAGGATCCGGGCGATGGCGGGGTCGAGCCCCACGGCGATGGCCAGGCCGATGGCCGCGTTGGCCTCCTCCACGTCGGCGTAGGCGGCTAGCCGGGTATCGGTCTTGCGGGTGCGGCTCATGTCGACGAGGTTGGTCGTGCCGTCGTCGCCGGTCCGGGTGTAGATCCGGGAGAGTACGACCGGCTTGTCCTTGTCAGTGCGGGTCATGGCTTCACAGTAGATGACAGTTGTCATCCCGGTCGTGCGCGCGATCCACATCGAGCCGGTGATATCGGCGACTACCTGCGGATACGGCCTGGCGGCCAAGCTGGGCGACATGAGAGACGAACCGGCACGGGCCGCCACCGCGATCGAGGTGGCCGACTTCCGGCAGGCGTACGGCGACTTCGAGGCGGTGCGCGGGGTCTCGTTCACCGTACGGCGGGGCGAGGTGTTCGCCCTGCTCGGCACGAACGGCGCGGGCAAGACCACCACGATGGAGTCGCTGCTCGGCTTCGCCCGGCCGCGGGCGGGCAGCGTCCGGGTGCTCGGCCTGGACCCCGCCAAGGACGGCCGTGCGCTGCGTCCCCGGATCGGCGTGATGCTCCAGGAGGGCGGCTTCCTCGGCGACCTGACGGTCGGTGAGACCGTGCGGCTGTGGCGCGGAATGGCGGCCGACGCAGGGCGCTCCTCCATGGCGGGGACGCTGGAGATGGTGGGGCTGGCCACCAAGGAGCGCACGAGGGTCCGGCAGCTTTCCGGGGGACAGCGGCGCAGGCTCGACCTGGCGCTCGCCGTACTGGCCGAGCCGGAGGTGCTGTTCCTGGACGAGCCGAGCACCGGGATGGACCCCGAGGCGCGCCGCGGCACCTGGCAGATCATCCACGATCTGCGGGCGGCGGGGGTCACGGTGCTGCTGACCACGCACTACCTGGAGGAGGCCGAGAAGCTGGCGGACCGGCTGGCGATCATGCACCAGGGGCGGATCACCACGTCCGGGACGGTGGACGAGGTGGTGACCCCGGCGGGCGACCAGATCCACTTCCGGCTCGCCCTGCCGCCCGCCGGACTGCGCGAACGGCTGCGCGAGGGCCTGCCGTTCTTGGACGGCACCGCCGCCACGACAGCCCATTCCGGCGACGGCACGCGGGTGACCTACGCGCTGCCCGCCTCGCCCGAGGCCGGCCGCGCGCACGCGGCGCTGCGCCCGCTGCTCGACTGGGCCGACAAGCACGAACTGACCCTGGAACGGCTGGAAGTATGCCGGGGGACGCTTGAGGACGTCTTCCTGCGCGTCGTGGAGGAGGGGCGATGAGAACGGATGTCCTGCACGCCGTACGGCTGGCGCGGGTGGACTTGAAGCTGCTCGGGCGCAACCAGACGGCCATGGTCAACGTCCTGCTGCTGCCGCTGCTGATGGGCTGGCTGTTCAGCAACGTCGCGGCCGGCCGGCAGATCGAGGGGGTGCCCGGCCAGTTGTACGTGATCACCGGGCTGCCCGGCCTGATGCTCGGGTTCGCGGTGTTCGTCAACATGGTCAACACCTTCGCCGCGCGACGCGAGGAACTGGTGCTCAAGCGGCTGCGCGCGGCCCAACCGTCCTCGGCGGCGATCCTCGGCGGGGCGATGCTCGGGGCGCTGGCCGTCTTCGCGCTCCAGGTGGGGCTCGTGGTGGTGTGGAGCATGCACTGGCAGGACGGCGGGGCGCCCGCCAACCTGCCGCTGATGCTGCTCGGCGCGCTGCTCGGCGTCGCGATCATGGGGCTTCTCGCCGCGGCGTTCGCCGGGATCACGCCGAACGCCGAGACGGCTCAGGTGGCGGTGCTGCCGCTGCTGCTGGTCGTGATGCTCGGCGCGCCGATCATCGGCCCGACCACGGCGATGCCCGGCCCGCTCGGCGCGCTCGCCGAGGTGGTCCCGGTGACGCCGGTGGTGGAGATCATGCGGACGGCCTACCTGGGACGGGACTTCGTCGGGACCGGTGCTGAGTCGCTGGGCATGGCCGCGCAGTGGGTGGCCGCGCTGCCCGCGATCGGGATCGCGCTGGCCTGGGTGGGCGTGTCGGCGCTGCTGGCCCGGTGGCTGTTCCGATGGGATCCGCGGCACGGATAGCGTGTGATGCGATATGTCGGATAATTCGGGCGCGCGGGAACGGGCAGCGTACGAGCGGGTCCGCCGGGTGACCAGATGGTCGCTCATGGCCGGTTTGATCATCGCCGGCATGGGCGCCCTGAACGGATTCGCCGCCTCCTCGCTGGCCGAGACGCTGTCACCGGTCAAGGTGATCTCCGGCCTGGTCTGTCTCGTCGTGTTCGCGGTCTTGTACCTGCGGATCACCCGGATCGCGATGACCCGCCGGACGCCCTGGCGGGAGATCGCGGCGGCGGGCGCGGTCAGCATGGTGGCGCTGCTGATCCAGGATCCGACGCCGTGGGGCTGGGGGCTCATGGCGTCGGCCTGGGCCGGCGTGGCGGCGCTCAACGTGACCGCGGCGCAGGCGGTCCTCATCACGCTGGGCACGACGGCCGCAGCCGTTTCACTGACCGCGAGCGGCAAGGGCATGGCGCCGGCGGCCGTCCAGCTCCTCCTGGTCAGTGTGGTCACCACCTGGGGGAACAGGCTCCAGGTGTGGTTTTGGTACGTGCTCGCGGATGCGATCGCGGGCAAGGAGGCGCAGACCAGGCTGGCCGTCACCGAGGAGCGGCTGCGGTTCTCCCGCGACCTGCACGACCTGGTCGGGCACAGCCTTTCGGCGATCGCGGTGAAGAGCGAGGTGGCCCTCAAGCTGGCCCACGCCGACCTGGATCGCGCCGTCGCCGAGATGGGCGAGGTGCGCCACCTGGCCAAGGAGTCACTGCACGAGATCCGTACGGCGGTGCGCGGCTACCGCACGGTGGACCTGCCGGCCGAGCTGAGCAGCGTACGCGCCGTTCTGGTGGCGGCCGGCATCCGCTGCGAGGTCAGCGCCCCCGCCGAGTCCGAGCTGCCCGGCCAGGTGAGCACGCTGCTGGCCTGGGTCGTCAGGGAGGGCACCACCAATGTGCTGCGGCACAGTTCGGCCACCTTCTGCCGGATCGATGTCGAACCGGACGGCGGCCGAGTGCGGCTGCGGATGACCAACGACGGCGTGCGGCCGGTCGCCGGGGAGCGGCCGGGCGAGGACCGGCCGGCCGGCGACGGCAGCGGCCTCGCCGGGCTCGCCGACCGGGTGGCCGCGCACGGCGGCACGCTCTGCGTGGGGCCGGGCAGGCCGGGGGAGTACGTGCTCACGGCCACGGTCCCGGTGAGGGGAGTGGAATGATCAAGGTGCTGCTCGCGGACGACGAGCATCTGATCCGCAGGGCCATCGCCACGCTGCTCGGCCTGGAACCGGACATCGAGGTGGTCGCCGAGGTGGCGGCGGGCGACCTGGTGCGGGCGGCGGTGCAGGAGCACCGGCCCGACGTCGTGGTGCTCGACATCGAGATGCCGGGGATGGACGGGCTGTCGGTGGCGGAGGAAGTGCCGGGTCAGGCCATCCTGATCCTCACCAGTTTCGGACGGCCCGGATATCTGCGGCGGGCGCTCGCCGCAGGAGTGCGGGGGTTCATCCCGAAGGACGCCTCGGCGGAGGAACTGGCGACGGCGATCCGCAAGGTCCACGCCGGCGGACGGTACCTGGACCCGGAGATGGCGGCCTCCGCCATGATGGCGGGGGACAGCCCGCTGACCGGACGGGAGCGCGACGCGCTCGCGCTGGCCGCGCGCGGCGCTTCGGTGGGCGACATCGCGGTGGCGCTCAGCCTCACGGAGGGCACCGTCCGCAACTACCTTTCCAGCGCGATGACCAAGCTGGGTGCGACCAACCGGATCACCGCGATCCGGGCGGCCCAGGAAATGGGCTGGCTCTAAGGCGCGTTCTTGACCACCGCTTTACCGCCGCCATTTACTCCACTTGCACGAAACGGCGGTTATTGGGCATGGATCGAGCAATGCCGGGCAGGGAAGTTCGTACGCATCAGCAGGGGAGCCGGCAGGGGGAGGTGGCATGCGCGTCCGGGAACGGTCCGGTGGACAGGTGGTCCGCGTCGGGCAGCGGCTCGACGTCGGCACCGTGGCGGGGGTTCGTCCCCGGTTGCATCGAGCGGTGGACTCCGGGGATGGTGACCTGGTCGTCGATCTCAGCGGCCTGGAGATGATCGACGCCACCGGTCTCGGGGTGCTGGTGGGCACCCATCGGCGCGCGCTTTCCGCGGGTCGTCACCTGGTGTTGCGCGGTGTGCCGCCCAGGATCATGCGAGTGCTGGCGGTGACCCGGCTGAACCGGGTGCTGCGTGTGGAGGAGTTACCGCCGTCGGCGGCGGTGGCCTGAGCGAAGGATCACGCCCCGGCCGGGCTGAACGAGCGCCGGAAGATGTGCACGGCCGTGATGATCAGGTCGTCGGTGGCGGGCCGTACGTCCGCGAGCACCCATTCGATGAGTAACTCCTGTAAGGCCCCGATCAGCCCGAGGATCAGGAGGTGGGTGTTCGGCGGGGTCCGTTGCGGATACGCCGCCACGGTCTCCTCCATGATCCGGGTGAAACCGGCCACCGCCCGCTGCCGTGCGGTGATCAGGCAGTCTCCGGCGCGGCGCACCTCCACGTGCATGATGTGCGCCCTGCGCAGGTCCTTGGTCGCGAATGCCACGTATTCGGCTATGCCATGTTCGATCCGATCGTCGAGAGTGTTCGGCGCGGCGGCCACGGCCTTGGCCACCGCCTGGAGCGTGTCGTCCACACAGCGGTCGTAGACCGCCTCCATCAGCGCCTCCCGGCCGGAGAAGCACTCATAGAAGGCCCGGTTGGACACCCTGGCCATGGTGCAGAGCCGCTCGATCGTCGTTGCGGGAAACCCTGGGTTGGCGAACAGCGTGTACGCCGCCATCATGAGCCGTTCCCGTCTGTCGGCCAGGCGTTGCTCTGCCGACAGTCCCCGGTACGCTCTACCCGTCACTATTCACCTCGCGTCCAGCGTGATCGCGGACCCCCAGAGCCCACCATTATGGACGCAAGATCCTTTTTCGGGAAGAGTCAGGACATTAGTGCTTTCGCCGCCCATGGAGGATGGTCACCAACCTGACTAGACGGTCAAGTTCCGCCTGACCACGGCTGAACGACGTCAGGTTCATTCCGGGGAGTGGGAAGCGTTGCCGGGAGATCGCCTTCGGCCGCGCGAACTCCCGCAGCCCGTCCGCCCCGTGAATCCTGCCGAATCCGGAGTCGCCCACGCCCCCGAAGGGCAGGGCGGGCACCCCGGCGAACGAGATGATCGAGTTGATCGCCGTCATCCCGCCGCGCATCCGCCGCGCCAGGTCCATCGCGCTCCTCTTGTCGCGGGAGAAGACCGTGCCGCCCAGACCGTAGGCGGAGGCGTTGGCCAGCGCCAGCGCCTCCTCGGCGTCGGCCACCCGGCTCACGGTTACGGTCGGCCCGAATGTCTCCTCCCGCATCGCGGGACTGTCGGCCGGCACGTCCTCCACCACGACCGGGTCGACGTACGGCCGGCGCACCGAATCGGGCCCGCCGAGCACCGCCGTGCCTGACGTGACCGCCGCGCCGATGTGCCGGTCGATCACGTCGAGCTGGCCCGGCATGGTGATCGGGCCGTAGTGCTCCCCGGCGCGGACCCGGCCGGCGATCTCGGTCAGCTCGCGCATGAACGGCTCGTACACCGTGTCCACCACGTACACCCGCTCGACGCCCACGCACGTCTGCCCGGCGTTGGACATCGCCCCCCACACCGCGGCGTCGGCGGCGGCCCGCAGGTCGGCGTCGGCCGCCACGATCATGGCGTCCTTGCCGCCGCACTCGGCGACCAGCGGGGTGAGGTTTCGGGCGCAGGCCGCCATCACCCGCTTGGCGGTCGGGGTCGAGCCGGTGAACGCGATCTTGCCGATGCCCGGGTCGCCCGCCAGCGCCGCGCCGGTCTCGCCGAGCCCGGTCACCACCTGAAGGACCGGGTGCTCAGGCACCGATTCGGCGAACAGTTCGGCGAGCAGCGCCCCCGTGCCCGGGGTGTACTCGCTGGGCTTGAACACCACCGCGTTGCCGGCCGCCAGCGCGTAGACGATCGAACCGGCCGGCGTGAACACCGGGTAGTTCCACGGCCCGATCACGCCCACCACGCCCAGCGGCCGGTGCTCCAGCGTGGCCGAGAGGTTGGCCCCCAGCAGGCCGGGGAAGACCCGGCGCGGGCCGAGCACCTTCGCCGCGTGCCTGGCCGCCCAGTCGGTGTGCGCGATGGCCAGCACGATCTCCAGCGTGGCATCGCCGCGCGGCTTGCCGGTCTCGGCGCTCACCAGCGCGGCGATCCGCCGAATGTTCTGGGTGAGCACGGCCTTGAAGTCGAGCAGCCGGGTCTTGCGGGCGGCGTGGCCGAGGCCCGCCCACCATCGCCCCGCGACGGCGGCCCGCTCGACGGCGGCGCGCACGTCGGCCGCCGAGTGGACCGGATGGGTGCCGACGACCTCACCGGTGGCGGGGTCGAGTGAGTCGAAACTGTGGCTGCCGGCGGTCACGGTCATGTCGTCACGATAAACCCGCGAGGTCTGCGCCGACACGTCGGCACGGGACAACCGGACGCCGCGGTATAGGAGCATCGGGCTCCTAGAACAGCGTCGGGTTCTCCGGGGCGATGCCGCGCAGGGAGTCGTAGTCGAGCACGACGCAGCCGATGCCGCGGTCGGTGGCCAGCACCCGCGCCTGCGGCTTGATCTCCTGGGCCGCGAAGACCCCGCGCACCGGCGCGATCAGCGGGTCGCGGTTGAGCAGCTCCAGATAGCGGGTCAGCTGCTCCACCCCGTCGATCTCGCCCCTGCGCTTGATCTCCACGGCGACCGTCGCGCCGGTGTGGTCGCGGCACAGGATGTCCACCGGGCCGATCGCCGTCGGGTACTCCCTGCGGATCAGTGACCAGCCCTCGCCGAGCGTGCCGATGTGCTCGGCCAGCAGCTCCTGTAGGTGGGCCTCCACGCCGTCCTTCCGCAACCCGGGATCGACGCCCAGCTCGTGACTGGAGTCGTGCATGATCTCCTCGATGGTGAGGATCAGCTTCTCGCCCGTCTTGCCGTGGGTGACCGTCCAGGTCTTGTCGTCCTCACGGAGCTTGCAGGGTGGATTCATCCAGTTGAGCGGTTTGTAGGCGCGGTCGTCGGCGTGTACCGACACCGAGCCGTCGGCCTTGAAGAGCAAGAGGCGCGATGCCATGGGCAGATGGGCGGTGAGCCGCCCCACGTAATCCACGCTGCACCGCGCGATGACCAGCCGCATGACCGATTACCCTACCGTTGTGAGCCCCCGACGTGCCCGCAGAAAGGACCCCTTCGACCGGGGGCGGCGTGGCGACTCCGCCTCCCGCCCGCCGCCGGTGCCGATCACCGGCTTCCCCGCGGGCATGGACCGCGTCGAGGAGTGGCCTGACGGCGAGTGGAAGGTCCGCGCCCTGCGCGGCGGCGCGGCCGATCGCGCCTACCGCTGCCCGGGCTGTGACCAGGAGGTCCGCGCCGGCATGCCGCACATCGTGAGCTGGCCCAACTGGCCGGGGGGCGAGGAGGAGCGGCGGCACTGGCACACTCCGTGCTGGCGCAAGCGCCTCGACCGCGGGCACGGCAGAAATCGCTACTGAAGGAGTCGCAGGGATGGAGATCCGGGCGTCCACGGTGTTGCCCGCCCGCAGGGAGCCGATCGAGCTGCACACCGCGGACGGGCTGACGCTCGTGGGCGAGCTGGCCCTGCCCGCCGAACGGCCCCCGG
This sequence comes from Spongiactinospora gelatinilytica, assembly GCF_003236385.1. Lineage (GTDB taxonomy): Bacteria > Actinomycetota > Actinomycetes > Streptosporangiales > Streptosporangiaceae > Spongiactinospora > Spongiactinospora gelatinilytica. Next base: position 16,501 of record NZ_POUA01000119.1, read on the forward strand.
CGGCCACGCTGGTCTGCCTGCACCCGCTGCCCACCCACGGCGGCATGATGGACAGCCACGTCTTCCGCAAGGCCGCCTACCGGCTGCCCGCGCTGGCCGATCTGGCCGTGCTGCGCTTCAACACGCGGGGCACCACCTCCGACCGCGGCACCTCGCAGGGCGAGTTCGGCGACGGCGAGGGCGAGCGGTTCGACGTGGCGGCCGCGCTGGAGTACGCCGAGTTCCACGACCTGCCCCGGCCGTGGCTGGTCGGCTGGTCGTTCGGCACCGAGCTGGCGCTGCGCTGGGGGCGCGACCCACTGATCGAGGGGGCGATCCTGCTCTCGCCGCCGCTGCGCCGAGCCTCTGACGCCGACCTCACGGCGTGGGGCGAGTTCGGCCGTCCGTTGCTGGCGCTGGTGCCCGAGTTCGACGACTACCTGCGCCCGGACGAGGCCGCCGAACGCTTCGCCCTCGTGCCGCAGGCCGAGGTGATCGGCGTGGAGGGCGCCAAGCACCTGTGGGTGGGCGAGCCCTCGGTGCGGATCGTGCTCAACGAGATCGTCCGCACGGTGGCCCCCGGAGCGTACCCGCTGCCGGAGCGGCTGCCCTGAAACATGGCTCCGCGGAGTGGGGCGGGGGGTATTCGGTCGGCACGATGACCCTCTGGGTATGACCGCTAACCCCGGTAGGGGTGGCAGCGGCCGAACGTCAGGTTAGGTTGTTCTCCGTGCACCTGTACTCGCGATCGGCCGGCAGCGGAGTGCCGGTCGTCCTCCTCCACGCGTTCCCGCTCTCCTCGGCCATGTGGCTGGCCCAGCGGGAAGGTCTCGCCGCCTCCTGCCGGGTGATCACACCCGATCTCCGTGGTTTCGGCGGCTCGGTGCTCAACGACGAGCCCCCCTCCATCGATGTGATGGCCGACGATGTCGCCGCGCTGCTCGACGCCGAGGGCGTCGAGCGGGCCGTGGTCGGCGGTCTGTCGATGGGCGGCTACGTGACGATGGCCTTCTGCCGCCGTCACCCCGACCGCCTGCTCGGCGTCATCCTGGCCGATACCAGGGCCACCGCCGACCAGGAGCAGGCGAGCGCCAACCGCGAACGGATCGCCGCCGCCGTCTCCGCCAACGGCAACGCGATCCTGCTGGACGAGGTGCTTCCCGGCCTCGTGGGGCCCACCACCAGGCAGCGCCGCGGCATGGTCTTCGGCCGGGTGCGCGGGCTGGTGCAGGCCGCTCCGCCGGGCGCGGTGGCCTGGGCCGAGCGGGCGATGGCCGGCCGCGCCGACTCCTTCGACACGCTGCGCGACCTGAAGGTCCCCGCCCTGGTGATCGTGGGAGAGGAGGACCAGATGACGACCCCGGCCGACGCCGAGGCGATAGCGGAGGCCGTTCCCGACTCCCGGCTCACCGTGATCGAGGCGGCCGGACACCTGTCGGCGGTGGAGCAGCCCGAGGCGTTCAACCGGGCGGTCGCCGCCTTCGTGGGCGGGATCTCGTGGCCCTGACCCTCACACGCGGGCCTGGCGGGGCAGCACGACCTCCCTGATGACCAGGGCGATCGCCGCGGCCACCGGAATCGCGATGAGCGCCCCGACGATGCCGAGGAGCGTGCCGCCGAACAGCGCCGCGATCACCGTCACCGCCGGGGCGACGTCCACCGAGCGCTTCATCACGCGCGGGTATATCACGTAGTTCTCGACCTGCTGGTAGATCAGGAAGAACACCGCGCAGGCGATGCCGAGCGGCAGCGACTGCAACAGCGCCACACCGCTCACGAACACCGCTCCGATGGTCGCGCCGACCAGCGGGATCAGGTCGGTCACCGCGACCACCAGCGCGAGCGCGAGCGCGTACTCCACCCCGGCGACACCCAGGAACGCGTACGACAGCACGCCCGCGATCACCGAGATCACCACGTTGCCCGCCACGTAGCCGCCGATGCCGTCCAGGATCTCGTCGCTCATCGCGCGGGTGCGCTCCCGGCGGGTGGCGGGCACCAGGCCCAGCAGGTACTCCTTGATCGAGCCCAGTGACCCCAGGAAGTAGAGCGTCAGCACCAGCAGCGTGACCCCGGAGAAGAACGCGCCGAACACCACCGCGCCCGCGCCGACGATGCCCCCGGCGATCACGCGCGGCAGGTCGGGGCTGGTGACGTACGCCTTGAGCTGCGCCAGCAGCCCGTAGTCGGCGTCGAGCCGCCTGATCGTCGGGTTGGCGAGCAGCTCGTTGATGTACCCGGGCACCGCGGCCACGAAGTCGCTGACCTGCTCGGCGACCGGCGGCACGATCGCCAGCCCGAACAGCGCGAAGAAGGCGATCACGCCCAGGAACACGATCGAGATCGCCGGCCGGCGGCTCAGCCCGCGCCTGGCCAGCCACTCCACGGCCGGGTTGAGGCCCACCGCCAGGAACATGGCGACCAGCACCAGCACGATCACGCTGCGGGTGTTCACCACCGCCTGGGCCAGGCCGATCGCCACCAGCACACCGAGCCCGGCGGTCAGGCCGAACAGGAAGGGGCTCTTGGCCAGGGCCTTGCCCGGAATGCCGAAGAACCGCTCGTCGGGCTTCGGCCCGGTGGGCGCGGCGGGCTTGGTGGGG
>NZ_POUA01000011.1 GCF_003236385.1 Spongiactinospora gelatinilytica
TATAAGAGACAGCGCCAGCGCCGTGGCCATCAACTCCTCCAGCGGCCGGCGTACGAACATCAGATCGGCCAGGTCCGCCGCGCTCACCACCGGCACGTGGGCGCTGCGGTTGCGTTCGCGGCGGAGCAGCCCCTCGTGCACGAGCGCGGCCAGCGCCTCACGCACGGTGGGACGCGCCACGCCGTACGCCGCGGCGATCTCCTGCTCCGGCAGCGCCGTCCCCGGCTCGATCTCTCCGGACAGCACCCTGGCGCGCAGCGCGTCGGCCAGCGCGCTGACCGTCGAGACCGGTCGCAATGGCATGCTCACGCCGACGATTCTGCCCTCTCCGGTGCGGCCGGGCGCCGCCGTACGAGCCGCGCGCCGCCGGTCGGCAGGGCCACCAGTACGAGCGCCGCGGCCAGCAGGCCGAGCCCCGCCAGCGAGGCCGGGGCCAGCCGCTCCCCCAGCACGACCACACCGAGCAGGGCCGCGACGGCGGGCTCGGCGAGGGTCAGCGTGGCGGCCGTGGCGACCGGGGTGGTACGCAGGCCCAGGCCGTACACGAAGCACGCCAGCGCCGTGGTCGCGCACCCCAGGTACACCGCGGTACCGAGGCCCGCGGCACTGCCCAGCCAGGTGAAGTCGGAGGTCAGCAGGATGGGCAGCATCACGACGCCCGCGCCGCCGAACATCGCTCCCATCACCACCCCCGACGGCGTGCCCGCGCCGATCACGCGGGCCGCGATGACCGCGTAGAACGCGTACAGCAGGCCGCCCAGCAGCGCGAACAGGATGCCCGACAGGACCTCGCCACGGTGGCCGCGGCCCAGCGCGGGGTCGGCCGTACGCCGTCGATCAGCCACGCCAGCACACCCGTGAAGATCGGCCCACTGCCGATCGCCACGACCGTGCCGATCGCGACCCCGGTCCGGGTGACCGCCGCGAAGAACGCGAGCTGGTAACCGGCCGCGGCGACCGCGGCCAGCAACATCGGCAGCCGGGCCGGCCCATTGCCGGTCAGCAGCGCCACCGCGGCGGGCGCACCGGTGAGGACGGCCAGCAGCAAACCGCCGATCAGCAGCCTGGCCGCGGCCAGTGACACGGGCGCGACATCAACACCACCGAGCACTGCCAGCGCCCCCGCAGTACCGGCGGTCCCCCAGAGCATGGCAGCACCGACCACGGCGAGTGGTCCATTGAGCTTCACCGTACGATTGTCTGACAACCAGACACTCGCCGTCCAATCGTTTTCCTCCTCCCCTCGTCCCCCGGCGGCGTTGCGACGACGGACTCCCCCGCCGAAACCATGAGTCCGCATTGACGTGAACTCAACAGGAACGTTGACACCATGGAGACCTTGCTCACCAAGAAACAACCGTCCTCGAAAAGCACAGGTCGACGCAGGTCGCGGCACGCACGCCGACTCCGCCCAGGCGTTCGTCGTCGTGGGTGAAATCGCTCAGCCCAAAGTGAGCCCATTTCAGCGGGCTTCCCCACTACCGTGGTGGCAGCCCGCGCCACCACGCGACGCCCCCTGATGCGGATGAAGATCGACGCAGCCGGCATCACGCGCATGCCCGAGCCCCGACACCGGCTGGTGGGCAGACCGGCTTCGTTAACGCGGGCCGACTTCGCTTGGAAGCCGGCGAAGGCTCTGTCAAGAATCCCGTCCCAAAGGGGCCCAATAGCGAAAAGCAGGTGGGCATGCTCTGGCCATCAGGTCCGATACCCCGCGGGCACATCCGGCCTGGGACGTGGCGTGTGACGGTGACTCAGGCACCGGCCTTCTCGTTCGACGGGGACCCGCCGGTGGGTACGCTGGGCCGGTACCGTACGTTCACGACCGCCGTCGGGTCGCCTTCGCCGACCCGGTGGAGGCGGATCGGCTCACCGCCGGGGTCGTCGTAGAGCCGGATGCCCTCGCCGAGCAGTACCGGTGCGATGTGCAGGTCGATCTCATCGATCAGGCCCAGTTCGAGAAGCCGACGGCCAATGCCGGGAGAGAACACTTCGAGGTTCTTGCCACCGGCCGCCTCCCACCCGATCCGCACCGCCTCGGCCGGGCCGCAGTTCAGGAACGTGACACCGTCGGCGGGGGCCGCGTCCTCGGGATGGTGGGTGAGCACGAAGACCGGGCCCTTCCAGGCGCCGCCGTACGGACGGCTGCCGGGCGAGGCATCCCAGCCGTCCCGGCCGCCCAGCACGGCGCCCGTGGTCTGGACGTACTCGTCGATCAGGCCCGGACGGGCCGAGATGCCGGTGGCCATCCAGTCCATGGCGTGGTCCGGCCCGGCCACGAAGCCGTCCAGTGACATCGTGAAGTGCCGGAGCACCTTCCCGCCCGCGGTCTGCGGCTCAGTGTCGATCATTCCGTCGCCTCCTGCGATCTGCGTACGAGGCCCGGCCCCAAGCCCCCGGCGCAGATGCGCATCGGCGCGCCGCCCTGGCCGCGAACGCTGGGGCACCAGGGGATCTTGCGGTACGGAACCGGAGATACGCGCCGCGACCTGACCTAGCTCCCGCCGGTCGTTCCTACCAAAGGCGGACACGCCACTGACCCGAAACGCTCTCTCCGACCAGGGGCGATGGCGCCCGCCGCCGGATACGGTCAGGGCCCGGCCTGTGGGCGGCCGGCGCGCAAAGGGGCGATAACCCCCGCCCCTGCGAGGCGGATGGGGCTTTTGGCACCGGCCTATTCGATTAGGGGCTGGGGCTCTGGCCTGACCGTGCCAGCGAACCCTTGCGCTGACAGGCGACCAGTGCGGTGGCCGCGCAGTGTCCGCAGAACGCGCCGGATCTGCCCTCAGCACAAGTGCAGAACCAGCACAACGAGCCCTCCACGATGGTCAGCTCGACGCGGGCCGCCGCGTCGTCGACCTCGGCGGTGACCACCAGCGGGGCGTAGCGCACGAGCTGCACCGCGCCCTCCTGCTCCAACTCCACGCCTCGGGCACGCACCGCCTGCGACACCCGGGCCACCTCCGACTCGACCAGTTCCGCGACCGATGGCATGCGCCTCTCCCCCTGTCGCTCCTTACCTTCAAGACGTGCCCGGGAGCCGGATGGTTCCGAAGTCACCTGAAAGCCAGAAAACCGAGCTGGTTGAGTATGGAGGCATGACGATTGTGGATGATGTCCGCACGATAGCGCTCTCACTTCCGGAGGCCACCGAGAAGCTCGCCTGGGGCCTGCCCACCTTCCGGGTGCGCAACAAGATCTTCGCCTCGATCGGCGACGACGACATGGCCATCGGCGTCGCCGTACCCCGCCCCGAACGCGCCCACCTGCTCGCCGCCGAACCCACCAAGTTCTACATCCGTCAAGGCCACGACGATGACTACGACCGGATGCGGGTCCACTTGGCAGCGGTCGACCAGGACGAGCTACGCGAGCTGCTTACCGACGCCTGGCGCCTCAAGGCCCCCAAACGGCTGATCGCCCTCCTGGAATGAAGCCTCCAGCCGACCGATCACCATTGGCACGTACCACACGGTCACTCAAATCTCACCACTGAACAACCACATACCATCCCGCCGCACCCACTGGACAGCCGCCCAAGGCTCCCTACTCCACCCGCTTGTGCCGGGCACCGCCCGCTCGGGCGCGGCCCGCGCTGCGCCCCTGGACCTTCACCCGGCGGACAGTGCCCTCGCCCAGCTCCTCGTTCACCCGTTCGACCAGCGCCGTCGCCGGCAACCGGGTCTCGGCGGACTCCACCGCCTGGGCCACGCGGGTGGACGACCTCGCCGTCCGTGAAGCTCTCCGGCCTGGTGCGCGCCCCCAGCTCCGCGCCCACGATGTCGCGCCAGCATTCGAAGACCCCGCCGACAGCGATCTCCTGCTCCCATCCCCGGTAGACCGGCAGCTCGCGGATCACCACGCCGAAGATCTGGGATCCCCACCTCCCTGCGCGCACCGCGCGTCGGCCCTGCCCTGGGCCTGTGTGCGCGAAGCACCCATACGGCGGGGGCCGACCCGACACACCCCCACGCCCGGCTGCGTGTACCGGCTGCGAAACGCTTCAGCGTGCTGTGACGTTCCCGGCCGAAAAGGAATTGCTGCGGACCGGACGGCCGTGATCGCCTGGATCATGCCGACTTTCCCGTCCTATGACGGCACGCTCCTCGCCTACCACATTCTCGGACAGGGCCCTCCGCTCATCTGTCTCCCCGGTGACCCGGGCGGCCCTCGGGGTACCTGGGCGATCTGGGCGGCCTCGGCCTCCACCACAGGCTGATCCTGCTGGACGGCAGAGGTACGGGCGAGTCCGCGACCCCCGGCGACCCGGGCACGTATCGGGCCGACCGGCTTGTGGCGGACGTCGAGGCACTGCGGGCGCACCTCGCTCTCGACGGGATCGACCTGTTTGCTCACTCGGCCGCGGCCGACCTGGCCGTCCTCTATGCCGCTCGTCATCCCGAGCGAGTGCGCCGGCTCCTCCTGCTGACTCCCGGGCTGGCGGCAGCCGGGATCGAGGTCACGGACGAGGAGTGGATCGCCGCCGTGGAGCGCCGCTCGGCGGAACCGTGGTACGGCACGGCGTGCGCCGCACTCGACGCCTGGGACGGCGGGGACGATCGCGAAGAGGTCCGGATGGCGGCACGACCCCGGCCGCAGGCAGAGACGTGTGGCGAGCGGCGACGACGGAACGCCGACAAGCGCTCCACGACCTGGGCCGGGCAAGGTCGTCGAGGCCCTTGTCACCTCCCCGGTTCGTGCAGCACTGGGCGCTCACGCCGCAGCGCACGTTCTCGGGACTAGCCGAGCAGATCCTCCGGACTGGCCGAGGACGGGAACCCCGCACTGGCCCCCCACATCTCCGCGAACCGGCCGTTCTCAATGCGGAGGATCTCGAACAACATGGGCTGCGCGTCGCCGCCCGGGGACGTGATCCTCTCGACGGTCGAGCGGACGGCGGCCTTGTCACCATCGATCAGGATGTCCTGGGCGACAACGCGTATACCCGGAAACCGGGTGACGAGTACACGCCAGGCGTCCTTGCCCGCCTCGAATCCGGTGGTGCCGAGCGGATGGCTGAGAGAGCCGGGGGTGTGCAGGTCTGCGGCCTGGTCGAACTGCCAGCTGTCGAAGCACTCCTGCATTCGCTGTACCGGGGCGCTCACGTCCTCTCGGGTGGCCATCGGCGTCTCCTCCTGAACAGGCAGAACGGTTCATTCAGAGCGGCACAGGCCCTAACCGGTGCGCTGCCCCGGTTGAGGCCATACTATTCGGTGTACCGCCCCGGTCAGGCTGATACCGAGCGCCTTCGCCGCGATCCGCCACGCCGGCGCAGAAACCAGCCGCACGAGTTCGGCGCACATCGCCCAGCTCATCCTCGATGGACTACGCCCCCAACCCCGCTGAGCCCCCCTCCGACCTGAGCCTGACGATCTGAGCTCCAGCCACATGCCGGCTCGGCCAGGAGCCGCCCATCCCGGACCACTTCCACGTAGCCGTCATTGACGATGAATTCCAAGACATGCAGCAGCGCCCGGACCCGATAACAGCCCCAGTGCGTCTCAGAGCCCTGGGACGACCAGGGGCCCGGGACGGCCAGCATGCCTGGCATGGGCAGTCGGCCTGATGACCGGCGGCACAGGCCCGGCCGCGGTCGAGGGCCCATGACACGGCCGGGCAACGCACCGCGGGCCCCTGTGGTCGTTGGGCCGGTCGAGTGGCGGTGCCGGCGGCGGCTACAGCGTGCGATCGGGCCGACGTGGGAGTCCGGCGTTCTGTCGGGGATCACTCCCGCTCCGACCTGGGCCGTACGACGCCACCGGCGCAAGGCACATCAGTGGCGGGGGCGTCTGGTCAGGCGTACCTCCACGCTGATCCCGCTCGTGTGGACCTCGCAGGTGCCGAATGCGCTTCCAGCGGCGAGGTGTTGGAAGTCGGCGGGGGAATAGGCGCGGCGGCGGAGGCCACGTAGCGGGACCTTGGTCATCAGGGAGTTGATGCGGCCCAGGTCCATGCCGCGCACCTCCTCGTTGATGGCGGCGTTGGACGCTTCCTTGTTCATGTCCTGGATCACGGCGGTGCCACCGTCGCCGAGGACCCGATGCATCTCGTTCAGAGCCCGGACCGGGCTGCCGAAGTTCTTGAACGCCGCCACGCAGACGATCAGGCGGAAGGTTCGGTCGGCGAACGGCAGGGCCGCGGCGTCGCCGCGTTGGAAGTCGACGTGCACGCCCGCCTGGCGGGCGTTGTCGGTGGCGATCTCGACCAGTGTCCGGCTGAGGTCAAGGCCGGTCACCTTGAAGCCGAGCCGGGCGAGCTCGATGGCCAGGTAGCCGGGTCCGGGGCCGATTTCGAGGACGGCGGCGCCGGCCGGCAGGCCGTCGCCGAGGCGGGTGGCGAGCCGGCGTACCTCCGCGAGCTGAGGGGCGGAAGCGCGTTGGCGCGCATACCAGCGTGCCATCGCCCCTTCGATGGACACCGCCTGGGTGTGCTTGCTTTGCGTGTTATGCATGGTCACTCCGGTTTCGGATCTTGTGATGTCCGAACCGGCCCAGGGACGGAAGCCCGGCTATCCTTACGGTTGGCACCTTGCGGCCGGATTTCCGTTCCACGGGTTTCGGTTCGAGGTCGAGGGCCTGGCGGCGGTGTTCCCGCACCGCCGCCGGGCCCCTTAATGCGGTTTCAGTCGCTTTGCTCGCCCCTTTCGGTGGGGGATCGCACCTCGGACGGCAGGCGGCCGGTTTCGTACCACTCCCGCCATGCGCCCAGGTCGGGGAACGAGCCTGTGGTGAGCTCGTCGAGCAGCGATCGGATCCATGCCGCCTCGGCCTCGCGCATGGCCAGGCCGTACTCCGACTCGACGAGGAAGATGCGCGGCAAGTCGCCGGCATAGCCCATCAGCGTGGTGCGGCGGTCGGCGACCTCCGCGTCGAGCAGGGTGAGCCGCTGGCGGAGCAGCCGCATCGCCTCCTCCGGCCCGAGCACCTGCCACACCGAGAGCGCCGCCATGAACTTCGGCTGCTCGCGTTGGGGCTCGGCGAGCAGATCACGCACCCAGTCGGCGAACTCCACCCGCCCCTCCCGGGTGATCTGGTAGATCGTGCGCTCGGGATGCGAGCCATCCCGGACGCTCTCCGAGACGGTGATGAATCCGTACTTCTCCAGGTTGCGGACCACGGTGTAGAGGGTGCCCCATTTGATCGGCATGTCCTCGTCCTTGCCGCGTTCGCGCAGCACGGCGGCCATCTCGTAGGGATGCATCGGCCTTTCTGCGAGGGCCGCCAGCACGGCCAGGCCGAGCATGTTGTTCACCTTGCGCCGCCTGACCATGGTCACCTCCTACTCGTAGACGAGTATACGTATGCGAGTAAAGCAGATCAATCCTCCAATATCGCCCATTGCGTCGCGGTGAATGGCCAGGCGGATGGCACGCCGGCTCCCATGTCGATCGATCACGGGGGGCGTCGCCGGGCGGCGCGGACCCGGGACATCACCGCGAGGAGGTGGTCGTGTGAGGGCTTCCAGCCGCGTTCGAGCAGGGCGTTGGCGACGATCTCGATGTAGTCGGCGGCCCGGGCGGGGATGACGTCGCGGCGGACGGGGATGATCCGCCGGCCCAGCCCTCCCGCACCAGGCACCCCGGTGGATCACCGAACCCCGGCGGCACGATGAACCCCATCGGCCACGGCTCGGCGGGCGCCCTCGCCGCCGCCGTGTCGATCTTCCACAGATGCGCCGCCGTCTTCCCCCACGCGACCACGCGGGGATCGAGCCCGGACACCAACAACGCATGGCCGAGAAATCTCGGCGTGACCATTTCCGCCATGAACAGCAGCATGCGCCACCCGGCCAGGCCACCCACCCGCCGAATGCCATTCTGTGGACAACCGCCGATCGCGCCACACCGCCACCTGTGGACAACCCGCTGCGGCGTCTCATGGGACGGATGACCTCCTGCCGAGTGGCGCGCTTTCCGGCCGCCGTACCGGCTTCGCGCGGGAGTACCGCTGCCGCAGGGCGCGCAGGGGGAGCAGCCTTGGCTGCGGAAGTTCCACCATGCTGACGGCCGCACAGGGCTCGCAGAGCGCGGCATCGTCGGGTGCGACCGGAAGCCCAGCAACCGGTGGCTGTGAGGCTCCCATGGACTGAGAGGCCCGCCAACCGGAGCACGGCATGGCGACGCACAGGCCATGCTCTGGAGTCCGGTCCGCATGACGCCGGCTACCGCGACCATTCACGACCAGGGTCCTGCCGGCCCCGCCGCGGCCCTCGCACAGAACCACTAACTCGACGTCGAGCGAGACATGCTCGGATCGCAGGTCACTGACCGCCTGACCGGCTCCGTCGATAATGCCGGACTACTCCGTGTCCTTGGGGTGCCGAGGCGATGCGTAGATCACCCAGACGGTACGTGTCGTGTCATCGATGGCATAGCGCACTCGCCCGCCATTGGTGACCTCGAATTCCCATTGCTCCAGGTCCTTGCCATTGTGGCGATGGCTCGCGAGGTCACCGCGTAGGCGATGTTGACGGTCGTGGCCGGCGCCCGAACGAGGATCGACGCGCAAAATCTCGAAGCATCGACGCGTGTTCGCCAGCGCATGGCGGCACAGCTCTTCCCGGCCACGGGCTGCGTCGCCGGTGCCGAACCGGACATCCCATTCGTCCTCCGGCGGCGGCACTGTTACCCGATCTCCGCGCTTCGGGCTCACGCCGAGACCTGCACCGGCCCGAAATCGCCACTTGTGGCTTTGCGGGCCTCGGCGTAACCGGCGGGGTCCGCCTTGATTCTGGCCGTGGACCGCCAGCCCGCGATGACCTCACGGGTCGTGACATCGACATCCAGCTCAGCGGCATCGGAGAGCGCTTCGACGAGTTCCAGCGTGAAGGCGCGTAGTTCGTCCGAAGACAGGTGGCGAACCCAGGGGAAGACCTCCGGCATGGCTATGACCAGGGCACGCGCGGTAGGGTCGTGCTTGATCAACGCCAGGAACAGCCGGGACGCGGTCGCCAGCGTCCGGTCGCGTTCCTCTTCGTGGTCTGCTGCGGTCAGGTAGAAGTCTGGAGCATCCCGATGTGTGACACGAACTCGCCCCAGACGTGCCGCCCGCTCGGCGACCGCGCGCGGATTTCGCGACAAGTCCGAGAAAGTCACTGCGTCAGCATGGCCGGCACTCACCCGGCAAGCCTATGTCAGAACACGTTCTGATGTTGGCCATGCCGGTAAATCCAGCGAAAACGTGCTGCTGGTATAGGCGGCCCGCCCGGGAGGCGCCTACGTGGCGCCTCGGCTTCCTGCTCGACGGCGGACGGGGCGCACCTGGGGTCATGGCGCGTCGAGGGAGCGTGGGCGCAGGCCCTGTGTTGCCGAGCGCGTCGCCACGCGGACGCGCGCATGACCCTTGGGCACGAACCCCGCCGAGCGTCCCCTCACCCCGCTGGAGGCCCGGCGAGAGGGATCTCGCTCACTTACCGGCGGACGCGATGCCCACCGGGCAGGAGACGCCGGTGCCGCCGATGCCGCAGTAGCCGTTGGGGTTGGCCTTGAGGTACTGCTGGTGGTAGTCCTCGGCGAAGTAGAAGGGACCGGCGGGGGCGATCTCGGTGGTGATCTCGCCGTAGCCGGCGTCGGACAGGGTCTGCTGGTAGGTGTCGCGGGTGGTGTGGGCGGACTTTTTCTGGACCGGGCCATGCGTGTAGATGGCCGAGCGGTACTGGGTGCCCACGTCGTTGCCCTGGCGCATGCCCTGGGTGGGGTCGTGGGTCTCCCAGAAGACCCGTAGCAGCTCCTCGTAGCTCACCTTGGCCGGGTCGAAGACGACGCGGACCACCTCGGCGTGGCCGGTGAGGCCGGAACAGACCTCCTCGTACGTCGGATTGACCGTGTGGCCGCCCTGGTAGCCGACCGCCGTGGTGATGACCCCGGGGATCTGCCAGAAGGCCCGCTCGGCCCCCCAGAAGCAGCCCAGCGCGACATCGGCGATCTCACTGCCCTCGGGGTACGGCGGGGCGAGCCGGGTGCCGAGGACGAGGTGCCGCTCGGGCACCGGGATCGGGGTTGGACGGCCGGGAAGCGCGTCCTGGGCGGGAACCATGGTGGTCTTGTCTCTGCCGAACAGCCGGCCCATCAGGGACCTCCTCATCCGTTGTCGCCCTATCCCAACCATCCGCGCGTCCCGGTTGTTCCTTGGCGTAAGCAGGACTTAACCATCCCTACAGAACAGCTTATTTGCCCTAATGTCCCGTAAGGAGGGAAACTTGGCTACATGCCAGACGAACAGCGTGGAGTCCTCTACGGCGCGACCGCCTATGCCCTGTGGGGAGTGTTCCCGCTCTACTGGCCGCTGCTCGAACCGGCCAGTTCCCTGGAGATGCTCGCCCACCGGATGGCCTGGTCGCTGATCGCGGTCGTCGGGATTCTCGCGGCCAGGCGGCACTGGTCCTGGGTACGGCCGCTGCTGCGGCAGCCCGGCCGGCTCGGCCTGCTGGCCCTCGCCGCCGTGCTGATCACCTTCAACTGGGGCACCTACATCTACGCGGTCACCACCGGCCATGTCGTCGAAAGCGCCCTGGGCTACTTCATCAACCCGCTGGTCAGCGTGATGTTCGGGGTGGTACTGCTGCACGAGCGGCTGCGCCCCGCCCAGTGGGCCGCGGTGGGCCTCGGCACGGTGGCCGTACTGGTGCTCACCCTCGACTACGGCAGGCTGCCGTGGATCGCGCTGGTCCTGTCGGTGTCCTTCGGCACGTACGGGCTGGTCAAGAAGATGGCGAACGTCGGCGCGGCCGAGAGCCTGACCGTGGAGTCGCTGCTGCTGTTCTTCCCCGCGCTCGGCTACCTGCTGTTCCTGCAAGGTCAGGGCGCCGGGACGTTCGTCGGCCACGGCTGGGGGCACACCTGGCTGCTGGCGACCTCAGGCATGGTCACCGTCGTACCGCTGCTGCTGTTCACCGCCGCCGCCATCCGGGTGCCGCTGACCGTGATCGGGCTGCTGCAGTACATCGCGCCGGTCCTGCAGTTCCTGACCGGCGTGCTGATCGTGCGCGAGACGATGCCCGCGGAACGCTGGGCGGGGTTCGCCATCGTGTGGGTCGCGCTCGGCGTCTTCACCTGGGACGCGCTGCGCCAGGCGCGGCGCTCGCGGATCGCGGCGCAGGCCGTACGGCCTCAGCCGGAGCGGGCCACCACGTAGTCGCACAGCGACATGAACGCCTCCCGGGCCGGGATGTCCGGCAGCTCGGCCAGATCGGCCCTGGCCCGGTCGGCCCAGCGGTTCAGCTCTGCTCTGGCCTGGTCCATCGCCCGATGGGCGCGCAGCGCGGTCAGGGCCTCGTCCAGGCGCTCCTCAGGCACCGGGCCGGACAGCAGCTCACGCAGCGGCGCGTCCGCCGGGTCGTCGGAGGCGAGCACGTACAGCACCGGCAGCGTCCGGATGCCCTCGCGCAGGTCGGTGCCGGGGGTCTTGCCGCTCTCGGTCGTACTTGCGGCCACGTCGAGCAGGTCGTCGCTGAGCTGCCAGGCGATGCCGATGGCCTCGCAGGCGCGGTCCAGCCGATCGACGATCCGCGGCGGGGCCCCGCCGAGCAGCCCGCCGAACCGTCCCGAGGTGGCGATGAGCGAGCCGGTCTTGTCCGCCAGGACCTCGATGTAGTGCTCGATCGGGTCATCGCCGGGGCGCGGGCCCCTGGTCTCCCTGATCTGGCCCTGGACGAGCCGGGAGAACGTGGTGGCCTGGGTACGGATCAGGTCGTTGCCCAGGTCGGCCAGCAGGATCGACGCCTGGGCGAACAGGTAGTCGCCGGTGAGGATGGCGATGGTGTTGTCCCAGCGCGCGTTCGCCGAGGCCGAGCCGCGGCGCATCCGCGCCTCGTCCATGACGTCGTCGTGGTAGAGCGTGGCCAGGTGGGTCAGCTCGATCACCACCGCGCCGGGCACGACGCCCGCCGCGGCGGCGTTGCCGAACTGCGCGGCCAGCAGCACGAGCGTCGCCCGGAACCGCTTGCCGCCCGCCTCGATGAGGTGGCGGGACGCCTCCGTGATGAAGGCGTCCTCGCTCTCCACGGCGGCGCGTAGCAGCTTTTCCACCTCGGCGAGGCCGCCGGCCATGTCCCGCGCCAGCCGTTCGTCGCCGATGGGCAGGTCCACAACGGGTGGCGCGGCCATAGTGATCCCCTTAACGAATGAACAATGTCGACGCGGCGTCCTCCGCCAGCCGGAGCACGGGCTCCGGGTAGATCCCGAGCACTACGGTAGCCGCTGCCGCGATGGCGACCACACCCGCGGTACCAACACTCGGGACGGCGATGGTCGGGCCGTCCGGCGCGGGCTCGCTGAAGAACATCAGCACGATCACCCGGACGTAGAAGAACGCCGCCACCGCCGAGCTGACCACGCCCACGATGACCAGCGGAACCGCGCCACCGGCGACCGCCGCCGCGAACACCGCGTACTTCCCGAAGAACCCCGACGTCAGCGGGATGCCCGCGAACGCCAGCAGGAAGAACGCGAACACGCCCGCGAGCGCGGGCGACCGCTTGCCGAGGCCCGCCCAGCGGGACAGGTGCCCGGCCTCGCCGCCCGCGTCGCGCACCATGGTGACGACCGCGAACGCGCCCACCGTGGTGATGCCGTAGGCCACCAGGTAGAACAGGATGCCCTTGAGCGACAGCGCGTTCTGCGCCTCCGCGCCGGTGGCGATCACGCCGGTGAGCAGGAAGCCCGCGTGCGCGATCGAGGAGTAGGCGAGCATCCGCTTGATGTCGGTCTGGGTGATCGCCAGGACCGCCCCGGCGACCATGGTCAGGATCGCCACGCCCCACATCACCGGACGCCAGTCCCAGTCCAGGTTGCCCAGCGCGACCCAGAAGACCCGCAGCACCGCGCCGAACGCGGCGACCAGCGTGCCGGAGGCCATCAGCGCGGTGATCGGGGTGGGCGCGCCCTGGTAGACGTCGGGCTTCCACGCCTGGAACGGCGCGGCGCCGATCTTGAACAGCAGGCCGACGCCGAGCATGCCCGCGCCGATCAGCAGCAGCGTGTTCTGGCCGCCCACCGCGCCGAGCGCGTCGCTGATCCCGGCCAGGCTGACCGTGCCGGCGAAGCCGTACACCAGCGCCATGCCGTACAGGAAGAAGGCCGAGGAGAACGCGCCGAGCAGGAAGTACTTCACCGACGCCTCCTGCGACAGGAGGCGGCGCCTGCGGGCCAGGCCGCACAGCAGGTACAGCGGCAGGGACATGACCTCAAGGGCCACGAACATGATCAGCAGGTCGTTGGCCGACGCGAACAGCATCATGCCGCCGATCGCGAACAGCGCCAGCGGGTAGATCTCGGTGTGCGCGCCGCCCGCGGCGATCGCGTCCTCTTCCTCGGGCGTGCCGGGCACGGCGGCGGCCGAGGCGACGAACTCGTTGTCGTCGTTTATCAGCAGCACGCTGATCACCGCGAGCACCAGGATGACGCCCCAGATGAACAGCGCGGGGCCGTCCACCGCGATGGCGCCCTCGGCCGCGGCCTTGGTCGGCACACCCTGCATGACCACCGTGAGCACCAGCGCGAACGCGCCCACCAGGCCGAGCAGCGTGACCGGCATCTGGAGCGACTTACGCAGGTAACGCGGGGCGAGCGCCTCGATCAGCACCCCGACGATGGCCGCGCCGAAGACCAGGAGCAGCGGGCTGAGCTGCCCGTACTCGATCGTCGGCGGTTGGATGCCGTTCAATTGCCGGCCCCCTTCTCATCTGCCTGGCCTACGCCCGCGACGGGCGGCTGGTCCTGCACACCCACGCTGGTCAGCGTGTGCTGCACGGCCGGATTGATCACGTCGAGGACCGGCTTGGGGTAGAAGCCGAGCCCGATGATCAGCACCAGCAGCGGGGCGATCACCAGTTTCTCTCGAACGTTGAGGTCCTTCATTCCCGAGACCGACTCGGCGGTGGGCCCGTTGGCGACGCGCTTGTACATCCACAGGATGTAGATGGCGGCCAGGATCACGCCGCTGGTGCCGATGATCGCGGACGTGACGAACAGCACCTCATCGCGCTGGTAGGTGCCGATCAGCACCATGAACTCACTGACGAACGACGACAGGCCGGGCAGTGCCAGACCGGACAGACCGGACACCAGGAACGCGCCCGCCAGCACCGGCGCGATCTTCTGCACACCGCCGTAGTCGTCGATCCTGGCCGAGCCCCTGCGGTAGATCAGGAACCCGGCGATCAGGAACAGCGCGCCCGTGGAGAACCCGTGGTTGACCATGTAGAGCGTCGCGCCCGCCTGAGCGTTGCTGGTCATCGCGAACACGCCCATGGCGATGAACCCGAAGTGCGAGATCGACGTGTAGGCGATGAGCCGCTTCATGTCGGTCTGGCCGATGGCCACGATCGCGCCGTAGACGATGCCGATCACCGAAAGAATGATCACCAGCGGGGTGAAGTCCTTCGCCGCCTGCGGGAACAGCTCCAAGCACAGCCGCAGCATGCCGTACGTGCCGACCTTGTCCAGCACGCCGACCAGCAGCACGGCGGCGCCGGCGGGGGCCTGCGCGGCGGCGTCGGGCAGCCAGGTGTGGAACGGCCAGAGCGGCGCCTTGATCGCGAAGGCGATGAAGAAGCCGAGGAACAGCCACTTCTGCACGCCCGGGTCGGTGACCGCCCCGATCAGCTCGGGGAACATGAACGTGTTCTTGCCGGCGGTGACGTACAGCGCGATCACCGCGACCAGCATGAGCAGCCCGCCGAACAGCGAGTACAGCAGGAACTTGACCGCCGCGTAGGACCGCTGCGCGCCGCCATAAGACCCGATCATGAAGTACATCGGGATCAGCATGGCCTCGAAGAACACGTAGAACAGGAAGACGTCGGTCGCCGCGAAGACGCCGATCATCATCGCCTCAAGGACCAGCAGCAGCGAGAAGTAGGTCTTCACCGACCGCTTGGGCGGGTTCTCCGCGCCGGTGCCGTCGGCGTCGTGCCAGGAGGCCAGGATCACGATCGGCACCAGCACGGCGGACAGCGCGATCATCACCAGGGCGATGCCGTCCACGCCGACGCCGAAGTGGACACCGAAGGACGGGATCCAGGAGTAGGTCTGCTCGAAGGCGAAGCGCTTGCCGCTCTCCAGCGGGAACTGGAAGGCCATCGCCAGGGTCAGCGCCAAGACCACCAGCGACACCGCAAGGGCGAGCTGTTTGGCGGCCTTGTCGCTGCCCTTGGGCAGCGCGGCCACACCGACCGCGCCCAGCACGGGCGCGGCGATCAGTATCGGAAGCCAGGGCATCACAGGTTCCCTACAAGGAGCAGAGCGCCGGCCACCACGGCAGCGCCGAAGAGGATGGACAACGCGTACGATCGGGCGAATCCGGTCTGAACCCTGCGCAGCCGTCCCGAGGTGCCGCCGATGCCCGCGGCCAGGCCGTTGACCAGGCCGTCCACCCCGCGGTTGTCGAAGAACACGGCGATCCTGGTGAGCCACTGACCGGGCCGCATGAACAGCGACTCGTTCAGCGCGTCGCCGTACAGGTCACGCCGGGCGAAGGTGGTGAGGAAGGAACCGCGTGGGGCGGTGACCGGGACGGGGACCCTGCCGTACCGCAGCCAGGCGATGGCCGCGCCGACCGCGACCAGCGCCAGCGTGGCCAGGCCGGGAACGGTGAACGGGTGGAACGCGGGCACGCCGCCCTCCGGCATGCCGACGGCGGGGCCGAGGAAGGTCATGAACCTCCCGCCCAGAACCAGGTAGCCGCCCAGGAAGATCGATCCGATGGACAGCAGGACCAGCGGGATCGTCATCACCGCGGGCGACTCGTGCGGATGCGCGTCGTCGGCCCAGCGCTTCTCCCCGAAGAAGGTCATGAAGACCATGCGGGACATGTAGAAGCCGGTCAGCCCGGCGCCGAGGACGGCCAGCCAGCCGAGCACCTCGTTGTGGTGGATCACCGTCTCGATGATCCCGTCCTTGGTGAAGTATCCGGACAACAGCGGGAAGCCGATGATCGCCAGGTAACCGATGAGGAACGTGTAGAACGTCACCGGCAGCGCCTTGCGCAGCGCGCCGTACCTGCGCATGTTGACCTCGTCGTTCATGGCGTGCATGACCGACCCGGCGCCCAGGAACAGGTTCGCCTTGAAGAAGCCGTGCGTGATCAGGTGGCCGATGGCGAAGGCGTAGCCCACCGGGCCGAACGCCGCGCCCAGCATCATGTAGCCGATCTGCGACATCGTCGAGCCGGCCAGGCCCTTCTTGATGTCGTCCTTGGCCATACCGATGATGGCGCCGGCCAGCAGCGTCACCGTGCCGACGATGGCCGCGAACAGCGCGGCGGTGGAACCCTCGGGGAAGAACACGGCGCCGGAGCGGACCACCAGGTAGACGCCCGCGGTGACCATGGTCGCCGCGTGGATCAGGGCCGACACCGGGGTCGGGCCCTCCATCGCGTCCAGCAGCCAGGACTGCAGCGGCACCTGGGCCGACTTGCCGCACGCGCCGAGGAGCAGCAGCAGGCCGATGGCGGTCAGCACGCCCTGCTCGGGCTTGAGGGTGCTCTCGAAGACGCCCTGGAAGGTCACGCTGCCGAAGGTCGTCCAGATGGTGAAGATGCCGATCGCCAGGCCGAAGTCACCGACCCGGTTGACGATGAACGCCTTCTGGGCCGCGGTGGCCGCCGACGGCTTGTACTGCCAGAACCCGATCAGCAGGTAGGAGGCCAGGCCGACGCCCTCCCAGCCGATGTAGAGCCCGACGTAGTTGTGCGAGAGCACCAGCAGCAGCATCGCCGCGACGAACAGGTTCAGGTAGGAGAAGAACCTGCGCCGTCCGGGGTCGTGCGACATGTAGCCGATCGAGTAGATGTGGATCAGCGAGCCGACCCCGGTGATCAGCAGGGCGAACGAGATCGACAGCGGGTCGATCAGCAGGCCCATGTCCACGAGGCCGGGGATGAACTCGAAAAGCCCGACCGCCCTGCGCCGCTCGCCCCCGGGAAGCCCGATCAGCTCGAAGAACGTGACGACGGCCACCACGAACGAGGCCAGCGACATGGCGACGCCGAGCAGATGGCCCCACCGGTCGGTTCGGCGTCCGCCCAGCAGCAAAATCGCGGCTCCGAGCAACGGAAGCGCGATCATCAGCCAAGAGGCCCCGATCACTCCCCCGGCGTGCTCGACGATCTTAGCGGGTTCCACTCGGCACCTCTTAGTACTTCAGCAGGTTGGCGTCGTCCACGGACGCGGACCTGCGGGTTCGGAAGATCGTCACGATGATCGCCAAGCCGACCACGACCTCGGCCGCCGCCACCACCATCACGAAGAACGCGATGAGCTGGCCGTCGAGGTTGCCGTGCTGCCGCGCGAAGGTGACGAACGCGAGGTTGCAGGCGTTGAGCATCAGCTCCACGCACATGAAGATCACGATCGCGTTGCGCCGTACCAGCACGCCGACCGCGCCGATGGCGAACAGCAGGGCGGACAGCACCAGGTAGTGCGTCGTCACTTGCTCTCCTCCTCAACCTCGACGGCCTGCCTGATGGCCTCGGCCAGCCTCGGGTCTTCCGGAAGCCTGCCCTCCTGCACGTCGTGCCGGGCGATGATCCGGTTGACCGAGAGCTCCGAGACCGTGCCGTCGGGCAGCAGCGCGGGCATGTCGTTGGCGTTGTGCCTGGCGTAGACGCCAGGGCCGGGCAGCGGCGTGGGGTGCGGTCCGGCGAAGCGGGCCCTCGCCAGGTCCTTCTGGGTGGGCTTGGCCTTGGCGCGCTCGCGGTGGGCCAGCACCATGGCGGCCAGCGCGGCGGTGATCAGCAGGGCCGAGGCCACCTCGAAGGCGAACACGTGGCGGGTGAAGATGAGCTGCGCGAGGCCCTGGACGTTGCCGCCGTACTGCGAGGTCGCGCCGCCCAGACCCGTCGGCCGGACGAAGGCGACGTTGCCGATCGCGAGGGCCAGCAGGGCCGCGAAGCCCAGGCCGGCCACGATCGCCCAGAAGCGCTGCCCCTTGATCGTCTCCACCAGCGAGTCGGTCGAGTCCACGCCGACCAGCATGAGCACGAACAGGAAGAGCATCATCACCGCGCCGGTGTAGACGATGATCTGCACCGCCGCCAGGAAGGGCGCCTCCTGCACCGCGTACAGCACCGCCAGGGAGCCCATCACCACGCCGAGCATCAGCGCGCAGTAGACCGCCTTGCGGCTGAGGACGAGCCCGAGTGCCGCGGCCACGGAGACGACCGCGAGCACCCAGAACGTGATGGTCTCACCCATTGTTGCGTCCAAGCCGGTAGTAGTCCTCTTCGGTCTCCCCCAGGCGCATCGGGTGCGGCGGGGTCTCCATGCCCGGACCGAGGGGGGCGAGCAGCATCTCCTTGGTGTAGATGAGGCTCTCCCGGCTGTCGTCGGCGAGCTCGTACTCGTTCGTCATGGTGAGCGCGCGAGTCGGGCACGCCTCGATGCACAGGCCGCACAGGATGCACCGGAGGTAGTTGATCTGGTACGTGCGACCGTACCGCTCCCCGGGGGAGAACCGGGCGTCTTCGGTGTTGTCCGCGCCCTCCACGAAGATCGCGTCGGCCGGGCACGCCCAGGCGCACAGCTCGCACCCGACGCACTTCTCCAGCCCGTCCGGCCAGCGGTTGAGCTGGTGGCGGCCGTGGAAGCGCGGCGCGGTGGGCCGCTTCTCCTCCGGGTACTGCACCGTGAGGGGCTTCTTGAACATATGGTGGAAGGTCACCCCGAAGCCCTTGACGGGGTTCAACCAATCAGTGAATCCCACTGGAGATCTCCTTGCGGTCCGCGCCGTGGTAGTGCGGCAGGTCCAGCGGCGGTACCGGATGGCCTCCCGCGGCCGGCTGCTCTTCGAGCAGCTCGAACTCCTGCTTGAGTTCTTCCGCCCTGGTCTCGCGGCGGCGCTGGAGCACGGTGTCGAAGCGGAAGAACAGCACCAGGCAGCCGACCACCACGAGCGCCGCGATGGTGAACAGCGCGGTGCGGTCCGCGCCCTCGATGCGGAACGCCCGGACGGTCGCCACCAGCATGATCCACGCCAGGTTCAGCGGGATCAGCACCTTCCAGCCGAAGGCCATGAGCTGGTCGTAGCGGATGCGCGGCATCGAGGCCCGCACCCAGATGAATCCGCCGAACACCAGCACCAGCTTGATGAAGAACCACAGCAGCG
The DNA here is from genome assembly GCF_003236385.1 of Spongiactinospora gelatinilytica. Taxonomy (GTDB): domain Bacteria; phylum Actinomycetota; class Actinomycetes; order Streptosporangiales; family Streptosporangiaceae; genus Spongiactinospora; species Spongiactinospora gelatinilytica. Next base: position 19,103 of record NZ_POUA01000011.1, read on the forward strand.
GCCAGTAGCCGACGTTGGCGCCCTCCCACAGGGAGATCGGCCACGGGGCCCGCCAGCCGCCGAAGAACAGCGTGATGGACACCGCCGAGACGACGAACACGTTGACGTACTCGCCCATCTGGATCAGCGCGAACTTCAGCGAGGAGCTGTACTCGGTCTGGTAGCCGCCGACCAGCTCGCCCTCGCCCTCCGGCAGGTCGAACGGCACGCGGTTGGTCTCGCCCAGCATGGTGATCGCGTAGATCAGGAAGGACGGGATCAGCATGACCACGTACCACGACGGCATCGGGATGCTGAGCCCGAGGACCTCCCAGGTGCCGCCGCTCGCCTGCTTGGCGACGATCTCGGAGGTGGACAGCGTCCCGGCGAACAGGAAGACGCCCACGAACGACAGGCCCATCGCGATCTCGTAGGAGACCACCTGCGCGCTGGAGCGCAGCCCGCCCAGCACCGCGTACGGCGAGCGCGAGGACCACCCGGCGAGCACGATGCCGTACACGCCGATCGAGGCCATCGCCAGCACGAACAGCACGGCGATGGGCAGGTCGGTGAGCTGCAGCGGCGTCTGCTCGCCGAACATGGACACGGTGGGCCCGAACGGGATCACCGAGAACGCCATGAACGCGGGCACCACCAGGATGACCGGCGCTATCGCGTAGAGGAACCGGTCCACCTTGCTGGGGTAGAGGTCCTCCTTGAAGCCCATCTTCAGCGCGTCGGCGATCGACTGCAAAAGCCCGAACTTACCGGCCCGGTTGGGGCCGTACCTGTGCTGCATGCGGGAGATGAGCTTGCGTTCCATCCACACCCCGTACATGACGGAGAGCAGCAGGAACACGAAGATCGCCACGGCCTTGATGATCGTGATCCACAGCGGGTCGTGGCCGAAGCTCTGCACGTTCGGCAGGGCGGGCTCGGGCGCCGCGAGCACTCGGATCGCGTTCATCGGTCCCTCACCGCTCCGCTCATCAGGGATTCCTCCCGCATCGGTAGCTCACCGCTCCTCATGACGCGCTCCCGATCTTGACGATGTCGCCGGCCCCGGCCCGCAGGTCGCGGGTCACCGAGCAGCCGGCGGAGTTCGCCGGCAGCCAGACCATCCGGTCGGGCAGGTCGGCGACCCGCACCGGGAGCCGGATCGAGCCCTGGTCGGTGGTCACGGAGATCTTGCCGCCGTCGGCGACGCCGATCTCCGCCGCGGTGTCCGCGGACACCAGCGCCTCACTGGCCCGCGCCGTCCCCGCGAGGTACGGCTCGCCGTCCTGCATCCGCCCCGCGTCGAGCAGGTGGTGCCAGGTGGCGAGGACCGCCTCGCCGGCCTGCGGCTCGCCCGCGAGCCGGCCGGCGACGGTGGGCGCGGCGGCCCGAGTGCCGCGCCACGCGCCGAGCGAGCCGAGCTCGCGGCGGGCGGCGGCCTCGTCGGGCAGCCCCAGATGCACGTCCATGTGGTCGGCGATGGCGCCGATGACCGCGAGGTCGCTCATCACGCCGGGGGTCTTGATGGCCGCCGCGAAGGTGCGGCCCCGGCCCTCCCAGTCGACGAACGTCCCGGCCTTCTCGCTGGTGGTGGCCACCGGGAGCACCACGTCGGCGCGGTCGGTGACCGCGCTGGCCCGCTGTTCGAGGCTGACGATGAACGGGGTGTTCTCCAGCGCGGCGAGCACCGCGTCGGGGTCGGGCAGGTCGTAGGGGTCGACGCCGGCGACCAGCAGCGCGTCGAGCTGCTCGTCCAGGGCGGCGGCGAGGATCTGCGCGGTGGAACGGCCCAGGGTGGCGGGCAGCGTCGCGACGTCCCAGGCGCGGGCGACCTCGGCGCGCGCCTCGGCCTCGGCGACCGGCCGCCCGATGGGCAGCAGGTTGGGCAGCGCGCCGGCCTCCAGCGCGCCGCGCTCACCGGCCCGGCGCGGGATCCAGGCGAGCTTGGCGCCGGTGGCGGCGCTCAGCCGCGCGACGGCCGACAGCGCGCCGGGCAGCGCGGCCAGGCGCTCGCCGGCCAGCACCACCGCGCCGGGGCGCTTGAGCGCCTCGGCCAGCGGGTGGTCACCGCCGATCAGGCCGCCGAGCACGTCGGCCTCGGCGCCGGGCAGGGCCGAAAGCAGCGTGCCGGACAGCTTGCGCAGCCCCGGCGAGGCGAACGGCGCGACGCTGTAGACCGAAAGGCCCCGCTTGCGCACGCCCTTGCGCAGCCGGAGCTGCACGATCGGCGACTCCTCCTCGGGCTCGAAGCCCACGAGCAGCACGACCGGGGCCTTCTCCAGGTCGGCGTAGGAGGTCTCGATGCCCTTGCCGGCCACGGCGTGCGCGAGGAACTGCGCCTCCTCCGCCGAGTGCGGGCGGGCGCGGAAGTCGATGTCGTTGGTGGCCAGCGCGATCCGGGCGAACTTGCTGTAGGCGTAGGCGTCTTCGACCGTGACCCGGCCGCCGACCAGGACTCCGGCCCTGCCCTTGGCCCGCGTCAGCCCGGCCGCCGCGACCGCCAGGGCCTCCGGCCAGGAGGCGGGCACGAGGTTGCCCTCCTCGTCACGGATCAGCGGGCTGCGCAGCCGGTCCGGCTGGGTGGTGTAGGCGAAGGCCCAGCGGCCCTTGTCGCAGTTCCATTCCTCGTTGACCTGCGGGTCATCGCCCGCCAGCCGGCGGGTGACCTTGCCGCGGCGGTGGTCGGTGCGCATCGCGCAGCCGCTCGCGCAGTGCTCGCAGGCGCTCGGCGTGGACACGAGGTCGAACGGCCTGGCCCGGAAGCGGTACGCCGCGCCGGTCAGCGCCCCCACCGGGCAGATCTGGACGGTGTTGCCGGAGTAGTAGGACTGGAACGGCTCGCCGTCGGCCGTCCTTACCTGCTCCTTGGCCCCGCGCTCGAAGAAGTCGATGAGCGGGTCTCCGGCGATCTCGTCGGAGAAGCGGATGCAGCGGGCGCACTGGATGCAGCGCTCGCGGTCCAGCAGCACCTCGGTGGACAGCGGGATCGGCTTTTCGAAGGTGCGCTTGTCCTCTTGGAACCGGGACTCGCCCTGCCCGTTGGACATCGCCTGGTTCTGCAGGGGGCACTCGCCGCCCTTGTCGCAGACCGGGCAGTCCAGCGGGTGGTTCATCAGCAGCATCTCCATGACGCCGCGCTGAGCCTTCTCGGCGACCGGGCTGGTGAGCTGGGTCTGCACCACCATGCCCTCGGTACAGGTGGTGGTGCAGGAGGCGGCCGGCTTGGGCATGCCCTCGACGGTGACCAGGCACTGGCGGCAGGCGCCGACCGGATCGAGCAGCGGGTGGTCACAGAACCGCGGGATCTGGATGCCCAGCAGCTCGGCGGCGCGGATCACCAGGGTGCCCTTGGGCACGCTGATCTGGAACCCGTCGATGGTGAGGCTGACCAGGTCTACCGGCTGCTCGACCGCGCCTCCTGCGGTCGCCTGGATGGTCATGCGTTCTCCCAGACAGTGGACGCGGCACGATCGAACGGACAGCCGCCCACTTCGAAGTGCTTGAGGTATTCGTCGCGGAAGTGCTTGATCGACGAGTGGATCGGCGCGGCGGCGCCGTCGCCGAGGGCGCAGAACGCCCGGCCCACGATGTTGTCGGCGATGTCGGTGATGGTGGTGAGGTCCTCTTCGGTGCCCTCGCCCTTCTCGAGCCGCTTGAGCACGTGCTTGAGCCAGTACGTGCCCTCCCGGCAGGGGGTGCACTTGCCGCAGGACTCATGGGCGTAGAACTCGGTCCACCGCAGCACCGAGCGGACCACGCAGGTGGTCTCGTCGAAGATCTGCAGCGCCCGGGTGCCGAGCAGGGAGCCCTTCGCGCCGACGGACTCGAAGTCCAGCGGGACGTCCAGGTGCTCCTCGGTGAAGATCGGCGTGGAGGACCCGCCCGGTGTCCAGAACTTCAGCCGGTGCCCGGCGCGCACGCCGCCCGCCATGTCGAGCAGTTCGCGCAGCGTGATGCCGAGCGGGGCCTCGAACTGGCCCGGCCGGGTGACGTGGCCGCTCAGCGAGAAGATGCCGAAGCCCTTGGACTTCTCGGTGCCCATCGAGGAGAACCAGGAGGGGCCGTTCGCCACGATGCTGGGAACGCTCGCCACCGACTCGACGTTGTTGATGACAGTGGGGCACGCGTAGAGCCCCGCGACCGCCGGGAAGGGAGGCTTGAGGCGAGGTTGCCCGCGATATCCCTCCAGCGAGTCGAGCAGCGCCGTCTCCTCGCCGCAGATGTAGGCCCCCGCGCCGGTGTGCACGGTGAGTTCGAGGTCGAAGCCGGAGCCGAGGACGTCGGTGCCCAGCAGGCCCGCGTCGTAGGCCTCCCGTACGGCGGCGCGCAGCCGGCGCACCACGTGCAGCACCTCGCCGCGCACGTAGATGAACGCGTGGGCGGCCCGGATCGCGTAGGACGTGATGACGATGCCCTCGACCAGCGCGTGCGGGTTGGCCATCATCAGCGGGATGTCCTTGCACGTGCCCGGCTCGGACTCGTCGGCGTTGACCACCAGGTAGTGCGGTTTGCCGTCGTTCTGCGGGATGAAGCCCCACTTCAGGCCGGTGGGGAAGCCCGCGCCGCCGCGGCCGCGCAGTCCCGAGTCCTTCACCGCCTGGATGACGGCGTCCGGATCCATGCCGAGCGCCTTGCGGGCCGCGGCGTAGTCTCCGTAGCCCCGCAGGGTGAAGGAGTCGGGCTGGTCCCAGTTGCGGGTCAGGACCGGTGTCAGGGTGGTCATTCGCTGTCTTCCTTAGCGGGGGCGGTCCAGCCGTTCTCCTTGGCGATCCGCAGGCCCTCCAGGGAGGGCGCGCCCGCCGCGGGGCCGTCGCCGGCGAGGTCGTCGGGGAAGCCGGCCAGCACCCGCGACGCCTCCTTGAACGTGCACAGCCGTTTGGGGCCGCGGGTCGGCGTGACCTGCTTGCCGGCTCGCAGGTCGTCCACGAGCTGCTTGGCCGAGGCCGGGTTCTGGTTGTCGAAGAACTCCCAGTTGACCATCATCACCGGGGCGAAGTCGCAGGCCGCGTTGCACTCGATGCGTTCGAGGGAGACCTTGCCGTCCGGGGTCGACTCGTCGTGGCCGACGCCGGCGTGCTCGCTCAGCTCGTCCCAGATCTGGTCGCCGCCCATCACCGCGCACAGCGTGTTGATGCACACACCGACGTGATACTCGCCGACGGGCTTGCGCTTGTACATCGTGTAGAAGGTGGACACGCCGACGACCTCGGCCTTGGTCAGGCCCAGCATCTCGGCACAGAACTCCTCGCCGCGGTCTGAGACATAACCCTCCTCGGCCTGTACCAGGTGGAGCAGCGGCAGCAGCGCTGATCGGGGCTTCGGATAACGCCCGATGATCTCCTTCGCGTCGCGCTCCAGCCGTTCCCTGGTCTCCGGGGAGAATCCACGGCTCATCGGTCCACACCTCCCATGATCGGGTCGAGCGAGGCGACCGCCGAGATGACGTCGGCGACCATACCGCCTTCGCACGTGGCCGGGATGGCCTGAAGGTGCGTGAACGACGGGTCGCGGAAGTGCACCCGGTAGGGGCGGGTGCCGCCGTCGCTGACGACGTGTGCGCCGAGCTCGCCGCGGGGCGACTCCACCGCCGCGTACGCCTGCCCGGCCGGCACCCGAAAGCCCTCGGTCACCAGTTTGAAGTGGTGGATCAGCGCCTCCATCGAGGTGCCCATGATGTGGGCGATGTGGTCGGGCGAGTTGCCGAACCCGTCGGGGCCGAGCGCGAGCTGCGCCGGCCAGCCGATCTTCTTGTCCTCGATCATGACCGGCTTGCCCTTGAGGTCGGGGCCGGCGAGCCGGTCGAGGCACTGCTCGATGATCTTGAGGGACTCTTCCATCTCCGACATCCGCACCAGGTAGCGACCGTAGACGTCGCAGGTCTTCTCGGTGGGGACGTCGAAGTCGTAGGTCTCATAGCCGCAGTAGGGCTGCGACTTGCGCAGGTCCCAGGGCAGGCCGGCGGAGCGCAGGATCGGCCCGGTCACCCCGAGCGCCATGCAGCCGGTAAGGTCGAGGTAGGCGACGTCCTTGGTGCGGCGCAGGTAGGCCGGGTTGGCGTCGAGCAGCTTGCGCATCTCGTAGATGCGCTTCGGCATGATCTTCAGGAACTCGCCGATCTTGTCGACCGTGCCCGCGGGCAGGTCGACCGAGACGCCGCCCGGCCGGATGTAGGCCATGTTCATGCGCAGGCCGGTGATGTACTCGAACAGGTCGAGCACCATCTCCCGCTCCCGGATGCCGAACAGGAACGGCGTGGTGGCGCCCAGCTCCATGCCGAAGGTGGCGATCGCCATCATGTGCGAGGAGATCCGGTTGAGCTCCATCATCAGCACCCGGATCACGTCGGCCCGCTCCGGGATGCGGTCGGTGATGCCGAGCAGCTTCTCGACTCCCAGGCAGTAGGCCGTCTCGTTGAAGATCGGCGCCAGGTAGTCCATCCGGGTCACGAACGTGGTGCCCTGCGTCCACGTCCGGAACTCCATGTTCTTTTCGATCCCGGTGTGCAGGTAGCCGATGACCGTGCGGGCCTCGATCACCGTCTCGCCGTCGAGGGTCAGCACCAGCCGCAGCACGCCGTGCGTGGAGGGGTGCTGCGGGCCCATGTTGATGACCAGGCGCTCCTCGTCGGAGCCGGCGACCGCGGCGACCAGTTCGTCCCAGTCCTGGCCGGTGACGGTGTAGACCTTGCCTTCCGTCGCCTCTTCCTGGGCGTTGTCGTATGCGGTGCTCATGCGTACGACCTCCTCTCGTCGGGCGCGGGGATCTCGGCGCCGCGGTATTCGACCGGGACGCCGCCGAGCGGGTAGTCCTTGCGCTGCGGGTGCCCCTCCCAGTCGTCGGGCATCTGGATCCGGGTCAGCGCCGGGTGCCCGTCGAAGATCAGGCCGAAGAGGTCGTACGCCTCGCGTTCGTGCCAGTCGTGGGTGGGGTAGATCTCCACCGTGGAGGGCACGTGCGGGTCGGCGTCGGGGGCGGCGCACTCCACGCGCAGCCTGCGGTTGTGGGTGATCGAGCACAGGTGGATCACCGCGTGCAGCTCGGCGCCGGTGTCGTCCGGGTAGTGCACGCCGGAGACGCCGAGCGACAGCTCGAAACGCAGCGCCGGGTCATCGCGCAGGTGCCGGCAGACCTCCAGCAGGCGCTCCCGCTTGACGTGGAAGGTCAGTTCGCCGCGGTCGACCACGACGCTCTCGACGGCCTCGGCGAGGTCACCGCCGAGGGCGCGTTCGAGCTGGTCGGCGATGTCGTCGAAATCGCCGCGCCCGGACGGGCCGACCGGCCCGCCGTACGGGCGGGGGGTGGACAGCTTGGGCGCGCGGCGCACCACGAGCCCGCCGTACCCGGAGGTGTCGCCGGTGCCGGTCGCGCCGAACATGCCCGTGCGGGCCACCGGCTCCTCGGGCAGGCCCGGGAGGTTGGCGGGCGGGTTGCCGGTCACGATGCCCCCTGTTGGATCAGCGGCAGCGAGCGGAGGGCGCGCTTTTCCAGCTCGTCGATCTGCTTGGCGCGGTGCGCTCCGAACTTGGTGTTCTGGATCTTGTCGTGCAGCTTGACGATCGCGTCCATCAGCATCTCCGGGCGCGGCGGGCAGCCGGGCAGGTAGATGTCCACGGGCACGACGTGGTCGACGCCCTGCACGATGGCGTAGTTGTTGAACATGCCGCCGCTGGAGGCGCACACGCCCATCGCGATGACCCACTTGGGCTCGGCCATCTGGTCGTAGATCTGGCGCAGCACCGGCGCCATCTTCTGGGACACCCGACCGGCGACGATCATGAGGTCGGCCTGCCGGGGCGTCGCCGAGGCCCGCTCCATGCCGAAGCGCGCCAGGTCGTAGGTGGGGCTGCCGGCCGTCATCAGTTCCATGGCGCAGCAGGCGAGGCCGAAGGTGGCCGGCCACACCGAGTTCTTGCGGCCCCAGCCGGCCAGTGCCTCAACCGTGCTGAGCAGGAATCCGCTGGGGATTTTCTCTTCAAGACCCATTGTCAGTCCCAATCCAGGCCCTTGCGGCGCCACACGTACGCGTAGGCCACAAGCACGGTCACGATGAACAGCAGCATCTCGATCAGCCCGAACACGCCGAGGGCGTCGAAGGCGACCGCCCACGGATAGAGAAAGATGATCTCGATGTCGAAGACGATGAACAACATCGCCGTGATCATGTACTTCAGTGGGAATCGCCCGCCGCCGACCGGCTGGGGCGTCGGCTCGATGCCGCACTCATAGGCGTCGAGCTTGGCGCGGTTCCAGCGCTTGGGACCGGTGAAGGGCGCGATCGTCAGCGAGAAGATGGCGAACCCCGCCGCGAGCACGGCGAGCACCAGGATGGGCACATAAAGCTCCATCGCTACGCTCCCATCTCCGCGTGTCCCCGCTCTTCGTGCCGGGGCGCGCGGTCGGTCGTGATGTGTCGTGCAAGTCCAGGCAGGGCGATCATCGTCATTCGTTCCAGTCGCGGGGGCGTAACGGAGGTCATGCCGACGGCACGACCTTCGACAGGGCGTTGATGATGCGGTCTCCCGCGTCTCCTCGCCGGTCGGTCAGATTACCGAGCAGCTTGAAGGCGAGCCGCATCAACCTGGGGTGCGGAAGTGCGTGCCGAGTGGCGAAGTTCATCACCCCGGGCCTGCCGATCGCCTCGACGAACAACCTGCCCATGGTGAAGTAGCCACCGTAGGCCTCCTTCAGCACACCAGGGTATGCCCGTAGCAGGCGCTCCCGTTGCGCAGGGGTGGACCGTGGCAGTGCCTGCGCGATCGTCCGCGCGGCGATCTCGCCGCTCTCCATGGCGTAGGCGATGCCCTCGCCGTTGAACGGGTTGATCATGCCGCCGGAGTCGCCCACGAGAACGAGGCCGCGCGTGTAGTGGGGCTGGCGGTTGAAGGCCATCGGGAGCGCGGAGCCGCGTACCTGGCCGCGCATGTTGTCCTCGGAGAAGCCCCACTCGGGCGGCATGTTGCGGACCCAGCGGCGCAGCAGGGCGCGGTAGTCGACGTCCTTGAACTTGTCGCTGGTGTTGAGCAGGCCGAGCCCGACGTTGCTGGTGCCGTCGCCGACGCCGAACACCCAGCCGTAGCCGGGCAGCAGCGTCGAGCCGTCCCACAGCTCCAGCCAGATCTCCAGGAAGTCGTCGTCGTGGCGGGGGCTTTCGAAGTAGGTGCGCACGGCGACGCCGATCGGCCGGTCCTCGCGCTTGTGCAGGCCCATGCCCAGGGCCAGCCGCGCCGAGTTGCCGTCGGCCCCGACCACCAGGCGGGATCGGTAGGTGACCGGCTCGCCGTCCTTCTTGGCGGTGACGCCGATGATGTGGCCGCTGCGGTCGTCGAGCAGCGGGCCGGTGACGTTGACCCCCTGCAGCAGCTTGGCTCCGCCTCTGACCGCGTTGACGGCCAGGATCTCGTCGAAGTCCTTGCGCACGCGGACCAGCCCGAAGTCGGGGAAGGACGTGAGCTGCGGCCACTCCAGCTCGAAGCGCCGGCCTCCGCCCACGACCCGAAGGCCCTTGTTCCTGCTCCATCCGGGACTGTCGATGTCGATGCCCATCGCGATCAACTGCTTGACCGCGCGCGGGGTGAGGCCGTCGCCACAGACCTTCTCCCGGGGGAAGGTCGTCTTTTCCAGCAACAGAACCTCAAGCCCGGCTTGGGCGAGATAGAACGCCGTGGTGGAACCGGCGGGCCCGGCGCCGACGACGATTACGTCGGCGTCGATGTCGGCGCTGCGTTGTGCGGCGGCTGGCTCGGTCACGGGACCTGTCCTGTCCTACACGCTGGGCGGCCTTGGGTGCGGCCTCGTTCCTTTGTGAAGCTCTTCACAAACTTGTCGGCGTGAAGTCTAACGCGTTTTACACAAGAGGTGACAGCCGGTCCCCTACCCGGATTTGCGCGCGCGGTGCAGGGCGACGACGCCGAACGTCAGGTTGCGCCAGGCGACCTCGCGCCACCCGGCCTGCTGGATGAGCCCGGCCAGCGACGCCTGGTCGTGCCAGTCGCGGATCGACTCGGCGAGATACTCGTAGGAGTCGTCGTTGGAGCCGATCGCCTTGGCCACCTGTGGCAGCAGCCGCATCAGGTACTGGGAGTAGACCAGGTCGAAGGGCTTGAGCGGCGGATGGGAGAACTCGCAGATCACCAGCCGCCCGCCGGGCCTGGTCACGCGCAGCATCTCGCGCAGCCCGGCCACCGTGTCGTGCACGTTGCGCAGGGCCACCGAGATCGTGACCGCGTCGAAGGTCTCGTCGGCGAACGGCAGGCGCATCGCGTCGCCCGCGATGAAGCTCACCCCGCGCACGCCACCGCCGCTCCGGCCGGAGGAGCCCCGGCGGCGCACCCCGGTGGCGAGCATGCCCATCGAGAAGTCGCACGCGATCGCCCGCGCGCCGAGCCTGGTGAAGGTGTCGGTCGAGGTGCCGGTGCCCGCGCCGAGGTCGAGGACCAGCTCGCCGGGGCCGGCGTCCACCGCCGCCGCGGTGGCCTTGCGCCACAGCCTGACCTGCCCCGCCGAGATGACGTCGTTGACCAGGTCGTAACGCCGCGCCGTACGGTCGAACATGGCGGCGACCTCGTGCGGCTGCTTGTCCAACGATGCGCGGGTCATGCGCTCAAGGGTACGGCCTGCGCCTGAGCGGCACGCGGCGGGAAGCCGTCAACGGAAAGTAGCGACACGGCTACGTTGCGTCTGGTACCTACTAGGGAGTGCTCGTCCCCACCGCAGCGGTCCTCACCGCATTAAGCCTGGCCGTCCCGCCGCCGTTCCCTCCGGCGAGGATCGCCCACAACAAGGTCGTCTCGGCCGATCCGGCCGACTTCACCCCTCATGTCCTCGATGGCATCGTCAACGCGATCGCGCTGGTCGGCCGCACGGTCGTCGTCGGCGGCTCGTTCGGCGAGGTGCGCGACGCCGGCCGGCCCGGCCCGATCCTCGACCGGCCCAACCTGTTCGCCTTCGATCTGGTCAGCGGCCGGGTCCTGCCCGGCTTCGCGCCGCGGGTCAACGGGCCGGTCCACGCGCTGGCCCCCGGCCCCGACGGCACGGTCTACGCGGGCGGGTCGTTCACCGCCGCCGGCGGCGGCGGTCCGGCGCTGGCGCGGCTGCGGGTGTCGGACGGCGCGGCCCTGACCGACTTCCGGCCACGGGTGTCCGGCGGCGGCGTCCAGGCGCTGGCGATCCACCGGACGGGCCTTTACGCGGGCGGCGACTTCACCAGGGTCGGCCGTACCGCGCGCACCGCGCTGGCCCGCCTCGATCCGGTCACCGGCGCGCCCGACCCCGGTTTCACGATCACTCCGGGCGCCCCGGTCAGCGGCCGGCCCAAGGTGCTCGCCCTCGCCGCGGCCGGCTCCCGGCTCGCCGTGGACGGCGCGTTCACCACGCTCGACGGCCGGTCCAGGCCGCAGCTCGGGCTGATCGACATCGGCCGCCCGGCCGCGTCGGTCGCGCCCTGGCGCACCGAAGCCTACAAACCCGCCTGCAACGATCGGTTTCCGACTTACGTTCGGGGCCTGGATTTCTCACCGCGCGGCGACTACTTCGTGGTCGTCACGACAGGCGGGTACGGCGGGCCCGCGAAACTGTGCGACACCGCCGCGAGATTCGAGACTTTCTCCCGGGGTGACACGATCAAACCGACGTGGGTCAATCACACCGGCGGCGACTCGCTGTATTCGGTGGCGGTGACCGGCGCGGCGATCTACGTCGGCGGCCACCAGCGCTGGCTGGACAACCCCCGAGGTCACAACGACGCGGGGCCGGGCGCCGTGGCCCGGCCGGGAATCGGGGCGATCCATCCGGTCAGCGGTAAGGCCCTGCGCTGGAACCCCACCCGCGACCGGGGGATCGGCGTCAAGGCTTTTCTTCCGCATCGTCGCGGTCTGCTGGTCGGGAGCGATACGACCCGTCTTGGCCGGGAGTATCATGCGCGGGTCGGGATGTTCCCTCTTTCGTGAGGCGGGCGCTGACGGCGTCGCGCTGCTGGGAGAGCAGGACGTAGCTCGCCAGGCCGCTGAGCACGAACGAGATGATCAGGAGCAGCGGCCAGTTGCGCAGGCCGAGCAGGAAGAGCACGCAGAAGGCCACGGCGAACAGACCCAGCCTGGACGCGGTGTAAACGAGTAGGGCACGCACAGCGTCGAGGTTACGTCACCCTTCCCGCGCAGCGAGCGCACTTCGCATCGGGCGCGAGCGCTGCTAGTCTTCCCCAACACCGCCTTTCGTAAAGAAACACCCATGAGAGCCCCAAAGAGGCTCTATCATATAACAATCGGGCAGTCGGCCTATAACAACCCGTGATCTTTGCTGAAAAGCACGGATATAACAGGCTTCGCTCGGCACACTGGTTACCTGTCCGCCCGCTGGCAGGAGGCGGGATGCGAGGGGGAGAGATCGTGGAGAGTAGCAGCGAGCGTCTGCTGACACCCGGCGAGGTTGCCGCCCTCTTCCGGGTAGATCCGAAGACGGTGACGCGCTGGGCGGCCGCCGGCCGTATCAGTAGCATTCGCACCCCCGGAGGGCACCGTCGCTTCCGTGAATCGGAAGTGCACGCCCTCCTTCGCGGCGAGGACGTTCTGACGGCCGACCGGCCGAGTGGTGAGTCCCCGCGCGTCTGACGATGATCTGACACGAATCGTCAGCACGGTGGTCCCTGCGCACCCAACAGGAGGCCGCAGGGTCACCGTGTCAGGTGGACGGGCTCGGGGGGCCGTTCATCCTTCGTGTTCGGCCTTGAAGGCCAGGAACTCTCGTTCGAGATCGTCGTTGTCCTCCTGCCAACGACGACGGCGCTCGTGCCACTCCTCCTCGGTCAGCGCCTCGGGCAGCCAGCGGTCGTACTCGGGGTCGCCGGGAGACAGATCGACGTAAGCGTTGCCGATCAGGCGACCGTCATCGCTTGCCAGGCTTTGCGGTACGCGCAGTGTCCCGTCCGCGAGCCGGATGACGTTCATGATCGTGACCTTTCCACGCCCCTAGATTCCGTAGCGCCGGTTGAAGAACAGCATGACGTTGAGGGCCATCCGCGTGTCACCGCCGAGCATGTCCACCAGCGCGGGACGCTGGCGCGAGGCGATCGCCGCGAAGGCGTCGGCGAAGAACTCCTTGCGCCCGAGCCCGGCCGGCTGCCGGTGGAAGGCGGAGAAGAGCAGCGGCTCGCACGCCTCGTACAGCGCGACGAACTCGGGGCAGTCGGAGACCCACTCCCCCGGCCGCGAGTCGATGTCGTCGAGGGCATGGCCCACCTCGTGCATCATCACATCGGGTGTCGGCGAGGGCCGGTCGCCCACGACGATCTTGCGGTCACCGTACGCGCCCGCGCAGATGTCCCAGGTCGCCCGGCCCGAGGGCAGCGGCGCACCGCGCAGGTAGCCCATGTCGTCGAGGTCCGGGACGCCGCCGGGCCCCACGTAGATCCCGTCCAGCCCCGCGGCCAGCACGGCCTTCAGCCGCTCCGGCAGCTTGGCGAGGCTCTCAACGGCCCGCACGGCCTCCGGAGAGGGAGGACCCTGCCAGGAGTCCCACTGCCGGTGCAGGATGCTCTCCAGGGCGCCACAGTGCCGCAGGCCGTCGCCCAGGTCGGGCGAGTCCGGAGAGTTGGGCTGGGCCCTCGGCTGCTCGTCGTCCAGCTCGAAGTCGCGCCAGGTGTACTGCGGGCGGTAGCCGCCCGCGGCGGCCGACCGGCCGCCGCCGTTGCGCAACTCGTCCTGCTCGCCGGAAACCTCGCGCACCCGGCCCTGGCGCCCCGGCCGATAACCGCTCTGCTGACCGGCCGCGTATCCGGTCTGGTTTCCGGCCGGATATCCGGCCGGGTATTCGCTGGGGAACGCCCGGGTCGCCTCCCAAGGGTCGGCGCGTTCCCGCGTGCTGTCCTGGCGCTCTCGTGACCCCTCGCCCTCGCGTACCGTCTCGCCCCGGTACGGCGAGGCGTACGGCCCGCGCTGCCACCAGCGGGTGGTGCCCCGCCGGTGCCGCCCCTTCTCGCCCGAATGCGCCATCGCGCCCCTTCATCGCCCCACGGTTCGCGCATCCACGGTACGACGCCGGGCCCCGCCCGTCATCCGAAATGTCCAGGCAGTACGGTGTCCGCAACCTGACTCGACGTGATGGACGCACCACCGGCGCCGATGGCTTACGCTGCGGGCATGCCCATGGTTCTCGGCCTGGCCCTGCTGGCCTTCTGGCTCTACTGCCTCTTCGACGTCATCACGACGCCCGAAGAAGAGACCAGGAATCTCCCCAAGGTGCTGTGGGTGCTCATCGTGGTGCTCCTGCTCGCCGTCGGCGGGCTGCTGTGGCTGCTGCTCGGCCGGCCGCGGGTCCCTTCCCCGCTCGCGCCGGAAGCAGGGCCGGGCGAGACCGCACGTCCCGCGGCCCCGCGCGGCCCCGACGACGACCCCGAGTTCCTGAAGGACCTCGACCGCCGCCTGCGCGACGAGGACTGAGCCCCGGGAGACCGTCAGGGGCTGCCCGGAATGTCGGCGTAGGAGTGCAGCCCGCCGAGGAACATGTTGACGCCGACCAGGTTGAACAGCAGGCAGCCGAAGGCCACGAGCTGCACCACCATGGCCGCTCTGCCCCGCCATCCGCCGGTGGCGCGGGCGTGCAGGTAGGCCGCGTAGGCGATCCAGGTGATGAACGCCCAGATCTCCTTGGGGTCCCAGCCCCAGTAGCGTCCCCACGCCTTGTCGGCCCACAGGGCTCCGGCGATGACGGCGAAGGTCCAGAGCGGGAAGGCCAGCACGACCACCCGGTTGGTGATGCGGTCCAGGTCGGCCCGGGTGGGGAGCCGGGAGGGACGGCCGTCCTTGCGGAACAGGTAGATGATCCCGGTGACGCCGCCCACCGTGAACAGCCCGGTCGCGATGATCGCCGCGCTCACGTGGATGGCGACCCAGTAAGAGTTCAGTGACGGCTGCACGGGGCCGGCCTGAACGTGCAGGTAGCGTACGGCGAAGCCGAGCGAGAGCGCGGCGGCGACGGCGACGAACGCGCCCAGGAAGCGCAGTTGCGGGAACTTGTGGCGCATCACCAGGTACGCGGTCACCGTGGCCAGGCAGATGGCCACCACGAACTCGTACATGTTCGCCCACGGCCAGCGGCCCACCGCCAGTCCCCTGGTGACCAGGCAGCCCGCGTTGGCGGCCCAGCCCAGCCAGGTCAGCACCAGGGCGATGAACCCCGCCCGGGCCGGCCATCGGGGGCCCGCCGTGTCGTCGTCCGCGGGCGCGGGCTCAACGACGGGCGCGGCTTCGGGCACGGACGTGCCCGCGCCGACCAGCGCGTGCTCGCGCACCACGGCCGCCTGCTGTACCGAACGGCGGCCGAAACCGAGGTGCAGCGCGTAACCGATCATGGCGAAGACGTAGAGCAGCACCGTCACCAGCAGGAGCTGGTCGCTCAGCGTGGCGAGACCGGTGTCGACCTCAGCGGGCATGTTCACCTCCGGAAGGTGTGATGGGTGTGGCGTGGCCGGTCAGCCGGGCGCGCCCTTACGCCCTGCGGGCTCCGTGGACCTCTCGGGCTCCTCGGGCGCCGTGGACTCCTTGAGCGCCTTGACGATGTCGGCGAACTCGTCGGCGAAGCCGCCGTCGCCGCTCTCGGTGCGGGTCAGCCCGCCGACCTCGATCACCTGGCCGGTGCCGTCGTCACGGACGCGGACCCACAGCCGACGGCGGCGGATCATCAGCGACAGCAGTACGCCGAGCACCGCCGCCACGGCGGCCACCAGGGCGGGCAGCCGGCCCGGGTCGTGCGCGATCTGGAGCGCGGCCCACTCCTTGACGCCGGTGAAGGTGATTTTGCCGTGCCCGCCCGGGAGGTCCAGGCTCTTGCCCAGCTCCACCGGCTCGGACATCATGACCAGGCGCTTCATCTTCTTCAGCCGCTCCTGGTCGAACAGGTAGACCGACTGCGGCACGCCGGAGCGCAGGCCGAGGTCGCCGGCGAAGGCGGTGACCTGGACGACCGGGTTGATCGCGGCGGGGAAGGTGGAGTCCCAGGAGCCGTCCTGCATCTCGGTCGCGGTGGGCAGGAACCTGATCGCCAGGCCGAGCTGGTCGGGTTTGGCGTCGGGGACCTTGATGGTGCACTCGGAGGCGAAGGTCCGGCTGTTCTGTGGCAGGCAGGCGACCGGTCCCTCGAAGGCGACCTGGCCTGCCCCGTCGGTGACGGTGAAGGTCGGCGCGTAGCCGTGGTCGATCAGGTAGGTCAGCGTGCCGTTGACGTCGAGCGGGTGGTTGACCTTGAGCGTGTAGTCGCGTTCGGCCGCCGCGGGCGAGTCGTGGACCGACAGCCGGGCCGTGTAGTCCAGCACCTGGCCGGGCCGGTCACCGGCGATCTGGTAGTCCACCTTGAAGTCGTCGAGCTGGAAGGAGAACGGTTCCAGCGACTCGGCGGAGACCTGGCTGCCCGGGATGTACCGGTCGTAGGCGGCGACGGTGTTGGCGAAGCCGTTGCCCTCGACGATGAGCACGTTGCCTCGGTAGCCGTACAGGGCGCCGATGCCGAGCGCGAGCAGGATGCCGACCAGCGCGGTGTGGAAGAGCAGGTTGCCCGCCTCGCGCAGGTAACCCTTCTCGGCGCCGATCCAGCCGGGGCCGGTGACCACCCGAAAGCGCCTGCGGCGCAGCGCGGCGACGAGCCGGTCGGTCGGGGCGGTGCCCTCGAAGGCGGCGTGGTGCGGCAGCCTGTTCAGGTGGCGCGGCGCGGCGGGCGGCTCACGGCGCAGCTCACGCAGGTAGACCCTGGTACGCGGCAGGATGCAGCCGATCAGCGACACGAACAGCAACAGGTAGATCGCCGCGAACCAGGGGGCCTGGAACACGTCGAACATCCACAGCCGGTCCAACCACTCGGCGGTGCCGGGGTTGCTCTGGAAGTAGCGGGTCACCGCGCCCGGCTCGACGCCGCGCTGCGGGAACAGCGAACCGGGCACCGAGGCGAGCGCGAGCAGGAACAGCAGCACCAGCGCGGTCCGCATGGCGGTGAGCGTGCGCCAGAACCAGCGCAGCCAGCCCACCGCGCCGAGCCCCTTGACGGCGGGACGGTCCCCTGGCGCGGCGCTCTCGCGTGTCGTCGTGTCGTCCGTAGTCGTCTTCTTCATCAGATCACCGGCCGGAACCCTCCGATCCAGCCCTGCATGGTCATGACGAGATCGCCCCACAGCCCGGTGACCAGCAGGACGCCGACCGCCACCAGCATGCCACCCCCGACGCGGGTGATGAGCCGCGAACGGCGGCGCACCGCCGGGAGCGCGTGCAGCAGCCTGCGGTAGCCGAGCCCGGCGATCACGAACGGCAGGCCCAGCCCGAGCGCGTACGCGAAGGCGAGGATCGCCCCGCGCCCCGCGCTGCCCTGGTCCAGGCCGAGGGTGAGCACCACCGCCAGCGTCGGCCCGATGCAGGGGGTCCAGCCGAGGCCGAACACCACGCCGAGCAGCGGCGCGCCCGCCAGCCCCGCGCTGGGCAGCCGGTGGAACCGCACGTCTCGCTGCAATCCCGGGATCAGCCCGAGAAAGGCCAGGCCGAGCACGACGGTCAGCACGCCGAGCACCCTGGTTATGATCTCGGAGTTGCCGAGCAGGGCCGCGCCGACGCTCCCGGCGAGCGCGCCGCCCGCCACGAACACCAGCGCGAAGCCGAGCACGAACAGCCCCGAACCGATCAGCAGCCGCCCGCGCTTCGGGTCTTCGCCGCTCATCCCCGTGACGTACGACAGATAACCGGGCACCAGCGGCAGCACGCACGGCGACAGGAACGACACCAGCCCGGCCGCCAGCGCGATGGGCAGTGCCAGCGCCAGCGACCCCGACGCGACGGTGTCAGCCAGACCTTCGTTCATCACTCACCGTCTTGACCGCGTTGAGCAGGTCGGTGTACTTGACCGCGCCGAGCGCCCTGGCCGCGATGCGGCCCTGCCGGTCAATGATCAAGGTGGACGGGATGGCGGCGGGTGGCACCGTGCCCTGGAAGGCCAGCGCCACCTTGCCGGGCTGGTCGTACAGGCTGGGGTAGCCCGGCTGGTGGTTGCGCTCGAAGGCCAGCGCGGCGGCCTTGTCGTCCTTAAAGGCGACGCCGATGAACTCGACGCCGTCGCCCTTGGTCTTGTCCGCGACGTCCTTCAGCACGGGGGCCTCGGCCACACAGGGAGCGCACCACGACGCCCAGAAATTCAGCACGACGACCTTGCCCTTGGCGGCGGCGAGCGCGACCTTGCTCCCGTCGAGCGCGGCACCGTCGACGGCCGGAGCGGGCTTGCGCCCGTCAGCCGGGAAGACCGACACCTTGCCGTCGCCCGCGATGAAGCGGGTGTCGCCGGTGCTGGGCTGGCCTCCCTGCGAACCCGCGCACCCGGCCAGCGCGAAGACCGGCACGAGCGCGTAGGCGAACGCCCGGAGCACGGCGGATTTCCTGGTGATCACGGGAGGGAGGCTCCTTGCACTACAAGCAGTAGAGCTGTCACTCTACCGGCGCACGGAGTCGCCCGGCACACCGCCCCGCCGGGTGCCGGCCCGGCGCGCGGCGCGTTCAGCGGGGGCCGGTCAGGCCGGGGTCGGGCCAGCCCTGGTCGGGGCGTCCGGGCTGCGCGCTCCGGGGGTCGTCGGCCTCGCGGGCCAGCGACCCGGCGGGCTCGCTGTAGCCCACGCTGGCCAGCCGGTCGCCCTCGAAGGTGAAGGAGGTCAGGCTGGCCAGGCCGCACTGGCGGCGGCGCGGGTCGTGCCACAGCCGGCGGCCCTCGGCGGCCAGCCGGATGATCCAGATCGGAAGCTGGTGGCTCACCAGCACCGCCTCGTGGCCGCGCGCGTCGCGCCTGGCGTCGTCGATCGCCGCGCGCATCCGGGCCAGCACATCGACGTAGCGTTCGCCCCACGAGGGACGGAACGGGTTCCAGAAGTGGCGGTAGTGCCGCGGGTTGCGGAACACGCCCTCGCCGGGGCGGATCGGCACGCCCTGGAACACGTTGACGGCCTCGATCAGTCGTTCGTCCAGGGCGACGGGGATGCCGAGCTTTTCCGAAAGCGGCGCCGCGGTCTCCTGCGCGCGTTCCATCGGAGAGCTGACCAGCAGGGAAACGTCGCGGTCCGCGACCGCGCCGGCCACCATCTCGGCCATCCGCCGGCCGGCGTCCGACAGGTGGTAGCCGGGCAGCCTGCCGTACAGGACGCCCCCGGGGTTGTGCACCTCACCGTGCCGAAGCAGGTGGACGACGGTGGTTTGAGCCATGGTGGGCCTCAGCCTACCCATACGTACCTTGCGTGACGCGAGCAGGGACCCGGTGCGGGCCGGGGCTACGCCTGGACCGGTTCGGCGCGGGCGTCCTCGCCGCCGGCGATGTACGGCTCGGCGGCTCGGCGCAGCGCCTCGACCGCGGCCCGGATGGCGGGCCGGCGGGCGGCGTCGGTGCGCCACACCGCGAAGATCCGCCGGGTCGGCCGGGGCCTGATCGGTACGGCGCGCGCGCCGTCCGGCAGGCGTTCGCTGCCCAGTCGGGGCACGATCGCGCACCCGTGCCCGGCCGCCACCAGCGCGATCTGCGTGGCGTACTCGTCGACCATGCAGGTGATCTCCGGCTCGACCTCGGCCGAGCGCAACGTGAACACCAGCCAGTCGTGGCAGATCGTGCCCGGCGAGGAGCTGATCCACCGCTCGCCGCACAGCTCGGCGAGCTGGATCTCGGCCCGCCCGGCCAGCGGGTGGTCCGCGGGGATGATCACGTCGGCGATGTCGTCGAAGAGCGTGGCGCGAGACAGCCCGTCGGGCAGGGCCTTCGGGCGGTTGAGCCAATCCTGGGCCACCGCGAGGTCGAGTTCGCCGCGGGCCACCTCGCGTATCTCCCGGTCCGGCTCGCGCTCGAAGAACTGGAGCTCAAGATCGGGGTGGCGGGTGCGCAGCGAGGTGAGCGCGGCGGGGATCAGCCCGCGCGCCGCGGTGGGGAAGGCCGCCATGGACAGCTTGCCGACCACCGCCCCGCGCAGCGCCTCGAAGTCGGCCTCCGCGGTCTCCACCAGGGCGAGGATGCGCTCGGCGTGCTCGGCGAGCAGGCCGGCCGCGTCGGTCAGCCGCACGCCGCGCCCGCTGCGCTCCAGGAGCGTCGTGCCGGTCTCGCGCTCCAGCTTGGCGAGTTGCTGGGAGATCGCCGAGGGGGTCACCATCAGCGCTTCCGCCGCCGCGCCCACCGATCCGTAGACCGACACCGCGTGCAGCGCCTTCAGACGGTTGAGGTCCAACATGTAAGCAAGTCTAAACTACACCCCAAAGAAATACTCGCTTGTGCTGAACAGTCCCCTGCCCGGAAAATAGATGCATGAGAATACAAACCGTCTCGCGCAAGCAGCACGAAAGCCAGATCAACTACCTGGAGAAGCTCGCCACCGCCGAGCGGGAGCGCCGCGCCCGGGCCCGCAGGACCGGCCGCGACCCCCGCCCGGTGAAGTCGGCCGAGACCAACTGATCGACCGGCCGGCCCGGGTTCACCCGCGCGCGGCGGCCTTGGCCGCCAGAGGGAGGGCGCCGGTGACCCGCTCCACCGCCTCGTCGTCGTGCGAGGCCGACACGAACCACGCCTCGTAGGCCGACGGCGGAAGATACACCCCCTGGTCCAGCATCGAGTGGAAGAACGCCCGGTACGCGGACGTGTCCTGACGCTGGGCCCCGGCGAAGTCAAGCACCGGCTCGTCGGTGAAGAAGATCGAGAACAGGCTGCCCGCCCGCTGCAAGCGGTGCGGGACGCCCTCGGCGGACAGCGCCGCAGAGGCCGCGGAGCCGATCTCCGCGGCGACGGTGTCCAGCCGCTCGTACACCCCCTCATCGCATCCGCGCAGCATCGCCAGACCGGCGGCGCAGGCCAGCGGATTGCCCGACAGCGTGCCCGCCTGATAGACCGGCCCATCAGGGGCGAGCCGGTCCATCACCTCCGCCCGCCCGCCGAACGCGGCGGCGGGCAGACCACCGCCCATCACCTTGCCGAAGGTCATCAGGTCGGCGTCCACCGGGTCCAGCCCGTACCAACCGGCGCGGGAGACCCGGAAGCCGGTCAGCACCTCGTCCAGGATGAGCAGCGCGCCGTTGGCCGTACACAGCTCGCGCAGCCTGGCGTTGAAGCCGTCGCGCGGCGGCACGATGCCCATGTTGGCCGGGCACGCCTCGCTGATCACACAGGCGACCTCGAACGTCCGGAACGCCTCCTCGACCGCCGCCACGTCGTTGTACGGGAGCACGATCGTGTCGGCGGCCGACGCGCCGGTCACGCCGGGGGTGTCCGGCAGGCCGAACGTCGCCACCCCCGACCCCGCCGCGGCGAGCAGTGCGTCCACGTGCCCGTGGTAGCACCCGGCGAACTTCACGACCTTCGACCGGCCGGTGTGGCCACGGGCCAGGCGCACGGCCGACATGGTGGCCTCGGTACCGGAGTTGACCAGCCGGACCTTCTCCACGGGGGCGACCCTCGCCACGATCTCCTCGGCCAGCTCGACCTCGCCGGGCGTCGCGGCGCCGTAGGAGGTGCTGTGCTCGATCGCGGCGCGCAGCGCCTCGATCACGGCGGGATGCCGGTGGCCGAGGATCATCGGACCCCATGAGCCGACCAGATCGACGTAGCGGTTGCCGTCGACGTCGGTGATGTAGGGCCCCTGGCCCGAGGCCATGAACCGCGGCGTGCCGCCGACCGCGCCGAACGCGCGGACCGGGGAGTTGACCCCGCCGGGAATCACCGTGCGGGCTCGGTCGAACAGATCCTGGGAGGACTTGGCGCTACTGGTCACCTCACAAGCCTACGACCGGCCCTCTCCGGTCACTCGGGTGCCACTCCAGCGCGCCCGAAGAACCGGGGGTCACTCGAAGGAGTCGGCCAGCCAGTCCAGGACGCGCAACGGGTCGGGCAGCGGGCGGCCGTCGGGCGGGCGCAGCCAGGACACCGGTTGCCCGGTGGGCAGCGTCGAGGGCGGGGCCAGGACGTAGCTGTCGCGGCAGTGCCAGCGCAGGCCAGGCGTGTCGTCCACGCTCTCGGGCACGCAGTCGAGGTTGCACGACCACCATTCGTCCTCGTCGTCCGGATTGCCGCGGGTGGCCACATAAAACAGAACCCGGTCGCCGTTGGCGGCGACCGGGCCGGTGCCAGAGCCGGATGCGTCCATCCGGCTGAGGGCGGCGAGCCCCGCGTCGAGCGGGGCGTCGAAGACGTCGAACACGCGTCCGGTGGGGAGGATCACATTGGCCTCGGGGTCACGCTCCCACCAGCGGCCGAGCTGTGCGGCGTCCAGGGTGGCCTGCATCTGCCACGCCGGGGACTGCGGATGCGCGCCCGGATCGGGACACCCGAGGCGGTCACAGGAACAGGCCCGCGAGCCGGTGCGCAGCGGATGCGCCCCCGGGCAGACGGCCCAGCCGAGCGCGGCGTACTCCAGCACCGAGGTGATCCGCGACGTGTGCCGCCCCCGCCGTTTGGCACGCCGAGCGAGTGGTACCCCCACCATTGGTCTCCTCCGTCCGCGCGCCGGGATCGCCTACGCGAAGGCCACGGCGGGCGGCGCCGGAAAGGGCGCGCCAAAGCCACCGTGGGACACATCCGCGTGGGTGCTTACGCCTGCTTGCACTTTAACGCACGCGCCTCGGCAACCCACCGGAAACCCCCCGGTTGCCGGTGGTTCCCGGTGGTCACCCGTGGTGCCGCCGGCGCCGGTCAGACCGGCAGGCGGCGGGCCACCTCGGTCGCCCAGTAGGTGAGGATCAGGTCGGCCCCGGCGCGCCGGATCGCGGTCAGCGTCTCCATGATCACCCGCTCGCGGTCGATCCAGCCGTTCGCCGCCGCCGCCTCGACCATCGCGTACTCGCCGCTGACCTGGTACGCGGCCACCGGCACGTCCACCGCGTCGCGGATCTGGCGCAGGATGTCGAGGTAGGCCAGCGCGGGCTTGACCATCACCGCGTCGGCGCCCTCGGCGAGGTCGAGACGCACCTCGCGCAGCGCCTCGCCGATCGGGCCCGCAGAGTCCTGCTGGTAGGAGCTGCGGTCGCCGAACTGCGGCGCGCACTCGGCGGCCTCCCGGAACGGCCCGTAGAAGCCCGAGGCGTACTTCACCGAGTAGCCCATGATCGGCACCTGCGCGAACCCGGCCGAGTCGAGCGCGTCCCTGATCGCGGCGACCTGGCCGTCCATCATGCCGCTCGGCGCGATCATCTGGGAGCCCGCGCGAGCCTGGGACACCGCCGCCGAGGCGTAGCGTTCCAGTGTCGCGTCGTTGTCGACCTCGCCGTCCGGCGTGAGGATGCCGCAGTGACCGTGGTGGGTGAACTCGTCCAGGCAGGTGTCGGTCATCACCACGAGCGCGTCGCCGACCTCGGCCAGCACGTCGCCCAGCGCCCGCTGCACGATGCCTTCCGGGTCGTCGGCGCCCGACCCGCGCCCGTCCTTGACGGCCGGGATGCCGAACAGGATCAGGCCGCCCACCCCCGCCTCGGCGGCGTCGTGGGCGGCCTTGCGCACCGAGTCGAGCGTGTGCTGGACCACGCCCGGCATCGACCCGACCGGGTTGGGCTCGGTGATGCCCTCCTTGACGAAGACCGGCAGGATCAGGTCCCCCGGGTGCAGCCGGGTGCCCGCCACCATCCTGCGCAGCGGCGCCGTACGGCGCAGCCTGCGCGGGCGGGCGACCGGAAACTCAGCGCTCATCATGCCCCTTCTCGTTCACTTGGCCCGGCGGCGTGCGCCCCTGCGGGTCTGGGACGGCCGGCGAGGCGTCTCCCCCGCGGCGACGGCCGCCTGCCGCTGCTTGGCACCGTACTCCGCCAGAGCCGCCGCGAGGGCCGAAGCCGACGGACGATCGGCCATCACATCGACCCTGAGCCCGAACTCCTCGGCGGTCCGCACGGTCTGCGGGCCGATCGCGGCGATAACGGTGACGTTGTGTGGCTTTCCGGCGATTCCTACGAGATTGCGGACCGTGGACGACGACGTGAACAGCACCGCGTCGAACCCGCCGCCCTTGATCGCCTCACGGATCGGCGCGGGCGGCGGCGCGGCCCTGACCGTGCGGTAGGCGGTGACGTCGTCACACTCCCAGCCCAGCTCGGTCAGCCCCGCCACCAGGGCCTCGGTGGCGATGTCGGCCCTGGGCAGCAGCACCCGGTTGATCGGGTCGAGCATCGAGTCGTACGGCGGCCACTCGGCGAGCAGCCCCTCAGAGGACTGCTGCCCGGTGGGCACGAGGTCCGGCCGCACACCGAACTCCACCAGCGCCCGCGCGGTCGCCTCGCCCACCGCGGCGACCTTCAGGCCCGCGAAGGCCCGCGCGTCCAGCCCGTACTCCTCGAACTTCTCCCGCACCGCCTTGACGGCGTTGCCGCTGGTGAAGACCACCCACTCGTACCGGCCGGTGACCAGGCCCTTGATCGCCCGGTCCATCTGCTGCGGGGTGCGCGGCGGCTCGACCGAGATCGTCGGGACCTCCTCGGGCACCGCGCCGTAGGAGCGGAGCTGCTCCACCAGTCGGGCCGACTGCTCCTTGGTGCGCGGCACCAGCACCCGCCACCCGAACAGCGGCTTGGTCTCGAACCACGACAGCGAGTCGCGCAGCGTCACCGCCTCGCCGACCACCATCAGCGACGGCTCGTCGATCACCGCGTGCTTCAGGTCGGGCCCGAGCCTGCCCAGCGTGGAGGCGACCGTGGTCTGCTCGGTCGTCGTGCCCGCGCCGGTCACCGCGACCGGTGTGGTGTCCGGGCGGCCGGCCGCGACCAGCGCCTTGCCGACCGACACCGTGTCGCCGCCGGCGTTGTAGATCACCAGCGTGCCCGCGGTCGCCGCGTGGACCGACCAGTCGTCCACCAGCCCCGCGTCCACGACGCGGAACTCCGGCCCGGACGCCGCCGCCGGAATCCCGGCGTAGGCCAGCACCGCGGTGGCCGGCGGCACCCCGGGAACGATCTCGAAGTCCACCTCCCCCTTGGCGCAGGCGGCCACCTCCTCACTGATCGAGGAGAAGAACATCGGGTCGCCAGGGCACAGCCGTACGACGCGCCTGCCGCCCTTGGCGGCCTTGACCGCGCCCAGCGGGGCGGGGTCGTCGTCAGTGACGTCGATCACCTCTACGTCGGGCCGGGCGTGCCGCAGCAGCGCGCCGAACGCGGCGCGGTCCAGCACGACCGCGTCGGCCTTGCCGAGCAGCGCCGCGCCGCGCAGCGTCAGCAGGTTCTCATCACCGGGACCCGCGCCGACGAAGGCGACGAACCCGCCCGCGTGCTCGACGAAGGGCGGTGGTGAGTTGGTCGGTATCGGTGAGGTCGGACTCGCGGAGCTCAATGGGACTGCTCCCCCATCAACGTGCCGGCCCCCTCGGCGACCATGGCGGCGGCGAGGTCGCGGCCGATCTCCATGGCCGCCGGGAGAGGCCCGGCGGCGGACTTACGAACCGCACGCGCGCCATCGACTGCGATGACGGCGGCGGTCATGTTCAGGACATGCCCATCGGTGACCGCGTACGCCCCGACAGGGGCGGCGCACCCGGCCTCCAGTGCGGCCAGCAGGGACCGTTCGGCGGTCACCGCCGCCCGCGTGCCGGGATCGTCCAGCACGCCGAGCAGCTCGACCAGATCGTCCCTGTCGGCGCGGCACTCCACCGCCAGGGAACCCTGTCCGGGCGCCGGAAGCATCTCCTCGATCTCAAAGATCTGGGAGATCTCTGACTCCCGGCCGAGCCTCGACAGCCCCGCGACGGCGAGCACGATCGCGTCCAGCTCGCCGGACAGGACCTTGCCGATCCTCGTGTCGGCGTTGCCGCGGATCGGCACGAAGTCGAGGTCGGGGCGGAGTGCCCGGAGCTGGGCGATCCTGCGCGGCGACCCGGTGCCGACCCTGCCCCCCGGGGGGATGTCGGCGAGCTTGGCGGACCCGATCAGCGCGTCCCGGTGGTCGGCGCGCGGCGGTGTCGCCACCAGCGCGATCTGGGGATCGGGCGCGGTCGGCAGGTCCTTCAGCGAGTGGACCGCGAAGTCGATCTCACCGTCGATCACCTTGTCGCGCAGCGCGCTGACGAAGACGCCGGTGCCGCCGAGCTGGCTGAGCTGCGCCTTGGTCACGTCGCCGAACGTGGTCACGCCGACCAGCTCCACCGGCCGCCCGGTCAGCTCGGTGAGCCGGTCGGCGACGAGCTGGGACTGGGTGGTCGCGAGCAGGCTGCGGCGGGTGCCCAGCTCGAGGGGGGGCATCTCGGTCACAGCTCCCCCTTTCGCCGGGTCGCCGGAGAAGATCGAGTCATCTGAGAAGATCGAACGGACCCGTCGATCCCCGCCTGCCGTACGGCCTCGGGCATCTTCGGGTCGAGGTCGAACAGCTCGCGCAGCGCCTCGGCATAATGATCGCCCGAGGGCGAGGCGGCGAGCTGTTTGACACGCACGGTCGGTTCGTGCAGCAGCTTGTCCACCACCCTGCGCATGGTCTGGATGACCTCGTCCCTGACCCGCTGGTCCATGTCGGGCACCCGGGACACCAGCCGCCCCAGCTCGGCCTCCACCACGCCGGCGGCCTTGCTGCGCAGCGCCACGACCGTGGGGGTGACCCGGGCGGCGCGTACGACCTCAAGGTGGCCGGCGACCTCCTCGGCCACGATCCGCCTGGCCGCCTCGACCACGTCGCCGCCGTCCGTGCCCGTGCCTGGGCCCGTGCCTGAGCCCAGGCCGGAGTTCTGGATCGCTTCGAGGTCGATCAGGGTCACGCCGGGCAGGGCGCGGACGCCGGGGTCGATGTCGTGCGGCAGCGCGAGGTCCAGCAGGAACAGCGGGCCCGTCCCGGTGATCATCTCGGGGGTGATCACCAGGTTGCCGCCGCCGGTGCAGGAGATCACGATGTCGGCCTGGGCCAGCTCGGCGGGCAGGTCGTCCAGCCGGGCGGGACGGCCGCCGACCGTCTCGGCCAGCCGTACGGCGCGCTCGTAGGTGCGGTTGGCGATCACGATGCCGGTCACCCCGGCGCGGGCCAGCGTGGCGGCCGACAGCGCGCTCATCGATCCGGCCCCGACGACCAGCGCGCGCTTGCCCTGGATCGGCCCGAGCACCCGCTCGGCCAGCTCCAGGCCGACGCCCACGAGCGATGCGCCCGCGTGGTCGATGCCGGTGTCGGTGTGGACGCGCTTGCCGACGCGCAGCGCGTGCTGGGCCACCTCGTTGAGCGTGGAGCCGAGCGTGCCCTCCTCCTGGGCCAGGCGCAGCGCCTGGCGCACCTGGCCGAGGATCTGACCCTCGCCGACCACCATGGACTCAAGGCCGCTCGTGACCGAGAACAGGTGGGACACGGCGCGGTCTTCGTAGTGCACGTACAGGTGCGGCGTGAGATGCTCGACCGGTACGTCCGCATAGGTGCCGAGCAGTTCGCTCAGGCCGCTCACCGCGCTGTGGAAGCGGTGGACGTCGGCGTAGATCTCCACCCGGTTGCACGTGGAGACGACCATGGCCTCGGCCACGCACTCGCTCCTGTGTACGTCGTGCAGCAGCTTCACCAGCGAGTCGCCGGACACGGCCACGCGTTCCAGCAGTGCCACCGGTGCCGTCCGGTGACTCAACCCGACAGCAAGGACGCTCATGCGCTGGCTCCCTGCTGCAACCCCTCGGCCATCACTGGGCCCCCACTTTCGCGATCACCCTTGCGCTGCTCATGGAACGCGAGGATCTGCAGTTCGATGGACAGATCGACCTTCCGGACATCGACGCCCTCTGGGACGGAGAGGACGGTGGGGGCGAAGTTCAGGATGCTGGTCACCCCGACGGCGATGACCCGGTCGCAGATCTGCTGGGCAGCCGCAGCCGGTGTCGCGATCACCACGATCGACACCCCCCGCCGCTCGATCACGGCTTCAAGCTCGTCGATGTGCTCGACATTCAACCCCGCGATGTGGTCGCCCACGACTTCGGGGTTGGCGTCGAACAGCGCGGCCACCCTGAAGCCGCGCGACACGAATCCACCGTAGTTGGCAAGCGCCCGGCCGAGGTTTCCTATTCCGACGATCGCCACCGCCCAGTCCTGGGTGAGGCCGAGTTCGCGGGAGATCTGGTAGATCAGGTACTCGACGTCGTAGCCGACACCGCGCGTGCCGTACGAGCCGAGGTGGGAGAGGTCCTTGCGGAGCTTGGCCGAGTTGACACCTGCGGCCAGCGCGAGATCCTCCGAGCTCACGGTGGCCACCCCGCGCTCGGCCATGCCGGTCAGCGCCCGCAGGTAGAGCGGCAGCCGGGCCACGGTCGCCTCGGGTATGCCACGGTCGCGGGATTGGGGCAGGCGGCGTATCACGTGCCGGAACTCCAGGGGACGGGCCTCCGGCGCGGCGCTGCCGCGTGCCCGGACGCGGTGGATAAGGTGATGAGCAGCGTCTTCCAGGTTAATCCCTTTGTGAACGTATGCACAAAGTGAGAGGCAGCGAGTCTTACCGTCCCGTGCCTGGACTAGCGTTGACGGACATGACCCACCGGATCACGCTGCTCGGCAAGCCGGGCTGCCATCTCTGCGACGACGCCCGCGAGATCATCGCCCGCGTGGCGGGCGAACTGGGGGTTCCGTGGGAGGAGCGGGACATCACCCGATCTCCCGAGGACCAGGAGAAATACTGGGAGATGATCCCGGTGACGCTGATCGACGGCGTGCAGCACGACTTCTGGCGGGTCGACGAATCCCGCCTCCGCGCGGCCCTGGCCACCTGACCGACTGACCACGTTCTGGATCAGAGCGGGGCCGTCCACCACTCCGACGCGATGGACAACCCGGCGAGGCGCAGGGCCTGCCGCTTCGCCTCGTCCATGTGCCCGCACACCACCACGACCTGCACCGCCCCACGCCGGTGCGCCTCTTCCGTGACGGCCTTCAGAAGATCGACACCGACCGTGGTCCAGTCGCCGTCCTCCTCGACCGCGAAGTCGTCGAGCGTGCAGGTCGGCCCGCCCGGGTCGTACACCGGAGGCGCGGGCACCAGCGAGCCGATCGCGAACCCGACGAACCGCCCATCCCGCTCGGCCACCCGGCAGATGACCTCCGCGTCCTCCACCAGGGTGGCGATGAACTCGGCGTGACGGTCCTGAGCATCCGCCGCACAACGCCAGAAGACCGGCTGATGCTCTGCGTACCTCTCCCTGCACCGGGCCATCAGGGCGACGATCGCGGCCACGTCATCGGACAAGGCGCTCCGGACAGATAGCATGATCCCCATGCTGGGAGGGCCGAATCCCGCCCTCCCAAC
>NZ_POUA01000120.1 GCF_003236385.1 Spongiactinospora gelatinilytica
GGTAGGCGGTGTGTAGGGCCTCGGTGGCGCGGGGGAAGCGGGACGGGTCGTCCGCGTGCAGGGTCATCAGCGGGCCGCCCGCGTGTACCGTGTCGCCCGGCTTGGCGTGCAGGACGATCCCCGCGCCGTGCGACACCGGGTCCTCCCTGCGTTCCCGGCCCGCGCCGAGGCGCCAGGCGGCCAGCCCCACCGCGTACGCGTCGAGGCGGGACAGCACCCCCGAGGCCGGGGCGGTGATGGTGTGGGTCTCGGCGGCGGTGGGCAGCGGGGCGTCCGGGTCGCCGCCCTGGGCGGTGATCATGCGCCGCCAGGCGTCCATGGCCGAGCCGCCCTTCAGCTCGTCCGCCGGATCCTTGCCGCCACGCGCGCCCGACGCGGACAGCATTTCGCGGGCTAGGCGTACGGTCAGTTCCACCACGTCGGCCGGACCGCCGCCCGACAGGACCTCGATGGCCTCGGCGACCTCCAGGGCGTTGCCCACCGCGTGCCCCAGCGGCCGGTCCATGGCCGTGAGCAGGGCCACCGTGCGCACGCCCGCGTCCGCGCCCAGTTCGACCATCGTGCGGGCGAGTTCGGCGGCGCGCTCAGGGGTCTTCATGAACGCCCCCGAGCCGACCTTCACGTCCAGCACCAGCGCCCCGGTGCCCTCGGCGATCTTCTTGGACATGATGGACGACGCGATCAGCGGGATCGACTCGACGGTGCCGGTCACGTCGCGCAGCGCGTAGAGGCGGTGGTCGGCGGGAACCAGGCCGCTGCCGGCCGCGCAGACCACCGCGCCCGCCTCCCGCAGGACGCCCAGCATCTCCGCCCCCGACAGCGACGCCCGCCACCCCGGGATCGACTCCAGCTTGTCCAGGGTGCCGCCGGTGTGGCCGAGCCCGCGCCCGGAAAGCTGCGGTACGTACGCCCCGCACGCCGCGACCAGCGGCGCGAGCGGCAGGGTGATCTTGTCGCCCACCCCGCCCGTGGAGTGCTTGTCGGTGGTGGGCCGGTCGAGCGCGGACCAGTCCATCCGCTCCCCGGACTCGATCATCGCGCGGGTCCAGTCGGCGATCTCCCGCCGGCCCATGCCGTTCAGCAGGATGGCCATGGCCAGCGCCGACATCTGCTCCTCGGCGACCACGCCCCGCGTGTAGGCGTCGATCACCCAGTCGATCTGCGCGGTGGAGAGTTCGCCGCCGTCCCGTTTGGTGGTGATGACCTCGATGGCGTCCACGTCAGGCCCCCCGGTTCAGGTCGCCGGGGCCGAAGGGGGACGGCAGCAGCTCCGCCATCGGCTTGGGCCCGGCGGTGGTGTCCACGAGCAGGTCGCCGCCCCCGTGCTCGTAGAGCAACTGGCGGCAGCGCCCGCACGGCATCAGCAGCTCACCGTGACCGGCCACGCAGGTGAACGCGACGAGCCGGCCACCGCCCGTGGCGTGCAGGGCGGACACCAGCCCGCACTCGGCGCACAGGCTGAGGCCGTAGGAGGCGTTCTCGACGTTGCAGCCGGTCACGATCCTGCCGTCGGCGACCAGGCCGGCCGCGCCCACGGGGAACTTGGAGTACGGCGCGTACGCCCGTCCCATCGCCTCGACGGCCGCCTCCCGCAGCGCCGCCCAATCCACCACATCCACCACGTCCATCACGGCCAACGTCAGCGTTCCTCTCCCCTGCGGTAACGCAGGCCGTCCGCCTTGGGCATCCGCAGCCGCTGCGCGGCCACCGAGAGCACCAGCAGCGTCAGTACGTGCGGCGTGATGAACACGAACTCGTTGGGCAGCGTCTCCACGGTCAGCCAGAGCCAGAAGAAGATCGCCGCGCCGAGCGCGCTCACCGCCACGACCGTATACGAACGCGAGCCCCCGGACGGCACCTGCGCCGTGAGGTCGCGGCGGATGCGCAGCGCCGCGTAGCAGAGCAGCAGCAGCGCGCCGAACAGGAACAGCCCGGTGACCGACTGCGAGCTGCGCAGTTGCAGGCCGTCGGCGTAGCCGAACAGTGAGGCGCCGCCGGCCAGCATCCCGGGCCGCCAGTTGCCGAAGATCATCGCGGCCAGGCCGATGAAGCCGCGCCCGTTCGTCTGACCCTCGACGTACTTGGTGGTGACGAAGACGAGGAACACCCCGCCCAGCCCGGCCAGCGCCCCGGAGATGATCACCGCGATGTACTTGGTCCGGTACACCCGCACCCCGAGCGAGTCGGCCGCGTGCGGGTTCTCGCCGCAGGCGCGCAGCCGCAGCCCGAACGGCGTGTGCCAGAGCACCAGGTAGGAGATCGGAACCAGCGCCACGGCCAGGATGATCAGTACGCCCACGTCCCGGGTGAGGCCGCCGAGCACGCCCGCGAGGTCGGACAGCACGAACCAGTGCGTGTCCTCCAGTCTCTTCAGCCAGTCGGGGCCGTCCGACAGCAGCGGCAGGCTGAAGTCGGGGGTCTGCCCGCGCATGGTGGGCGAGGTCGTGGTGCCGCCGCCGAGTTCGGCCGCCGCGCTGTCGTCACGGTAGAGGACCTCGGACAGGAAGCGGGTGACGCCCGGCCCCAGCACGTTGATCGCCACGCCGCTGACGATGTGGTCCACGCCGAAGGTCACCGTGGCCACGGCGTGGACCAGGCCGCCGATCGCGCCGCCCAGAAGGCCCGCGGCCAGGGCGGCGACCGGGCCGTAGAGGTAGCCGGCGTAGCCGGCGCACCAGGTGCCGAGCACCATCATGCCCTCAAGGCCGATGTTGACCACCCCGGCGCGTTCGGCCCACAGCCCGCCGAGCCCGGCCAGGCCGATCGGTACGGCATAGCCGAGGGCGGCGGCGAAGGTGCCGGAGGAGGTCAGGTCGTTGTCGCCGGTCAGCATCCTGACCAGGGAGAGCAGCACGATCAGCAGGGCGATGCCGAGCAGCGTCAGGTGGTAGCGGCGCACCCGGCGGGCGCCCACGCTCGCCACGGAGGCGGTCGCGGTCATGCCGCGGCCCCCGCGGGCACCTCGCCGAGCCGGGCGGCGGCTCTGCGTTCCTCCCAGCGCAGCACGATCCGCCGGGTGACCTCGTTGACGATGACGACCATCAGCACGATCGTTCCCTGGATGATCTCGACGACGGCGGGCGGGATCCCGTCGAACTGGAGCGGCGTGCCCGCCCGGTCCAAGAACCCGAACAGCAGGGCGGCCAGCGCGATGCCGACCGGCTTGTTGCGGCCGAGGAGCGCCACCGCGATGCCGAGGAATCCGAGCCCGGCGGTGAAGCTGGTGCCGTAGTTGTGGTTACGGCCCATGATCTCCGGCAGGCCGATGAGCCCGGCGACCATGCCGGACAGCACCATGGCCGAGATCACCATGCGCCGGGGATCGACACCGGAGGCCACCGCGGCGTCGCTGTTCATGCCGCTGGCCTTGACCTCGAAGCCGAACCTGGTGCGTTCGAGCAGCAGCCAGATCACCAGGCCGGCCACCAGCGCGACCCCGATGAAGCCGTAGAGCCCGGCGCCGCGCGGGGCGGGCAGGCCGAACATGGTGATCAGGAAGTTCGCGTCGGGGAAGTGGCCGGAGGGCGGCAGTTCCGGTGTCGCGGTGGCGAGCCGGCCCGCTTCGCGCCGGCCGCTGAACGGCCCGCGCACCAGGTAGGCGGCGAGGCCGATGGCGACGAAGTTGAGCATGATCGTGGAGATCACCTCGTTGACCCCGCGATACACCTTGAGCAGCGCGGGGACGAGCGCGTAGAGGCCGCCGGCCGCCATCGCGACCACGATGATCACAGTGAGGTGGATCGGCGCCGGCAGCAGTACCTGGCCGCCGACGAAGGCCGACACCAGGGCGGCCATCCGGTACTGGCCCTCGACGCCGATGTTGAAGAGGTTCATCCGGAAGCCGACGGCCACCGCCAGCCCGGCGATGAACAGCGCCACCGACCGGTTGATCCAATAGGTGACGCTGTCCACCTGGTCGATCGGCCGCACGCCGAAGTCGAACATGGCCGCGATCGCGGCGAAGGGGTCGGCCCCGGCCACGCGGATCGCGATGCTGGAGACGGCGAAGGCGATCAGTACGGCCACCACCACGCCTGCCGCGGTGATCAGCGTCCGCCGCAGTGCCGCCCCGATCACGACGCCCCCGCCTCGTCAGGCTCGGCGGCGGCGCCGGTCATGTGCGAGCCGAGCCGTTCGGGGGTGAGGTCGCCGGGGTCGAGCCGGGCGACCAGGCGGCCCCGCAGGATGACGTGCAAGGTGTCGGACAGGCCGATCAGCTCCTCCAGGTCGGCCGAGATCAGCAGTACGGCGAGCCCGGCCGCGCGCGCGTCGCGCAGGTGGTCCCAGATGACGGCCTGCGCCCCGATGTCGACCCCTCGGGTGGGATGGGCGGCGATGAGCAGTTTGGGCTCCCCGCTCATCTCCCGCCCGACGATGAGCTTCTGCTGGTTGCCCCCGGACAGGGCCAGGGCGAGGGTGTCCACGCCGGGCGCGCGCACGTCGTACTTCTCCGCGATCCGCGCCGTGTCCTCCCGGGCCGCCTTGCGGTCGATCCAGATGCCCTTGCGGGCCGGCCGCACGGTCTGGTGGCCGAGCACGCGGTTCTCCCACAGCGACGCCTCAAGCAGCAGCCCCTGGCGGTGTCGGTCCTCGGGGATGTAGCCGATGCCGGCCTCCCTGCGCCGGCGGGTCGGCCAGCCGCCCATGTCGACGCCGTCGAGCGTGATGGCGCCGGTGGCGTGCCGGATGCCCATGATGGCCTCGATCAGCTCGGACTGGCCGTTGCCCTCCACTCCGGCCAGGCCGACGATCTCGCCCCGGTGGATCTCGAAGGAGACGTCGTCCAGGAGGCGGCGGCGGTCCGGCTGGTCGAGGGTCAGCCCGGAGACCTTCAGCAGCACCGTGTCGGTGACCGTCGACTCGCGGGTCTCGGGAGTGGGCAGCTCGCTGCCGATCATCAGTTCGGCGAGCCGCCCGGCCGTGACCTCGCCGGGCGTGACGCTGGCCACGGTGGTGCCGCGTCGAATCACCGTGATCGCGTCGGCGACCCGCAGCACCTCGTCCAGCTTGTGCGAGATGAAGATCACGGTGAGCCCTTCGGCCACCAGTTCGCGCAGGTTGCCGAACAGCTCCTCGACCTCCTGCGGCACCAGCACCGCCGTGGGCTCGTCGAGGATGAGGATGCGCGCGCCCCGATAGAGGACCTTGAGGATCTCCACCCGCTGGCGGTCGCCGACGCCGAGGTCTTCCACCAGGCGGTCGGGATCGACGCGCAGGCCGTGGGCACCGGACAGTGCGGTGATCCGGGCGCGGGCGGCCTTGCGGTCCAGCCGGCCGGCCTTGGCCGGCTCCGCGCCGAGGATGATGTTCTCCAGCACGGTGAAGTTGTCGGCCAGCATGAAGTGCTGGTGGACCATGCCGATGCCGGCCGCGATGGCGTCGGCCGGGGTGCGGAAGTCGGCGACCTCGCCGTTGATCCGGATGCTGCCCTTGTCGGGGCGCTGCATGCCGTAGAGGATCTTCATCAGGGTGGACTTGCCCGCGCCGTTCTCGCCCACGATGGCGTGGACGGTGCCGGGCGCCACCGTCACCTCGACGTCGTGGTTGGCCACGACGCCGGGAAAGCGCTTGGTGATGCCCGCGAGTTCGACCGCGGGGGGCCGCGTCGGGGCCAGGGTGTCGGTCACGATGCCATCTCCAGGGCAGGTGCGAACGCTCCCCAGGGGACGGGGTAGCGCGAGGCCCGGGGAGCGGAGCACACCGGCCCGCGCCCCGGGCCCTCGGTCGCCTTCCCGCTCGGAATACCCGATTCCGGCGGGAACGATCTCACGGCTTGTCCGGAACCTTGATCTCGCCGCTGATGATCTTCTTCTTCGCCTCGTCCACCTTGTCCTGCACGTCGGAGATGTGGTCGCCCGTGGTGGCGAGGCCGACGCCCTCCAGCTTGAGGTCGTAGGAGATGGTCTTGCCGCCCTTGGCGCCGCCCTGGGCCGACTTGACGAACTCGAAGACGCCGTTGTCCACCCGCTTGATCATCGAGGTCATGATGATCTTCTGGAGGGCGGCGTCCTTGACGGTCTGGGCCTGGTCGGAGTCGACGCCGATGGCCCACTTGCCCGCGCCGGCCGCCGCGGCGGCCTGGAAGACGCCGAGCCCGGAGTCGCCCGCGGCGTGGTAGACGATGTCCGCGCCGTCCTCGAACATCTTCTCTGCGGCGGTTTTGCCCTTGTCAGGGGCCTTGAATCCCTTGAAGTCGCCGTCCGGGGTGAGATACTTACTGTCGATCTTGATGTCCGGCTTGGTGTCCTTCGCGCCCTTGACGAAGCCCGCCTCGAACTTCCGGATCAGGTCGCTTTCCACGCCGCCGACGAAGCCGAGGTGCCCGCTCTTGGACTTCAGCGCCGCGGCCACGCCCGCGAGATAGGAGCCCTCGTGCTCGGCGAAGGTCAGCCCGGTGACGTTGGGGCCGCTGGAGGGGGCGTCCACGATCGCGAACTGCACGTCGGGGTATTCCTTGGCGACGGTCTCCACGTCGCCGGCGTAGGCGAAGCCGACCCCGATGATCGGGTTGAAACCGGCGCCCGCGAGCCGGCGGAGGAGTTCGCCGCGGTTGGAGCCGTCGCCCACCGGGCTGAGGTCCTTGACCTCGGCCTTCAGCTCGTCCTTGGCGCGCATGAGACCCGCGTACGCAGAATCGTTAAAGGACTTGTCCCCCCGGCCGCCGATGTCGAACGCGAGCCCGACCTTGAGATCGGACGTCGCGGCCCCCGAGCCGGACGCGCCGGTGTTCGCGGCATCGCCACCGCCCCCGCCACCGCCGCCACAGGCGGAAATGGCGAGAAGCAGGGCACCGGCCAGCGCACCCAGGGCCGGCTTGCCGAATCTGATGCGGAGCAAGGTCGTTCCTCCAAATTCCCCGCCGTCCGTTCGTCGCGCGTGCGACGCCGCGCACGGCGACCCTGCCCGGACCATAGTTGCTCACACGCACAGGTAATAGCGGTGAACAGCAACGAAACCGCTCCGTTATCGACCTCAGGCGCGACTGTGACCAGACAGCTCGGCGGGGATCTTGCCAGCGCCCTGATCATGCAGGACATTCCACACGTAAGCCTCGCGACACACTCGCGACGACCTCATCCAGAGGAGCACCCATGCGTGGCTGGAAGGCACTGACCGTACCGCTGGCCCTGTTACTCCTGGGGGCCGCGCCGCCCCCCGCGCACGCCGGCACCCCGGCGATCAAGGTCGAGAACGGGGCGACCCAACCGGTCTTCTCCCGCGCCGACGCCATCACCCAGACCGTCTACGTCGAGGTCGCCGGCGTGGACAGTGACGCCGACGGCCGGGCGGACCGGGTCGCGGTGGACATCATGCGGCCCAAGGAGACCGAGCAGGGGCTGAAGGTGCCCGTCATCATGGAGGCGAGCCCCTACTACGCCCCGCTCAACAACATCCCCAACCACAATGTGGACATCGACGAGGAGAACCAGGACGCCGCCGGGCTGATCGCGCGCAACCGGGCCGACCTGCTCGACAGCATCGGCGCGACGCGGGCCGTGGCGTTCGACGGTTACTACGACAACTACTTCGTCCCACGCGGGTACGCCATCGCCCTTGTGGAGAACGTCGGCAGCGGCCGGGCCACCGGCTGCC
Organism: Spongiactinospora gelatinilytica; assembly: GCF_003236385.1. Classification (GTDB taxonomy): domain Bacteria; phylum Actinomycetota; class Actinomycetes; order Streptosporangiales; family Streptosporangiaceae; genus Spongiactinospora; species Spongiactinospora gelatinilytica. Next base: position 7,594 of record NZ_POUA01000120.1, read on the forward strand.
CGACCACCGGCGACCGCAACGAGACGCTCGGTCCCAAGGCCGCGATCGACTGGCTGAACGGCCGGGCCCGCGGCTTCGACGCGAACGGCGAGTCGGTCCGCGCCACCTGGTCCACCGGAGCCGTCGGCATGATCGGCGTCTCCTACAACGGCACGCTGCCCAACGCGGTCGCCTCGACCGGCGTGCCCGGCCTGAAGACGATCGTGCCGATCGCCGCGATCTCCTCCTGGTACGACTACTACCGCGCCAACGGCGGCGTGCTGGCCCCCGGCGGCTTCCAGGGCGAGGACGCCGACGTCCTGGCCAGGACGGTACTGACCAGAGCGGACGGCCAGCAGGCGTGCGGGGCGCTGATGGACCGCATCGAGGCCGACCAGGATCGGGTCACCGGCGACTACAGCCGCTTCTGGGACGCCCGCAACTACCTCAACGACGTGCGCAAGGTCCGGGCCAGCGTGTTCCTGGTCCACGGGCTGAACGACTGGAACGTCAAGACCAAGCACGCCGCCCAGTGGTGGGACGCGCTGGCCGAGCGCGGTGTGCCGCGCAAGATCTGGCTGACCCAGGGCGCGCACACCAACCCGTTCAGCTTCCGCACCGAGGAGTGGCTGCGCCAGTTGCACTCCTGGTTCGATCACTGGCTGCACGGAGTCCGGAACGGGATCATGCGGGAGCCGCAGGCCGACGTGGAGTACGCGGCGGGGCAGTGGGGACGGCACGCGTCCTGGCCGCTGCCGGGCACCCGCCCGGTGACGATCCCGCTCAAGCCGGCGCGGGCCGCCGAGTCGTTCGTGGACCAGAAGACCCGCACGGCCGAACAGCTCGCCGCCGATCCGGACGCGGCCGACCCCAACCGGCTGGCCTACGCGACCCCGGTGCTGCGCAGGGACGTGCGGCTGTCCGGGACGCCGACGATCAAGGTCAGGGCGGCGCTGGACGGCGGGCGCTCGCCGTACCTGACGGCGCTGCTGGTGGACTATGGCACCGACGTGCGGGCCACGGGTGCACTGCGCACGACGGGGCAGCAGTACTGCTACGGCGAGAGCGTCCCCGGCGACATCGGGTGCCTGATCACCCGTGAGCACGTCACGGTGGAGGCGCCGTTCAAGATCGTCAGCCGGGGCTGGCTCGACGTGCGCAACCGCCACCGCCCCGACCGCACCGATCCGGTACGGCCGGGCAGGGCGCACGACTTCCGGTGGGACTTCCAGGCCCAGGACCACATCTTCAAGGCCGGTCACCGGATCGGCGTGGTGCTGTTGTCCACCGACCGCGACTACACCCTGCGCTATCCGGCGGGGACGCGGGTCACGGTGTGGCCGGGCAAGAGCACGGTCACGCTGCCGGTGACCGGGAGGTTCTGAGCACCGGGCTCAGGCCCGGACGGCCTCGGCGACCTGCGGCCCGCCGCCGGGAAGACCGCCCTCCCACAGCGCGGTGAGGGCGGTCGCGGCCATGAACCGCACGCCGAGGCCGATGCAGCTCTCGTCCACGTCGAAGGTGCCCTGGTGGATGTCCCGGCGGACGGCGGTGCCCGGCTCGCGCACACCGAGCCGGGCGTACGCGCCGGGGGCCGACTCCAGGTACCAGCCGAAGTCTTCGCCGCCGAGGCTCTGCTCGGTCGGGACCACAGAGCCCCGGCCGAGCGCCTGCTCGGCCGCCTCGCGCAGCAGCTTCACGCTGTCCTCGTCGTTGACCACCGGGGGGACGCCGCGGATGTAGTCAAGCTCGGTCTCGATGCCGTACAGGCCCGCCACCGGCTCCAGCAGCGCCTTGATCAGGTCGGGCGCGGTGTGCCAGGCGGCCTCGTCCAGGCAGCGCACGGTGCCCTCGGCTACGCCGTCGTCGGGGATCGCGTTGGCCACCGATCCGGCCGCGACCCGTCCCCAGACCAGGCTGAGCGAGGAGCGCGGATCGACCCGCCGGGACAGCGCGGCGGGCAGCTCGGTGAGGATCTTGGCCAGGCCGAACACCAGGTCGGCGGTGAGGTGCGGGCGGGCGGTGTGGCCGCCGGGGCCCTTGACCCTGATCTTCACCTTGTCGCAGGCCGAGGTGATCGCGCCGGCCCGCAGGCCGACGTGCCCGACGTCGACCCTGGGGTCGCAGTGCAGGCCGAAGATCCGGCCGACGCCGGTCAGGCCGCCCGCGGCCAGCACCTCCAGCGCGCCGCCGGGCAGCTCCTCGGCGGGCTGGAAGATCATCCGTACCCGCCCGGGCAGCAGCCCCGCCGCCGCCTGCCCGGCCAGGAACAGCGCGGTGCCCAGCAGGATCGTGGTGTGCACGTCGTGCCCGCAGGCGTGGCACACCCCGGCCACGGTGGAGCGGTAGGGGACGTCCTTCTCGTCGGCGAGCGCCAAGGCGTCGATGTCGGCGCGCAGCGCGACGGTCGGCCCGTCGCCGTCGCCGACCTCGCAGATCAGCCCGGTCCCCTTGGGGAGCACGGCGGGCACCAGCCCGGCCTCGCTCAGCCGGGCCGCTATCCGCTCGGTGGTGCGGTATTCGGCGAACGCCAACTCCGGGTGCATGTGCAGGTCGCGCCGGAGGTCGATGAGCCCTGGCTCAGCCTGGGCGAGGAACGCGTCGAGTTCCCCTCGCAGGTCCCGTCCCCGCATCGGTCACCGTCCTATTTCCACGCGGCGTCGTCGGGAAGGACGCCGCGATACAAATCAATTTCCAGTGGTCCGCCGGTTTCGATCACCCGGCCGCCGCCCCGTGAACCTGCCCGCCCGGCCCTCCAGAAAACGAATGCCGACGTGCGCGCAGGTGATGACTCGACTGTATCCCCCCATGGTGGCTCTCCGTGAGGATCCCCACCGAACCACCCGAACGAACCACGTCCCATAGCCCTTCCCCACTACTCCGGCACCCGTTCCGCACCGTCCTAAACTCCCGCCGACCTCCTGATTACGGTCACCTTCTGGTGCGGTTGATCGCACCTCGTCGGCTCATGGCACTTGGAGAAATGCATGCTTAACTCCGCTTGTGATGGCGAATATCCCTTTCGCGGAGAAGCATGCGCGGCTCAGCATCTTCCGACCCGGCGAAGGGACCTTGGTGGTCGTGCCCTCCCTGTCCCTCCCCCAGGACGAGTTACGCGGCATCACCGGGATCACCTCCTACGAGGAACGCCTGCTCTTCCTGCTGCTGACCCTCCGGCGGCCCGGGGTGCGCGTGGTGTACCTGTCCTCCCGGCCGGTGGACGAGGAGATCGTCGAGTACTACCTGGGGTTCCTGGAGGACCCGGCGAGAGCCCGCGCCCGGCTGCACATGATCAGTACCGGCGAGCCCGGCGCGCAGCCACTGACCAGGACCGTCGTCGGGAGGAGCGACCTGGTCGGGCGGCTGCGCGAGATCGTCGGCCCCGGCGCGGACGCCTGGCTGGTGCCGTTCGCGGTGAGCGAGTACGAGGAGCGGCTGGCCGACATGCTGGGCCTGCCCGTGTACGGGCCGCCCGCGAAGCTGGCCCACCTCGGCTCCAAGAGCGGCGGGCGGGCGATCGGCGCGCAGGCCGGGGTGCCGATGGCGCGCGGCGCGGGCGACCTGTACTCGCTGCCGGACGCCGAGCGGGCCGCCCGCGCGCTCCGGGCGGGCGACCGGCTGATCGTCAAGCTCAACGACGGTTACTCCGGGCTCGGCAACGCGGTGGTGGCCGGCACGCCGGGCATGGCCCTCACCGAGTCGCCGACCGTCTTCTCCGCCGCCGGGGAGACCTGGGAGAGCTTCGCCCGCAAGATCTCCGAGCGGGGCGCGGTGATCGAGGAGTTCATCGAGCACCGGCCGATGTACCACCCCAGCGCGCTGGCCCAGATCACCCCGGACGGCCGTTTCGACGTGGTGGCCACCCACGACCAGGTGTTCGGCGGCGCGAACTCCGACGTCTACCAGGGCTGCACCTTCCCGGCCCGCGACCTCTACCGGCGGCAGGTCGGCGAGTGCGCCCGCCGGGTCGCGCGGGTGCTGGCCGAGCGCGGCGTGGTGGGCCTGCTCGGGATGGACTTCTTCGCGCTGAAGACCGACGGCGGGTACGGCGCGCTGCTGTGCGAGATCAACCTGAGGTTCGGCGGCACCACGCACCCCTTCGGCGCGGCGCTGCTCACCACCGGGGCCTCCTACGACCCCGGGGCCGGGACGCTGGTGGCCGGAGGGCGGCCGAAGTACTACGTGGCGACGGACAACTGCTCCTCGCCCTGGTTGCGGGGCCGCTCGGCGGGCGAGGTGGTCGCGATGCTGGAGCGGGCCGGGCTGGGGTTCGACCGGGCCGGCCGTACCGGGAACGTGCTGCACCTGCTCGGCGCGGTACCCGAGCACGGCAAGCTCGGCTTCACCAGCATCGGCGACTCCCGGGAGCAGGCCGAGGAGCTGTTCCGGGCCACCATCGGACTGCTCACCGGCGGCGCAGCGCCCGCCAGCCGATGACGCCCAGAGCCAGCGCGATGAGGATGTTGACGCCGATCAGGATGCCGTGGACCACATAGAATGCGGTGGCGTGGCCGTCCGCGAGGTTGAAGCCAAGATTGATCCACTCAAAGATCATGAAAGCGGCAACCACCAGGAGAAATGCGGCGATCCTTCGTGACATTTGCATGTGCTCAGTATCAAGCGTGGCGTACACCAGGTAGTCCACCGGACGCACTGGGAAGTGATGTCACATGCAATTCCGCGCAGAAGATACGCTGGGCTCAATATGCGGACAGATCACCTGAAATCAGCCGCCGCACTGCTGGTCACGGCGATCCTGGCCACGACCGTCCAGAGCGGCGTGGCCACGGCGACCACCGCTTACCAGAGACCGGGTCCGCAGGCCGTACCCGCGACCGCCGAGCCCGAGCCGGAGGCCGGTGCGGCCGGGGCCGCCCAGCCGGTCGGCGGGCGGCTACTCGGCGGGCGCGGCATCGTGCTGCCCGAGTCGCTGCCGCCCGGCCTCGCGCCCCCGCCCAAGAGCAAGGCCAGCGCCTATGTGGTCGCCGACGCGACCACCGGTCAGGTCCTCGCCGCCAAGGACCCGCACGGGCACTACCGCCCGGCGAGCACGCTGAAGACCCTCACCGCGCTCACGCTGATCCCCAAATTGGACAAGGACGCCAGGATCAAGCCCAGCCGCAATGCCTGTAACCAGGAGGGCAGCGCGGTCGGCCTGCACGTCAAGGGCAGCTACCGGGTCGAGGACCTGTTCCTGGCGCTGATGATGTCCTCGGGCAACGACGCGGCGATGGCGCTCGCCGAGGCCAATGGGAGCCTCGGCGAGACCATGGCCGAGATGAACTCCGTGGCCCGCCGCCTCCAGGCGCGCGACACCGTGGCCAAGACGCCGAGCGGGCTGGACCAGCCCGGCCAGCGCAGCTCCGCCTACGACCTGGCGCTGATCGCCCGCGCCGGGCTGGCCAACGCCGACTTCCGCAGGTACGTGAGCACGCGGACCGCCGACTTCCCCGCCCCCAAGGGCAAGCACTACGAGATCTCCAACCACAACCGGCTGCTCGGCAAGTACCGGGGCATGATCGGAATCAAGAACGGCTGGACCACCAAGGCCCAGGGCAGCTTCGTCGGGGCCGCCCGGCGCGGCGCGCACACGATCATCGTCGTGGTCATGCGGCACGAGGGGTCGTTCTGGGAGGAGGTGGGCGAACTGCTGGACTGGGGGTTCGCCGCGCGCGGCAAGGTGACCCCGGTCGGGGAACTGGTCGAGCCGCTGCCGGAGGTGGTGCCCACCAAGCCGGTGGACGCGCGGGCCGGGGCCCCGGGGCCGCAGACGCCCGCCGCCGCGCCCGTGGCCGCCCCCAAGGGACGCCAGGACACGACCATGCTGGTGGTGATCGGGGTGGGCCTGATCGGCGGGCTGGCCTGGGTGCTGTACGGGCTGGAGCGCCGCGCCAGGGGACGTCGCCGGGCCCGCCGTTCAGGCTGAGCCAGAGCCCGCCGTTCAGGCCGAGGAAGTACGGCGGGCGGTGGTGTTGGAGGGCACGGGGGTCGGTTCGGGCGGCGGGCCCATCTGGGCCGTCGCCGTCCACGCCGCGGCGTACAGGACGATCCGGCCGGACAGGTTGATCCACACCAGCAGCCCGACGACGACCGCGAACGTGCCGTAGACCGGGTTGCGCAGCGTGCTCGCCAGCACCAGCGTGGCGACCTGCTTGAGCAGCCCGAACGCGACCGCGCCGAGCAGTGAGCCGCGCAGCAGCACCCCGAGCGGCTGGGACGCCTCGGCCAGCCAGCCGAGCACCACCAAGAAGACCAGCATGTCAGCGGCCACGCTCACCACCACACCGGCCACCCACACCCCGGCGTGCCCGGCCGGCGAATGGGCCAGGCCCGTCCAGTCCGCCACCGTCGCGGTGGCCCCGGTGGCCGCGCCGCCGACGCCCACCGAGATCAGCAGCGTCGCCCCGACCAGCGCGAGCGCCACCAGGTCGCGCAGCTTGGCCAGGAAGAAGTTGAGCGGGGGCCGGGTGGTCAGCCAGACCTCGCGCAGCGCCTCGCGAAGCGCGTCCACCGCGCCGAGCCCGGAATAGAGCAGGCCCAGCAGACCGATGATCCCCGCGCCGACCCGGGCCTGGCTGACGTCCTGGAGGCTGAGCTGCCCGGCCAGGCCGGGCAACTGCTCCTCGATGGCCCGCTGGAGCGTGTGCTGGGCGTTCGGGCTGACCGTCACGACGTACCCGAGCAGCGCGAACGCCAGCGCGATGAGCGGGAAGAAGGACAGGAAGGCGAAGTAGGTCACCGCGCCCGCCAGCCGGTCGGCCGAGGTGACCTGGTAGCGCTGCACGGTGCGGATCAGGTGGTCGAGCCACGCCCACCTGACCCTGAAGCGCCGCAGCGCCCCGCTCCCACGCTCCCGCACCGCCGCCACGCGCGCCGACACGCGCTCTACCAGACCGCCCATGACCAGGCCCTACCCACCCCGCACGAGGTCAGGCGCAAGGTCGGTGACAAGAGCGCGTCAGGCGCGGGGCAGGAACCCGATGCGGTCGCGGACCGTGGCCATCGTGCCGCGGGCCACCGCGCCCGCGCGCTCGGCCCCGATGGCCAGCAGCCGGTCCAGCTCGGCCTCGTTGGCCAGCAGCTTCTCGGTGCGCTCGCGGATCGGCGAGAACGCCTCCACCACGGCCTCCGCCACGTCCTTCTTGAAGGTGCCGTAGCCCTGCCCGGCGTAGCGGGCCTCCAGCTCGGGGATGGGCGTGCCGGTCAGCGCCGACTGGATGCGCAGCAGGTTGGTGACGCCCGGCTTGTTGTCGTCGTCGGCCAGCACGTCGGTGCCGGTGTCGGTCACCGCCCGCATGACCTTCTTGCGCAGCGTGCCCGGGGCCTCCAGCACGTCGAGGATGCCCTGGGGGCTGGAGGAGGACTTGGACATCTTCGCCGTCGGGTCCTGGAGGTCGGTGATCTTCTCGACCTCCTTGAGGATGTGCGGCTGGGGCAGCGTGAACGTCTCGCCGAACCGGTGGTTGAACCGCTGGCCGAGGTCGCGGGTCAACTCCAGGTGCTGCTTCTGGTCGGCCCCCACCGGAACGCGGTCGGCCTGGTAGAGCAGGATGTCGGCGGCCTGGAGGATCGGGTACGTGAACAGCCCGACGCTGGCCGCGCTCTCGCCCTGTTTGGCCGACTTGTCCTTGAACTGGGTCATCCGCCCGGCCTCGCCCATGCCGGTCAGGCAGTTGAGCACCCAGGCCAGCTCGGCGTGCTCGGGAACGTGGCTCTGCACGAACACCGTGCAGCGCTCCGGGTCGAGCCCGGCGGCCAGCAACTGGGCGGCGGCCACGCGCGAACGGCGGCGCAGCTCGGCCGGGTCGTGCGGGACGGTGATCGCGTGCAGGTCCACGACGCAGTAGAACGCGTCATAGGTCTCCTGCATGGTCACCCACTGACGGACCGCACCCAGGTAGTTGCCCAGGTGGAAGGAGTCTGCCGTGGGCTGGATGCCGGAGAGTACGCGAGGACGTGCCATAGCCCCCGATTCTGTCAGTTCTCCGTGCCTTCCTGCGACTCGACAGGCCCCGCCTCCCCCTCCTGCGCGGGCGGCGGCGGCTCGGGCCCGGCCATCAGGCGGCGGGTGATGCGGACCCTCGCCACCCGCCTGCCGTCCATCTCGGTGACGGCGAGCTGGAACCCCAGGAAGTCGACCACGTCGCCGTGCTCGGGCACGTGCCCGAGCGCCGCCATCATGAACCCGCCCAGCGTCTCGTACGGCCCGCGCGGCAGCCGGATGCCGGTCTCCTCGGCGACGTCGTCGAGGTTGGCCAGGCCGTCCATCTCGATCTCCCCGGCGGGCAGCCGCACTGCCTGGTCGTCCTCGACGTCGTACTCGTCCCTGATGTCGCCGATCAGCTCCTCGACCAGGTCTTCGAGGGTGACGATGCCGGCCGTGCCGCCGTACTCGTCCACGACCATGGCCAGGTGGTGACCCTCGTCGCGCATCTCCGACAGCGTGGGCAGCACCCGCTTGGTGGCCGGGACCATCTTGACCGGCCGGATCGCCACCAGATCACTGATCGGCTCGGTACGGCCGGTGAGCACCGGATCGAGCAGGTCCCTGACGTGGACGAACCCCAGCACGTTGTCATAGGACTCGCGAAAGACCGGAAAGCGGGAGTGCGGCATCGTGGCGGCCAGCACGGCGGCCTCGGCCAGCGTGGTGTCCGCCGACATGAACTCCACCTCGGTGCGCGGCCGCATCACCTCGCGAAGCTGCCGCTTGCCCGCCGCGAAGACCTCCACGATGAGCTGCCGCTCGTCCTGGGGTAGTTCCTGGTGCCCGGCCACGATGTCGCGCAGTTCCTCGGTGCTCATCGCCTCCCGGTCGGTCTCGGGGTTGCCGCCGAGCAGCCGGACCACCAGGTCCGTGGACTTCGACAGCAGCCAGATCACCGGCCGGGACAGCACCGCCAGCCGGTCCAGCACCGGGGCCACCAGCAGCGACAGGCCCTCGGCGCGTTGCAGCGCGAGCCTCTTGGGGGCCAGTTCGCCCAGCACCAGGGAAACGTAGGAGATGGCCAGCGTGACCAGGACGAGCGCGAGCGGCGGGGCGATCCCGCCGGGCACCCCCCAGCCGGCGACCACCGGCACCAGCTCCGAGGCCAGCGTGTCGGCCCCGAACGCGGCCGAGAGCATGGTGGCCACGGTCACGCCGATCTGCACGGCGGACAGGAACCGGTTGGGGTCGTTGGCCAGCCTGGCGACCCTCGCGCCGCGCCGGCCCTTCTCACTGATCTTGCTGATCTGGCTCTCCCGGAGGGAGACGAGCGCGATCTCCGCACCGGCGAAGAAGCCGCCGGTGAGGATGAAGACCAGCACCAACGCGATGTTGGCGACGACATTGTTCACGCGGGCATCCGGTTCCGCACGGGCCGATAGTGGCAGTGAGGTGTCAGCGTACCCGGACGCTTCGGGCCAGGCCGAGAACGAAAGCGCGTATGCTGGGCACACCAGCCGTACAAACTCAAACAGATTCCACCACAATCCGACATACGGGAGCACGTAGTGAAGCTGCTGGTCACCGGCGGAGCGGGATATATCGGAAGCGTCGTCGCCGCCCAGCTCTTGGAGGCGGGCCACGAAGTGGTCGTGCTCGACGACCTGTCCACCGGCCACGCCGACGCCGTGCCCGCGGGGGCCGGGTTCGTCGAGGGGTCGATCACCGACGCGGGGGCGGTGCTGCGCGGGGCGGGCTTCGACGGCGTGGTCCACTTCGCGGCCAAGTCGCTGGTCGGCGAGTCGGTGGAAAACCCCGGGCTGTACTGGGAGTCCAACCTCGGCGGCACGCTCGCGCTGCTTGAGGCCATGCGGGTCGCGGGCGTCCGGCGCATTGTGTTCTCCTCAACCGCCGCGACGTACGGCGAGCCGGAGCGCACCCCGATGCGCGAGACCGACCCCACCCGCCCGACCAACCCCTACGGCGCCACCAAGCTGGCCGTGGACACCACCCTCACGGTCTACGCGCGCCTGCACGGCCTCGGTGCGACCAGCCTGCGCTACTTCAACGTCGCCGGCGCCTACACCGCCCCGGACGGCCGCGTCTACCGCGAGCGCCACTCCCCCGAGACGCATCTCATCCCCAACGTCCTGGCCGTCGCCCTCGGCAGGCGCGACTCCCTCAGCCTGTTCGGGGACGACTACCCGACGCCGGACGGCACGTGCATCCGCGACTACATCCACGTCGCCGACCTGGCCCATGCCCACCTGCTCGCGCTGGACGCCTGCCAGGAGGGCCGGCACGCCATCTACAACCTGGGCAGCGGCACCGGCTTTTCCAACCTGGAGGTCATCACCGCCTGCCGCGAGGTCACCGGCCATCCCATCCCGGTCACGCCGGCCCCGCGCCGCCCTGGCGACCCGGCCGTGCTCGTCGCCTCCGCGGAGCGCATCCAGGACGAGCTCGGCTGGAAGCCGGACCGCCCTGACCTGCACACGATGGTCTCCGACGCCTGGTCCGCGCTGACCTCGGCCTGAACGGGGCCGCTCAGGTGAGCGGGACGCGCAGGCGGGCCTTGCCGTTGTCCGGCCTGCGGTCGCCGAGCACGGCGGAGTAGACCATCGCGGCGGCCGTCATCGGCCTGGCGTGCCGGGCGTTCGCGGCGGGCGCGAAGACCATGAGCACCCGCGTGCCGCCGCCCACCGGCACGGCGTGCAGCCGGCAGCCCACGTATCCGGCGTGCGCCCCGCACCTGGCCCCTTCGGAGGCGACCAGCCGGGCTCCGCGCACCCGGACGAAAAGCTGCCCGTCGCGCACGGCCTGCGGCCCGTGGTTCATCACCACCGCGCGTACCCTGGCCCCGGGCGCCCGCCGCCCCGGCGTGGCGACCGGCGCGCGGCGCGATCCGCGGGCGTACGACCGCGCGGGCCGGCCGCCCAGCCTGGTCAGGCGCACCGCGAGGTCGGCGCCCTCGCCGACCCGGTTGACCGCCTCGGCGGTGTTGTCGGCGGCGTCGCCGTCCACGGCCTGCGACCCGATGGTGGCCACCGCGCGCAGCGCGCCCCTGGCGTCCGCCGGGACCTGCCCGACCACGCTGAGCGTGCCGTGCCCGCCCTTCAGCACGTCGGCCCCCGAGGAGCAGACGATCTCACTCGCCCGACCGGCCGTGCCGGGCTTGCACTCGGCGACGTCCACGCTGAGCACTTTGACCCCTTCCGGCAGCCGGACCCGCAGCTCCGGGCGTACGGCGGGACCGGGGCCCGCGTTGCCGACGTCGATCCGGTAGCCCAGTGGGCGGCCCGGCTGGGCGACCTTCGGGTAGGAGGTCATCCGCACGGAAAGATCTGCCCCGGCGGGCTGCGGTGCGGCGGCGGGCGGCTCGGCGGGCGGTGGAGTGGCGGCCGGCGTCGCGCCCGGCTCGGCGG
>NZ_POUA01000121.1 GCF_003236385.1 Spongiactinospora gelatinilytica
GCCCCCGGCCGAGCCGGCCCCGGCCGTGCAGGCCACCCACGAGCCCGGCGACGGCGGCGGCCTGCGCAGGGCCGGTACGGCCGCCTGGCACCTGGCCGGCCTGGGCCTGCTGGCCTGGGCGACCCTCTACATCGTCGGGCTGATCCGCACGGTCGTGCTGGCCGTGATCGTCGCGGTGTTCATCACCGCGCTGCTCTACCCGGCCGCGCAACGGCTCCGCAGGCACGGAATGAACCGCGCGGTGTCCACCACGGTGGTGTGGGTGGGCGGCCTGGCGCTGTTCGCCGCGCTGGTCGCGCTGCTCGTGCCGCCCACCGCCGACGGCCTCACCGAGCTGGGTTCGAGCTTCGGCAAGGTCGTCGACGACCTGCACCGCACGGCGGGCTCGCTCGGCCTGGACGACGCGCGCCTGAAGCAGTTGACCACCGAGGCGCAGCAGTATCTCAACGAGCAGTGGTCCAGGATCGCCACCGGGGCCATCGCCGGGGCGCGCACCCTCGGCGAGATCGTGGTCGGCCTGGTCCTGGCGATGATCCTGTCGATCTACTTCGTGCACGGCGGCGACCGGTTGTTCCGCTGGCTGGCGGACCTGTGCCCGCCGGGTGTGCGGGTCCGGGTGCTCGACACGGGCAACACGACGTTCGACGTCATCGGCCGCTATGTGCGGGGCATCGCGATCGTGGGCGCGGTGGACGCGTTCTTCATCGGCCTGGCGCTGTGGATTCTCGGCGTGCCGATCGCGCTGCCGCTGGCCGTGCTGACCTTCGTGGGCGCGTTCCTGCCGGTGGTCGGCGCGTTCGCGGCCGGGCTGCTGGCCGCCGTGGTGGCGTTCGTGGCCAAGGGCTGGCTGGTGGCGCTCATCGTGGTGGCCGTCACCGTGCTCGTCCAGCAGGTCGAGGGGCACGTGCTGGCCCCGCAGATCTACGGCCGTGCCCTCGACCTGCCCGGCGCGATCATCCTGGTCGCCATCGCGATCGGCAGCGTGGTCGCCGGGATCGCCGGGGCGTTCCTCGCCGCCCCGGTGACAGCGGTCCTCGTCACGCTGGTGCGCAGGCGGGCCGCCCGGCCACGGCCGGGCTGACCCCTCCCGCTCAGGACTGGGCGGGGATCACCGCGCCGTCGCCGAAGGTGTCCTTGATGTACTTCGCGACCTCCGGCCCGGCCAGCAGCCCGGCGAGCTTCTTGAGGTCGGCGTCGTCCTTCTGGTCGGTGCGGACGACCAGGCCGTTGGCGTACGGGTTGCCCTCGGCCTTCTCCAGCGCGAGGCCGTCACCGGCCGGCTTCAGCCCGGCCTCCAGGGCGTAGTTGCCGTTGATCACCGCGGCGTCCACGTCCTGGAGCGAGCGCGGCAACTGGGCCGCCTCCAGCGGCTTGAACGTGAACTTCTTGGGGTTGCCCGCCACGTCGCGCTCGGTGGCCGCGGTGCCCGCGCCCTCCTCGAGCGTGATCAGCCCGTTGTCCTGGAGCAGCTTGAGCGCGCGGCCCAGGTTGGTGGCGTCGTTGGGCACGGCGATGCTCGCGCCCGCGGGCAGCGCGCCGAGCGACTTCACGCTGCGGGAGTACAGCCCGAGCGGCTCCAGGTGCACCGGCTGCAGGAACGTCAGCGCCGCGCCGCCCTTGGAGGCGACGAAGTCGTCGAGGTAGGGCTTGTGCTGGAAGAAGTTGGCGTCCAGCTTGCCGTCCTGCAACTGGGTGTTGGGCTGGACGTAGTCGGTGAACTCCACGATCTCCAGCTTGAGCCCGGCGCCCGTGGCCAGCTTGTCGCGCACGAACGTGAGGATCTGCGCATGCGGCGTGGGACTGGCCCCGATCTTGACGGCGCCGTCGGCCGCCGGAGCCGCGGGCTCCCCCGATCCGCCCCCGCACGCGGTGAGCACCAGTGTCAGTACCGCGGCCGCCGCGCCCCCGAGAAACCTACGCACGCCGATTACTCCTTTGCCGATCTCCGGTGGCCGGGCCAGTCCCTGCCACCGGTCATTTCTTGTCGAGCCTGCGGGCGACGAGGTCACCCAGGCTCTGGACGAACTGCACGATCACGATGAGCAGCACCACCGTGATGATCATGACGCCGGTGTCGAACCGCTGGTAGCCGTACCGCACCGCCAGGTCGCCGAGCCCGCCTCCGCCGATCGCCCCGGCCATCGCCGAGTAGCCGATCAGCGCCACGATGGTCACGGTCAGCCCGGCCACCAGGCCGGGCAGCGACTCCGGCAGCAACACCTTGCCCACGATGGCGAGCCGCCGCGCGCCCATCGCCTGGGCCGCCTCGACGACCTCGCGGTCCACGCCGCGCAGCGCGGTCTCCACCAGCCGGGCGAAGAACGGCACCGCTCCCAGCGTGAGCGGGACGACCGCGGCGACGGTGCCGATGGTGGTGCCGGTGACCAGTCGGGTGAACGGGATGACCGCGACCATCAGCACGATGAACGGCAGCGACCTGCCGATGTTCACCACCGCGCCGAGCACCGCCTTGAATGCCGGGGCCGGGGTCAGCCCGCCCCGGTCGGCGGTGACCAGCAGCACGCCGAGCGGCAGCCCGAACACCGCGGTGAGCAGCGTGGCCATGGCCACCATCTGGAGGGTCTCGCCGGTGGACTGCGCCAGGATGGGAAGCAGTTCCTCGAAGTTCACGCCACCTCCACGAGCAGGCCGAGTCCGGTGAGGTAGCCGAGCGCGTCCGCCGCGCCCTTGCCCTCGATGCGCACCCGAAGGCGCCCGACCGGCGCGCCGCGCAGTTCCTCCAGGGAGCCGCCGAGCACGTTGACGTCCACGTCGAACTTCCGCACCAGCGATGACATGACCGGCTCGTCCGCCTGCCCGGCGAACGTCACGGTCACGGTGCCGGGCGGGGCCGGCTCGGGCAGCGGGAAGATCTCCCTGGTGAGCGCCGCACCGGGGGTGGCGATCAGGTCGGTGATCCGGCCCGCCTCCTCGATCCGGCCGTCGCTCATGATCGCGACGGAGTCGCAGATGCTCTTGACCACCTGCATCTCGTGCGTGATGAGCAGGATGGTGAGGCCCAGCTCGGTGTTCAGCCTGCGCAGCAGGGCGAGGATCGACTGGGTGGTGGCCGGGTCGAGCGCGCTGGTGGCCTCGTCGGACAGCAGCACGCTGGGGCCTGCGGCCAGGGCGCGGGCGATGCCGACGCGCTGCTTCTGCCCGCCGGAAAGCTGGGCCGGTACGGCGGCGGCCTTGTCGGCCAGCCCCACCAGTTCAAGGAGCTCGCGCACCCGGGCCGCGCGCTGGTCGCGCGGCACTCCGGCGATCTCCAGCGGGAAGGCCGCGTTGCCCGCGACCGTGCGGGAGGACAGCAGGGCGAAGTGCTGGTGGATCATCCCGATCCGCTGCCTGGCCGCGCGCAGCTCGCCGCGCCCGAGGGCGGACAGCTCGCGGCCGTCCACGGTGACGGTCCCCGAAGTGGGCCGCTCCAGCAGGTTCACGCAGCGCAGCAGCGTGCTCTTGCCCGCGCCGCTGCGGCCGAGCACGCCGAGGATCTCGCCTTCGCGCACGCTCAGATCGACGCCGTCGAGGGCGACGACGCCATTGGCGTACACCTTGCGCAGTTGGCGGAGCTCGATCACCGGGGACCTCGTCGTGGGGGGAATTCCGGAACTTGTGGCTGAACCAGCGGGCGTCGTTGAGAATTCCCGATCGGCATTGTGAGATATGCCACTGCCGATCATTTGAGGTAGGTTTCCGCGAGCATGTGGCCGTTCGCCCGGCCTGTCCGGGAGGGTGACCAAAGAGCCAGGGAGACCTTCGGCGATCCGCCGGGCGGTGGCCCGGCGGGCCTGGTCCTGCTCGGGGTGTTCCGCAAGACCATCCTGCAGGCGGCGGCCAAGGACGCCATGCGGGGCCTGTTGCAGGGCGCGGACATCGTGGTGGCCGCGGGCGGGCCGCGGCTGGCCGACTTCGCCCACGGTACGGTGGGCGCGGTCGCCGACACCACCTGGACGATCACCGGCGGCGGCCTGCTGGCGGTGATCGTCATGTTGGTCACCGCGGCGGCCTTCCCGGTGCTGTGGCGCTACCGCGCGGGCGAGCCCGCGGCGGAGGAGATCACAGACCCACCGCGGCGGCCAGCAGATCCACCTGGGCCGAATCGGGATCGTTGCCCATGAAGATCAGCTCATCGCAGCCGATCCGGGCGAATTCGGCCACCGCCGCGGCGATGTCCTCCTCGCGGGTGTAGGCGATGGACACCCCGTACCGGGCGTACTCCTCGCCGGCGAAGGCGTAGTACGAGCCGATAGCCCGCTCCACCGCGTCGTGCGCGCCGGGGCCGAGGGCGTGGCGTCACCGGCGATCCAGCCGGTGCCATGCGTCGTGATCCGGCGCAGTGCCGCCGCCGACCCGCCGCCGAACAGCAGCGGGGGGCCGCCGGCGGTGGCGGGCGGCGGGCCGACCGGATCGCCGCCCGAGACCACGGCGGCCAGCCGGTCCAGCAGCCGGTCGAACTCCCTCCCCCGGGTCGGGTAGTCCACCTCGCCGTGGGCGAAGTCGTCGTCGCGCAGGCCGGGGGCCAGCCCGAGGCGCAACCGACCCGGCCCGGCGACCTGGTCAAGGGTGGTGACCGCCTTGGCGAACAGCGCGTGATTGGCCCGCAGCGGCCCGATCAGCACGCTGGTGAGCAGCCGGATGCGGGAGGTCGCGCCCGCCGCCGCGGCCAGTGCGATCAGCGGTTCCGGTGTGTTCCACACGAGCCGGTCACTGACGCTGAGCGTGGAGAAGCCGCGCGCCTCAGCGCGCCGCGCCCACTCGACCAGTGTCCTGCCGTCGGTCCAGGGAACGTGTCCGGGCAGGCCGATCCCGATGTCCATGATCGCCGCCGTTCTGTTGCGGTGACGTGCAGGCCCATGCTGCAACCTCAAGCGCGCTTGAGGGCAACTTCGCGGCGTACTTCGTGACCTACAGCCGGGCGACCGCCCGGATCGGCGCGCCGTCGGCGCCCGCGATGCGGATCGGCAGCAGGGACACCTCGATCGGGCGGACCGGGCGGGCGTCCAGCAGTACGTCGAGGTTGCGCAGGTTCTCCGCGATCACCGCGTGCGCCCCGCACAGCACGCGGTGCGCGGGCAGCGGGTCGGCCGAATCGGTCTCGGGCACCGGCGTGGGATCGACGCTCAGGGCGTCGATGGCGACCGTGCGGACGCCCGAGTCGATGATGAGCGCGGCGGCGTCCGGAGTGAGGTAGGGGTGGGCCAGGTAGCGCTCGGTGCCCCAGTGGGCCGCCCAGCCGGTGGCGATGAGCAGGATGAGGCCGGGACGCAGCGCCGGGGCCAGCGCGTCGGGGCCGATCGGCGTGCGCGGCGGCAGGCCGCGCACGTCGGCGATGGTGGCCCGGCCCATGAACCGATCCAGCGGCAGCACATCGAGGTCGGGCAGCGCGTCGTCGATGTGGTAGGGCGCGTCGACGTGGGTGCCGGACTGCGAGCCGAGATGCAGCCCGAGGACGTTGACGCCCTCCTCTCCCACGGTGAGCGCCGGGGAGACCTTGACCTCCGGGTCGCCCGGATAGACCGGCATGCCGGTATGAATCGGCACCGAGAGATCAACGATCATACGGTCGTCCTCACACGGGGGCGGGCTGCTCCGCTGTCGCGGTTCCGGGCCCGATGATAGGCGGTACCGGGGTGTCCGCGGCACGTACGAATCGCGGACCCCCCGGGCCGTACACCGCGCGCGGCTCCGGGAAGACGGTGAGCAGCAGCAGATAGAGCACCGCGGCGACGCCGAGGCCGAGCGGCAGCGAGATGTCCACGCCCCCGGCGAGGCCGCCGAGCGGCCCGACGAACTGGCCGGGAATGTTGGTGAAGGCGATGGCCAGGGCGGCCGAGACCATCCAGGCGGCCATGCCGCGCCAGTTCCAGCCGTGAGTGAACCAGTAGCGCCCGCCGCGCTGGCGCCGGTTGAAGACCTGCAACGCCTCGGGGTCGTACCAGCCCCTGCGGGTCAGGTAGCCGGTCATCATGATGACCATCCAGGGCGCCGTACAGGTGATGATCAGCGTCGCGAACGTCGAGATGCTCTGGGTGAGGTTCAGCGCGAAGCGGCCGAGGAAAATGAAGACGATGGACAGCGCCCCGATCAGCACGGTGGCCTGGACCCGGCTGAAGCGCGGGAAGACACTGGAGAAGTCCAGGCCGGTGCCGTACAGCGAGGTGGTGCCGGTGGACATGCCGCCGATCAGCGCGATCAGGCAGACCGGCAGGAAGTACCAGCCGGGCGAGACGGCCAGCAGCCCGCCCACGTAGTTGGGCGCGGCCGCGTCCATGTACGGCGCGGCCTTGACCGCGATCACCGACGCCGTGGCCAGGCCGAACCCGAACGGCAGGATCGTCGCCGCCTGGGCCAGGAAGGCCGCGCCCATGACCCGGCGGCGCGGCGTGTCCGCCGGGATGTACCTGGACCAGTCGCCCAGGAACGCCCCGAACGACACCGGGTTGGACAGCACGATCAAGGCCGCCCCGATGAAGGACGGCCAGAACAGCGGATCACCCGCGGATGCGAATGTGCCCGGATAAGCCGCGTCGAAGTCGCCCGCGAAGGCGAAGACGCCGAGCACGAACAGCAGCGAGGCCCCGGCCACCGCGATCTTGTTCACGAACAACATGAAGCGGAAGCCGTACACGCACACGACCAGCACCAGCCCGGCGAAGATCGCGTAGGCGATCCCGTACGCCAGGGCGGTCCGGGGCAGGCCCGCGAGCCGGGCGGCCCCGCCGACCAGGGCGTCGCCGGACGACCACACCGAGATCGAGAAGAACGCGATCGCGGTGAGCAGCGACAGGAACGAGCCGACCACGCGGCCGTGGACGCCCAGGTGAGCCGAGGAGGACACCGCGTTGTTGGTGCCGTTGAGCGGGCCGAACACGGCCAGCGGCGCGAGGATCAGCGCCCCGGTGACCAGGCCGAGCACGGTCGCCGCGAGCCCCTGCCAGAACGACAGCCCGAACAGGATGGGAAAGGCGCCGAGCACGCAGGTTGCGAAGGTGTTGGCGCCGCCGAAGGAGACCCGGAAGAGGTCGAACGGGCGAGCCGTGCGGTCCGCGTCGGGGATGCGTTCGACCCCGAAGGTCTCTATCTCCGTTATGGGCGGCGGCGCAGTCGTCATGGTCATTCCCGGAAGGCGAGGAGACTGATCAGGTCGTAGGCGACGTGGGAGGCGGCGATCGAGGTGATCTCCGCATGGTCGTACGCGGGAGCGACCTCCACCACGTCCGCGCCGACCAGCCGGCAGCCGGCCAGCCCGCGCAGGATCTCCAGAAGCTCCCTGCTGGTCATCCCGCCGGCCTCCGGGGTGCCGGTGCCGGGCGCGTGAGCCGGGTCGAGGACGTCGATGTCCACCGACACGTAAAGGGGACGGTCGCCGATCCGCTGCCGCAGCGCGTCGACCGTCTCGTCGATTCCGCGCCGCATCACGTCGGCGCTGGTGACCACGCCGAAACCGAGGCGCTTGTCATCGTCGAGGTCGCTCTTGCCGTACAGCGGGCCGCGCGTGCCCACATGACCGAGCGCCTCGGTGTCGAGAATACCTTCCTCGACCGCGCGGCGGAATGGAGTGCCGTGGGTGTACTCGGCGCCGAAGTAGGTGTCCCAGGTGTCCAGATGCGCGTCGAAGTGGAGCAGCGCCAGCGGGCCGTGCCGCCGGGCGGCGGCGCGCAGCAGCGGCAGCGCGATCGTGTGGTCCCCGCCCACGGTGACCAGGCGGGCGCCGTCGGCGGTGAGCGCGTCGGCGGCCTCCTCGATGGTCTCGACGGCCTGGCCGATGTCGAATGGGTTGCAGGCGATGTCGCCGGCGTCGGCGGCCTGCCGCGCGCTGAACGGCGAGATGTCCAGCCCAGGATGGTAGGGCCGGAGCAGCCGGCTCGCCTCGCGCACCGCGGCCGGTCCGAACCGCGCCCCCGGCCGGTAGGAGACGCCGGTGTCGAACGGCACTCCCACGACCGCGATGTCGGCGCGGCCCACCTCGTCCAGGCGAGGCAGCCGGGCGAACGTCGCCGGTCCGGCGAAACGCGGCACTCGGGAGGAATCGACTGGCCCTCGGGGCACGGTCATCGGGAGGTGTTCCTTCCGCTCGGGGTCGGAGGCGTACGGGGGCGTGGCGTCCGCAAGGGACAGGTGACCATGTGGTCGCGCCGCACCCGGGCAGGAAACGGCGCGACCACATGCCCACTTGGGGGATTCTTAGGGGAATCGGGGGGTCGTGCGGTTCGACCTGCAGAGGGACCAGCTCGCCGCCGCACCTGTTCGTCAGTTTCGGCAACGGCAACGGGGCGGGGCAATTGGTGTGCTCACAAAGAGCTACGGTGGGTCTTGTGGCGGATCACAAGCCCGAACGGGGTGGGCTGACCGTTGAGGAGCTGGTCCGGTTCCCGCAGTTGCGGCTGCGCGTGGTGGCCGGCGAGTCCGGGTTGTCCAGGTCGGTGTCCTGGGCGCACGTCAGCGAGCTGGAGGACCCCACGCCCTGGCTGCTGGGCGCCGAGCTGATCATGACGACCGGGATGGCGATCCCCCGCCAGGCCGCCGGGCAGGGGGCCTACCTGCGGCGGCTCGACGACGCGGGGGTCTCCGCCCTCGCCCTGTCGGAGCAGTTGCACGTGCCGCCGCTGCACCAGGAGTTCTTCGCGACCGCCGAGGCACGCGGGATGCCGGTGCTGGAGGTGCCGCTCGCGGTGCCGTTCATCGCGATCGCGCAGGAGGTGGCCGCCGCCGTACAGGAGGACCCGCGCCAGCGCCTCGGCGCGCAGCTCCAGGTCTTCGGCGCGCTGCGCTGGATGGCCTCGGAAGACCTCGACACGGCGACGCTGTTTCGCAGGCTGGAGCGGCTGTCGGGCTATCAGGTCCATCTCTGCACGCCGCAGGGCCGTCCGCTGCTGCCCGGCGTGCCCGTGCCGCCCGATCCGGCGGTGCTGCCCGCATCGCCGGACGCGCCGCCGACCATCCCGGGCGGCTTCGTGCTGCCGGTGCCCGCGCCGGGCGGGCCCGCCGGGTTCCTGGTCGCGTTCGAGCGCGAGGGCGCGCGGCCGGCCGGGCTGGCGGTGGTCCAGCACATCGCGACCGTCGCCGCGCTGCGGCTGGCCATGGCCCGCCACGAGCACGAGGCGCAGCGCCGCGAGGGCGCGGAGACCCTGGCCGAGATGCTCCAGGACGTGCTCGATCCCTCCGCCGTACGACGGCGCCTGCGCCGGCTCGGCCTGCCCGCCGACCCCGACGACGAGCAGGGGATGCTGCTGTTGCTGGTGGTGCGCCAGGCCCGCGACGACACACTGGACCGGGCGCTGGCCGACCACCCGCGGCTGATCCTGCGCCGCCGCGACGACCTGTACGTGCTGGCCGCCGACTCCCCCACGGTGCGCGAGACGCTGGGCGCGCTGCCGGGGGCCGCGACCGGGGCCAGCCGGCCGTTCCCGCCCGGCGCCTCGCTGAAGGTGCCGCAGCGCGAGGCGGCCTGGGCCGCGGCGCGGGCCGCCGAGTCCGGGCAGGGCTTCGTGCCCTACGGCGACGACACGGCCGGGCGCTGGCTGCCCGACGACCCCGCGGTGCTGGGCGGGCTGGTGGATCACGTGCTCGGCGAGGTGCTGCGGTACGACGCGGGCCACGAGACCCGGCTGCTGGAGTCGGTCCGCACCTGGATGGAGCGCGACCGCAGGCTCGACGACGCCGCCAAGGCGCTGCACGTCCACCAGAACACGCTGTCCTATCGGCTGCGCAGGTTCGCCGAGCTGACCGGGCGCGACCTCACGGCGAGCGCCGACTTCGCCGAGGTGTGGCTGGCGATCAGGGCGGCGCGGCAGATCGGCGTGATCGACTGAGGGGGGCATCGGCCGTTTTGTCCGGGTAGCTAGTGATCTATCGGATACTCTTTGGGGTCTATGCGCCTCTCCACCGTCTCATTTCGGTACACCCGGCGCGGGCCCTGGATTCTTCGCGACGTGGACCTCGACGTCCAGCCCGGTGAGGTGCTGGAAGTGACCGGGCGCAACGGCGCTGGCAAGTCCACGTTCCTGCGGCTGCTGGCCGGAGTGCTGCGGCCCACGGCGGGCTCGATCACCGGCCGTCCCGCGCGGGTCGGCTACGCGCCGGAGACCTTCCCCGCCGGTCAGCCGTTCACGGCCGCGGCCTACCTGGCCGCGATGGCGCGCGTACGCGGGGTCTCCGGGCACGGCGACTTGGCGGACCGGCTCGGCCTCACCCCGCTGCTGGACCGGCCGCTCGGCGAGCTGTCCAAGGGCAGCGCGCACAAGGTCGGGCTCGTCCAGGCGCTGCTCGGCCCGGCGGAGGACCGGCTGCTGATCCTCGACGAGCCGTTCGCCGGGCTGGACGAGCGGGCCAGGGGCGAGCTGGCGATGATCGTCGCCGAGGTGGCGGCGGCCGGAGGCGTCGTGGTGGTCAGCGACCACCAGGGCGACCTGCGCGAGGTGACCGCCCGCCGTACGCTCACCGTGGCCGACACGATGGTCACCGCGGGAGCGGCGGGCGAGCCGGAGGAACCGCTCGCGGTGGTGGAGGTGGTCGCCGCGGCCTCGGCCGCCGCCGGACTGGCGGCCCGGCTGCGCGCCGACGGCCACCAGGTCCGCGTGCGGCCCGCGACCGCGGCCCTTCCCGAGGCGGCCGAGACCAAGGAGGGCCCACGGGTATGACCGTCGCGCTGATCCGGTTCAAGCTGGCCGCCTACACGCGCTCGCACCGGTTGCTCCAGCCCCTCTTCGTCCTCGTCCTGATGCTGATGAT
Source organism: Spongiactinospora gelatinilytica (assembly GCF_003236385.1). Taxonomy (GTDB): domain Bacteria; phylum Actinomycetota; class Actinomycetes; order Streptosporangiales; family Streptosporangiaceae; genus Spongiactinospora; species Spongiactinospora gelatinilytica. The sequence goes on from NZ_POUA01000121.1 coordinate 10,735, forward strand.
CTTCTACGCGGTACGCGCGCCCGCCGACGACGCGGCCGGCAGTTACGCCAACTCCGCCGGGCTGCTGATCGTGGTGTTCGCCTGGGCCGCGCGTGGGCTGCTGGACACCGAACCGGACGCGCAGCGGGTCGTCTCGATGGCCGCGGCGGGCGGTCCCCGGCGGGAGATCACCGCCGGGCTCGGCGCGTGCGCCGCGGTGAACACCGGCCTGGCCGCGCTCGCCGTGGTCGTCCCGCTGCTGATCGGCTTCCAGGGCGTCCCGCCGGCCGCCATGATCGCGCAGGGCGTGCTGCTGCACCTGCTCGCCGTCGCCACCGGCATCGCCCTCGGCGCGCTGAGCAGCCGGCCGATCATGCCCTCGCCCGCCGCGTCGATGCCGGCGCTGTTCGGCGGGTTCGCCGCGCTGCTGCTGGTGAGCTACACCCCGGTGGGGGCCGTGCTCATACCGATCATGCGCTGGATGCGCGCCGCCAACGACGGCACACTGGGCGCGGACCTGCCGTTGCTCGCGCTGCCCACGCTGCTGTGGTCGGCCGCCGGGCTGGTCGCGTACGCGCTGCTGCGCCGTACCCGGCCCTAGCCGGCGCCTACTCGGCGGGGGTCGCGGCGGCGAGCTGGCCGCAGGCCCCGTCGATCTCCCTGCCCCGGGTGTCGCGCACGGTCACCGGCACGCTGTGCTCTTCGAGGCGGCGGACGAACGCCCGCTCGTCCTGCGGGCGCGAGGCCGTCCACTTCGACCCCGGCGTGGGGTTGAGCGGGATCAGGTTGACGTGCACCAGGTGGTTCTTGATCAGCCGGCCCAGCAGGTCGGCCCGCCACTCCTGGTCGTTGACGTCCTTGATCAGCGCGTACTCGATGGAGACCCGCCGCTTGGTCACTCTGGCGTACTCCCAGGCCGCCTCCAGCACCTCGGCGACCTTCCAGCGGGTGTTGATCGGGACCAGCGTGTCGCGCAGCTCGTCGTCCGGGGCGTGCAGGGACAGCGCGAGCGTGAGCGGCAGCCCCTCGGCCGCCAGCTTGGCGATCGCGGGCACCAGGCCGACCGTGGAGACCGTGATGTTGCGCGCCGAGATGCCGAGGCCGTGCGGGGAGGGATCGGTCATCCGGCGTACCGCCCCGATCACCGCCTTGTAGTTGGCCATCGGCTCGCCCATGCCCATGAACACGATGTTGCTGACCCGGCCGGGACCGCCGGGGACCTCCCCCGCGGCCAGCGCCCGCGCCCCCGCCACGACCTGCTCGACGATCTCGGCGGTGGACATGTTGCGGGTCAGCCCCGCCTGGCCGGTGGCGCAGAACGGGCAGTTCATCCCGCAGCCCGCCTGCGAGGACACGCACATGGTGACCCGCTCGGGGTAGCGCATCAGCACCGACTCGACCATCGCGCCGTCGAACAGCCGCCACAGGGTCTTCCTGGTCATGCCGTCGTCGCAGGTGATCTCCCTGACCGAGGTGAGCAGCGTCGGCAGCAGCTCGGTGGCCAGCCGTTCGCGCGCGGCGGCGGGCAGGTCGGTCATCGCGGCGGGGTCGTGCGTGAGCCGCTCGAAGTAGTGCCGGGAGAGCTGGTCCGCCCGAAACGCCTGCTCGCCCAGCTCGGCCACCGCCGTACGCCGCTCGGCCATCGACAGGTCGGCCAGATGACGGGCGGGCTTGGCGCGGCGCGGGGCGACGAGGGTCAGCCGGGGGCGCTCCGCGCTCGCCGTGGCGGATTCGTGCTGCTTTGACGATGTGGATGACGTGGACGACGTGGAGGGCACCGTCTGGACGCTCGCTTTCGACACTGAATTGTCCCGACTTTGTGCCGACATCCCGTGGCCCGGGGCCGGCGTTGATCTAAAGTGCGGTTGTATGGCGACATCCCGTCCGGCAGGCTCCGCGGGCGACCACGGCGGCAGCCGGCGCCGCGCCGTACCGGACGGCGCGGAGGTCCTGCTCACCGACGCCAACCCGTACGGCAGCCGCACGCTGGTGGTCGAACGCGACGAGATCTCCTCGGTAGCTTACCTCTGCGCCCCGGGCGGCGAGGTCCACGGAGCCGTCTGGCTGGCCAATCACCTGCCCGCCCCCGCCGCCGTGGACGCCTCCCGGCTCGACGCGGGCCTGCCGCCGCTGATGCCCCGGGCCAACACCCGCCACCCGGCGGGGCGGCGGCCGCTCGGCGAGTTGTCCGTGCTGTGGTTCGAGGAGGGCGACGGGGCCGCGCTCTACGAGGACGGCGAGCTGCTGGCCGTCATCCCCGGGTGGGCCGACATGGCACGCGGCATGCCGGGCTACTCGCGTGAGGCCCTCGGCGAGACCTCGTTCGCCTGGGCGCTGGAGGAGGCGATGGAGGGCCTTGCCCCGCGGGTCGCCAAGGCGGCCTCGTACTGGGAGTGGCGCAGGTCGGAGGGCGCGTGGCCGTCGTTCCAGCAGTTCGTGCTCGGACACCTGGACGGACGGGCCGGTACGGCGGGGCGCTACTGGGACGCGAGCGGCGGGCGCCTGCCCACGGTGGGCATCAGCGAACGCCCTCCGGAGCACGGGCGCGACCACACGATCCTGTCCACCGTGGGGATGAGCTGCCAGCGGATGCCCACCGTCGAGCAGTACATCGACCATCCGGAGACCTACGCCCGCATCGAGCTGGCCCTGGCCACCAGGGGCGACCCCAGGGAGGCGGCCAGGCTCTTCCTGTGGCTCGGGCAGTACCCCTGGCACTCGGTCACCTGGCTGGGCCACGGGCACACCGCCAGGTGGTACCACGAACCGGCCACGTTTCCGCTCGGGTCGGACTATCGCGGAGTGATCCTGCGTGCTGATCCGCCGGTGATGCCCGATCTGTCGGGGTTCGCCTTCGGCGGCGAGGCCGTGCGCTGGCTCTGGCTCGCCCCGGTCACCGAGGCCGAACTCCACGAGGACGTACGGCTGCCGCCGTCCCGGTTCATCGCTGGATGAACAGCTCCAGCAGTACCCATACCGGGATGAGCGTGACCACCAGCGAGTCGAGACGGTCCATCATCCCGCCATGGCCGGGCAGCAGTCTGCCGAGGTCCTTGAGCTGAAGGTCGCGCTTGATGACGGATTCCACCAGATCGCCCGCCGTGGCGAACACGACCACCACCGCGCCGAGCAGCGCGCCCTGCCAGATCGCGCCGGAGAGCAGCCACGACACCAGCCACGCGCCGACGAGCACACAGGCCAGCGCCGAACCGGCGAAGCCCTCCCAGGTCTTCTTCGGGCTGATCTCGGGGGCCATCTTGTGCCGCCCGAACAGCACCCCGGCCGCGTAGCCGCCGATGTCGCTGGCGACCGTCACCGCCACGAAGACGACCACGCGGTGCGCGCCGTCCGGGGGTTCCAGCAGGAGTCCCACGAAGCCGGCGAGGAACGCCGGGTAGGCGGCGATGAGGACGCTCGCGGACGCGTCTCTGACATAGCCGTCGCTCGCGTGCTCGGTGCCGTCGTTCTTGCGGATCATCCGCCAGGCGAGCAACGTGAAGATCGTCACCGCGAAGGCGCCGACCAGGTATGCGGGGCCGCCCCAATACGCGCCCGCGATCATCGCGGCCAGACCCGTGAGCACCGGCGCCAGCGGCACCTGAATGCCGCGCGTCGCGAAAGCCCGTACCAGCTCGGTGACCCCGAGGCCGACCGCCACACCGGCGACGAGCAGGAACAACGCCTTGATCGTATAGAGCGAGCCGATGACCAGCGCCGCGAGGACCAGCCCCACGGCGATCGCCGCCGGCAGGTTGCGCCCGCTTCGCCCGGTCACCCTGCCTGCCGTCTCCCCCGCGACCTGACCGGCCTCCCCGGAAGGTCGCCCCGCCTCGGCGCGGGCATCGGCGGACAGGTCGGCGGGCCGGTTCGCGTCGTCGGAGTCGCCGGCGGGCCGGGTCGCCTTGTCGCCGTCGGCGGCGCCGGGGGTTCTGGAGCCGTCGGCGGCAGATTCCACGCGCGTCTCACTCTCTTACGCACTTCTTCATGGCAGCGCCCGGGCCAGGCCGGACCACCGGCGGCCTGCCGGTGTCCGGATCGGGCCGACCGTATCCGGGCCGGATCCCCCCACCGGACCAGGCCGTCCGCATCCAAGCCCGGCCAAGGCCGGACATCCGGGCCAGGCCAGGTCATCCACAGCAGACCTGCCCCACCGGCCAGATGTTCGTATTGCAGGTTATTGTCCATCCACCAGCCTAGTGTCTGGACAATGCCGGATATCCCGGGACACCGCCCCCGGCCCCTCCGGCCGTGCATTCACCTCAACAGCCACGAACAACCCGAATGCGCGGTTTCGCCAGAACCGTCACTCCACACAACTCGAACCCCACCGCTCGGCACGCGAAGCCGCCTCACCCGCATCTGCCCAGGCGGGCTGTTCGGCGGGCCCGCCGCTCAGACTTCGAGCAGCTCGGTTTCCTTGTGCTTGAGCAGCTCGTCGATCTGCGCGACGTGCTTCTGGGTGAGGTCGTCGAGCTCCTTCTCCGCACGCCGGACCTCGTCCTCCCCGCTCTCGCCGTCCTTGACGAGCTTGTCCAGGGCTTCCTTGGCGTGCCGACGGATGTTGCGCACCGCGACCCTCGCCGCCTCGGCCTTCGACCGGGCGACCTTGATGTACTCCTTGCGGCGCTCCTCGGACAGCTCGGGGAAGACCACGCGAATGATCTGTCCGTCGTTGCCCGGGTTCACCCCGAGGTCACTGTCCCGGATCGCCTTCTCGATCGCGCTCATCGCGCCCTTGTCGTAAGGCTGGATGATGATCATCCGGGCCTCCGGCACGTGGAACGACGCCAACTGCTGGACCGGGGTCGGCGTGCCGTAGTAGTCGGCGTTGATCTTGTTGAACATCGACGGCGCGACCCGGCCGGTACGGATGCTCGCGAAGTCCTCCTTCGCGACGGTCACGGCCTTGTCCATTTTTTCCTCGGCTTCGAGGAGAGTTTCGTCGATCACAGCGGCTCCCTATTTCGCTGCCCACGAGGGGTGTCGTCCCCGTCCGCGAAGGACTGGCCCTCGCGGACCGCGGGCTTGACTTACCTTGCCGGACTCACCAGCGTGCCGATCTTCTCACCGCGGACCGCCCGGAGCACGTTGCCATCCCCCAGCAGGTCGAAGACGACGATGGGCAGTCCGTTGTCCATGCACAGGCTGATCGCGGTGGCGTCCATGACCCCGAGCCCTCTGGTGAGGACCTCCCCGTACTCCAAGTGGTCAAAGCGTACGGCATCGGGATTCTTCCGCGGGTCGGAGTCGTAGACGCCGTCGACCTGCGTGCCCTTCAGCAGCGCCTCGGCCCCGATCTCCAGCGCGCGCTGCGCGGCGCAGGTGTCGGTCGAGAAGAACGGCGAGCCCAGACCCGCACCGAAGATCACCACTCGGCCCTTCTCCAGGTGGCGGATCGCCCTCCTGGGCAGGAAGGGCTCGGCGACCTGCTGCATGGTGATGGCGGTCTGCACGCGGGTCTCCACCCCGCGCTTCTCCAGGAAGTCCTGTAGGGCGAGGCAGTTGATGACCGTGCCCAGCATGCCCATGTAGTCGGCACGGGCACGGTCCATCCCCTGCTGGGAGAGCGTGGCGCCGCGGAACATGTTGCCGCCGCCGACCACCACGGACACCTGTACGCCCTCGCGCACCACCTCGGCGATCGCGTCGGCCAGATGGCCGACCACCACCCCGTCGATGCCCAGCGGCTCCCGGCCGGCGAACGCCTCGCCGGAAAGTTTGAGCATCACACGCTTCCAGCGCAATGGCCCGGAATGCGATGAAACCGCCGGCGTAGCGGGTTCGGGGTTCTCCTGCACGACGGCGGCCTCCTCGACTGGGCTGTTCGGGCTGCTAGTAAGACTAAGCCTGTCCCACCTTGTACCGGACGAAGCTCAGCACCTTCACGCCCGCCTCTTCGGCGATCTTGCCGACGCTCTTCTTGCCGTCCTTGACGAACACCTGCTGGAGCAGGGTGAAGTCGCGGTACCAGCCGTTGATCCGGCCGTCCACGATCTTGGGCAGCGCCGCCTCCGGCTTGCCCTCCTCGCGGGTCATCTGCTCGAAGACCGCGCGCTCCTTCTCGATGACGTCGGCCGGCACGCTCTCCGCGTCCAGGTACTTCGGCGCCATCGCCGCGGTGTGCTGCGCGATCTCCTTGGCGACCTCGGCGTTCTGCACGTCGAGCTGGACCAGCACGCCGAGGGTCGGCGGGAGCTGGGGGTCGGTCTTGTGCATGTAGCCGCCGACGTAACCGCCTTCGAGCACGGCGAAGCGGCGGATCTCGATCTTCTCGCCGAGCGCGGCGTTGGTCTCGTCCAGCAGTTCCTTGACCGACTTGCCGCCGACCTGGGAGTCGAGCAGGGCCGGTACGTCGGCCGGCTTGGCGTTGGCGATGTGGTCGACGACCGTGGCCGCGACCTCCTGGAACCGCTCGGACTTGGCCACGAAGTCGGTCTCGCAGTTGAGCTCCAGCAGCGCGGCCAGCGAGTCGCCGACGTGCTTGACGGCGATCAGGCCGTTGGAGGCGGTACGCGCCTCGCGCTTGCCGACGTCCTTGGCGCCCTTGATGCGCAGCAGGTCGACGGCCTTGTCGAAGTCGCCGCCGGCCTCCTCCAGCGCCTTCTTGCAGGCCATCATGCCGGCGGCGGTCGCGTCACGGAGCCGCTTGACGTCGGCCATGTTCACAGAAGCCATTGTCTTTCCCTCGTGGGAGTCGTCTGGGAGTCGTCGTGGGACCGGGTGGGCGGCCCCGGCGGCCCGCCCACCCGGGGAGATCCGTTGCCCGGTACGGCCCCGTGCGGGCCGTACCGGAGGGCTCAGCGGAAGGCTCAGCCCTGCTGCTGCTCGGCCTCGCCGGACTCGGCCTTCGCCTCAGCCTGAGGAGCCTCAGCCTGAGGAGCCTCAGCCTGAGGAGCCTCAGCCTGCGGGGCCTCAGCCTGCGGGGCCTCGACCTCGGCGGCGGGAGCCTCCTCCGCGGGGACCTCCTCCGCAGGGGCCTCGGCCTGCGGGGCCGCCTCCGCGCCCTCGGCGTCCGCCGGAGCCTCGTCCTTGGTCGCTTCGCCCTCGGCGCGCTCCAGCAGCTCCCGCTCCCACTCGGCCAGCGGCTCGGCCTGGGCCTGACCGGCCGGCTTCTCGTCGCCGCGACCGGCGCCCGCGCGGGCCATGAGCCCGTCGGCGACGGCGTCGGCGATCACGCGGGTGAGCAGGCTCACCGAGCGGATGGCGTCGTCGTTGCCCGGGATCGGGTAGTCGACCTCATCGGGGTCGCAGTTGGTGTCAAGGATCGCGACGACCGGGATGTTCAGCTTGCGCGCCTCGTTGACGCCGATGTGCTCCTTCTTGGTGTCGACGATCCACACCGCGCTCGGCACCCTGGCCATGTCCCTGATGCCGCCGAGCGTGCGCTCGAGCTTCTCCTTCTCGCGGCGGCGCATCAGGAGCTCCTTCTTGGTGAGGCCGGAACCGGCCACATTGTCGAAGTCGAGCTCCTCCAGCTCCTTGAGGCGCTGGAGCCGCTTGTGCACGGTGGAGAAGTTGGTGAGCATGCCGCCCAGCCAGCGCTGGTTCACGTACGGCATGCCGACGCGCGTGGACTGCTCGGCGATGGCCTCCTGGGCCTGCTTCTTGGTGCCGACGAACAGAATGGTGCCGCCGTGCGCGACCGTCTCCTTGACGAAGTCGTACGCGCGGTCGATGAAGGACAGCGACTTCTGCAGGTCGATGATGTAGATGCCATTGCGCTCGGTGAAGATGAAGCGCTTCATCTTGGGGTTCCAGCGGCGGGTCTGGTGACCGAAGTGAACGCCGCTTTCGAGAAGCTGTCGCATGGTGACGACGGGAGCCATGGTGCCTCCTGGTCGGGGCGCCCATCACTGGGCGCGGTCTCGGTTTCGCGGCAGCCGTACGGCTACCGCCCTGGCGGCCCCGCGCCGTTCCAACCGGACTCACATCCGGACCGAGAGAACGGCGTCGCTGCTGGGCGCGCGTAGTCGGCCTGCGGGCACAGGCCACGCAAAGTGTACCTGACCACACCGCGTCAGCCGGTCTTACCGCCACACCACACCCCGCCCCCTCCCCGGACCGCTCAGCGGGGCCGCACGTCGCACCGCCAGCACGCACCCTCAGGCCACCGACCGGCCCCCTCAACAAGACAGCAGG
>NZ_POUA01000122.1 GCF_003236385.1 Spongiactinospora gelatinilytica
CCGAGGCGCTGATCCGCTGGGCCGCCATCGCGGGGATGGCCCGCCGCCTCACCCGGGGCGGACCCGCACGACGCCAACCCCGCTACATCTGCCCTTGAGCTCTAAACGATCTTCTCAAACACGCACTAAGTACGAATACAACGATGCCGGGCACCTGACCAAGTCCATCGCTCCCGGCAATAAGACAACCACCTACGTCGTCAACCCTGCGGGGGAACCGACCACGGTCACCGGCCCGCTCAACCACGCCACCACAAACGTCTACGACCTGGCCGGACGCCTGACCAAGTCCACAGACCCGCTGGGCAAATCCAGCGTGGCCGAATACGACCTGGCCGGACGGCAGGTCGCCGCCAAAGACCTCAACAATTCCGGCACAGTGCTGCGCACTGCCACCTTCGGCTATGACGCCGCCGGAAACCAGACGTCCGTCACCTCAGCCGAAGGGCACATGACCCAGCAGACGTTCGACGCCGGGGGGCGGCTCACCTCCCGGATCGAACCGGTCACCGCCACCACCTCGATCACCACGACCTTCGGCTACGACGCCACCGGCGCCCGCACCCGGCTCACTGACGGCCGCGGCAACGCCACCTGGACCACCTACAACACCCTTGCCTTGCCCGAGACCGTCACCGAACCGGCTACCACCGCGCACCCAGCGCTCGCCGACCGTACATGGACCAGCTTGTATGATGCGGCTGGCAACGAAGTGGCCACCATCGCCCCTGGCGGAGGTAGGGTCGATCGCACCTTCGACCACCTTGACCGGCTGACTAAACAAAGTGGTAGTGGTGCCGAGGCCGCCACTGCCGATCGCACCTTCGGCTATGACCTCGCCGGACGCGCCACCGCCGTCGGCGATATGTCCATCGCCTACAACGACCGCGGCTTGCTCACCTCGGTCAGCCTTGGTGGCACCCAGCAGACCACCTGGGCCTACGATGTGCGGGGCAATCCCGCTCAGCGCGTTGACGCCGCTGGCACTGCCACCTTCACTTGGGACGATGCCGACCGCCTAGCCACGGCCACCGACCCGGTCACTAGCCGAACGCTCACCTACGGATATGACAACGCCGACCGGTTGAAGATGATTACTGCCACCGGCCAGGCCAGTACTCAAAGCTTCGACTACGACGCCATGGACCGCCCTACCGCCCATACCCTGAAGAACGGGGCGAACACCCAGATCGCGAAGATCGCCTATGGTTGGGACAAGGACGACAACCTCACTTCAAAGACCACCACCGGCACCGCCGGCGCTGGTGCCAACACCTACGGATATGACAGGTCTGGACGGCTGACCTCCTGGACGGCCCTGGGCGGTGCAACCACCGCTTATGAATGGGACGCTGCCGGCAACCGCACTAAGGCCGGAGCAATCACGTTCGCCTTCGATGAGCGCAACCGGCTGACCTCTGGCGGGGGAACCGACTATACTTATACCCCCCGGGGGACACTGGCCGCACGCGCCCAGAACGGGACCACCACGCAGATGAGCTTCGACGCTTTTGACCAGCTCATCACCGATGGTGATATCGCCTACGGCTACGATGACCTGGGCCGGCTGCTCTCTCGGAACCAGGCTGGCACCGTGCAGGGATTCCAATACTCGGGACTGACCAATGATATCGCCGCTGTCACCGGTGGGGGCAGCACCGTCCAGGCCAAATACAGCCGCGATACAACCGGCGGACTACTCGGCCTGCAAGAAGGCACCGGTCCCGCACTCGCCGCGCTGAGCGACCTGCACGGCGATCTGGTGGCCACCTTCACCGCCACCGCCCTGACCGACTCGGCAGCCTACAACCCGTTCGGCGAAATCACCGCTCAGACCGGCACCCCGCGCAAGCTCGGCTACCAAGGGGGATACACCGACCCCGACACCGGCAAGGTCAACATGCACGCCCGCTGGTACCAGCCTGGCACCGCGACCTTCGCCTCACGTGACACTGCCACCCTCACACCAGCGCCTTCGGTGCAAGCCAACCGCTACACCTACGCCAACGCCTCTCCTCTCACCGGTGCTGACCCGACCGGGCACGCCACCTCCGGCATCGGCTACTACACCCCCACAGAGGACCGGTTCAGCGGCATCGGATTCGCTCCCGACGCCGGTCCCAGCTACTCTGGCCACGGCCAGACCTGCGCCGGTACGAGATGCCTCGGCGGAGGCTCAGGTCACATCTGCAACGCTGGCATCTGCGCAGAGACCAACGAATTCTCGAGTTGGTGGTCTGCCCACGTCAACTCCCCAGGCTTCGACTATGAGCGAGGGCTTCTCTCCGACGAAGAAGTCGAACGCCTCGGCTATGAGTACATGCCCAACGGCCGACGGGTGGACCAGCCGAACTTCTGGGACGCCAGTGCAAAAGTCCAGAACAAATACATGCAGCAATGGTCGCCACAGCTCACCAATGAGCAACTAGCCATAACCTGGGTGAGCGTAGGAGGCTTGGAGAGCTTCAATCCGAAGAATATAAAAAGTGGCGGTAAAGCCCCCTCTTACACCAATACGAAGATTGGCAAATCCTCCAAAATTGAGTGGCCCTATCATGGCAAATATCTTGTGCTGTACAAGTACAAAAAAAACATCGAGGAGGCGGCAACCCAGCATGGTATTGACAAGAACGCTCTGGCTGCGCTCCTCATCTACGAGATCAATCGCTTCAACTTTGAGCCTAAGACTGGGTGGGGTGCAGCGCTTTTTGCATCCTGGTTCGGCAAGGACCCAAAGAAGGGTTTCGGCATGAGCCAGGTGGAGACCTATAGGGTCCGAAAGCTGCTCAAGAAGTACTACCCAGAAATGTATGCCGATATGGAAAAGAAAAGTAAGTCCGGGCATAAGGATCTCGCCGAGCTGGCGGCCAATCCAGTGTGGGGTATACATCTCGCGGCCGCCCGCATGCGATGGGTGAAGGAAAATTATCGGCTCAACGGTCATAGGCTTACGGACTGGCAGGCGACCATCGCGTACTGCGGGTGTGCGGGCAAAAACTCCGCCGAATTCCAAAAGCGATGGAATAGCGGCTTCAAAAACCATCCGGATGCGAGGTTGCGATATGATGCAATGTACGACCCGCAGGGGAAGCAGTTTTGGCCTAAGAAGGAGCCGTGGGCGAAGGATGCAGCTAAAGAGTACTGGAGGTGCGTCGCTGTCAAATGCGCTGAGTGAGTAAGAATGTCAGATGTTAGGTTCCGTGACAGCCATGCCGAATCGAACAAGGTGGCTAATGTCATTGATTATTGGAAGGCACGCCAAGGGTGCAGCCATATTTGGGGTGGCGTTCCTATTGGCTGGTTGCCTATCGACTCCGGAACTCCGAGTCGACGCGAGCGTCGTGGACGATCTTGGTAGCGTTGGGAGAGTGCTGAGCAAGGGCACTACGCTGAACACCGAGAATGGTTACGCCTTCGTGTCCGAAGAACGTGTTATCGCCGTTGATGGGACGGATTCTGCTAAGGCTCTCACTAAGGCCGCTGATATCTTGAAGCTTCATGGATGGATGGTAGCTGAACACCAACCCTCCGATTATGTCACGCTGACGTCAAATAATTGGCCAAGTACAGAGATAACGATTTACAGTATTGAGTTCGTTGAAGATGCAACCCCCCCGGCCTCTGACAGATGGGAGTCGCTTCAGCGGGCCCGTAAACAAGCTGGCGCACGAACCATTGTAGTGGCCGATGTAGCGCGTACCGATGGTCGGTAACCATCGGTCTTGCTTGATAGTAGGCGGCTGCCTTTTCATGAACGGCAGCTCTTTTCCGCAACTCGGTGCTCTCCCGCTCCAGCGCTCGGATCCGGGCCCGCTCCGGCCCGGAGACGGCTGCTTCTCGTTCTCGGCATGGGCAATCCGGTCCAGCTCACCCAATCGCGCGCGTATCTCCGGCCAGCGCGCGTATACGCGAGGCCAGCTCGGTGTCGTCGCACAGGGCGAGGCCGCCTTCCCCGGTCGCGATGAGCTTGTACGCCTGGGTGGAGAAGAACGCCGCCGCACCGTACGAACCGGCCTTCGGAACGCCCCACGCCTGGGCACAGTCCTCGATCAGGGGGATGCCGCGCCGGTGCAGCTCCGCGGCGATCCGCACCACATCGCCTGCCAATCGGCCACGTAGATGAGCGATGACCACGGCCTTCGTGGCGGGTGTCAGCAGGCCGGAGATGTCTTCAAAAGAAGGGGTGAGGTCTGTTCCGGTCCGGGCGATGCGCACCGATGCTCCGGTCGCGGTGACCGTCGCGCCGACCGACACCCACCCGAGTCCGGGAATCACCACCTCGTCACCAGGCCCTATGCCGAGCCCCCGCAGGATCACGTCGAACGCCGCCGTGGCGCTGGCGGTCGCGATGGCATGGGCCCGGCCGGTTCGGGCGGCGACGGTGGCTTCGAGTCGCGGCACGTAGACGCCGCCGATCGACCCGAGGTGTCCGGTGGTGATGACCTGCCTGGCGAGGTGGGTCTGAGCGTCGGCGGTGAGCAGGCTGTACTGGTAGAGCATCGTCGTGCGCCTCCGCTGGAGTCACAGGAAGTCGGATGCGGGAAGTCGGCCGAGCACGGGGACGGGGGTGAAGGCCTCGCCGTACGCGGTGCCGATCCGGCCGCCGTGCAGCCGGGCGAGGTTCTCGGCCATCGGGCCGAAGTGCTCGTCGATGGGCTGGGAGCGATGCACGGCGAGGGCGCGCATCTTCGTGGTGAAGGTCGTGCTGATGTCGATGATCGTGTGCGGAGCGGTGGAGCCGTCCAGCGACAGGCCGTTGTAGGACTCGCACATGTAGACCCGGCAGGGGCGGCCGGTGGCGATCACCGGCGCCGGGAGCGCGTCGAGCACGGCCAGGCACGCCTGCCGGTGATCCGGGTGCACGTCCCGGCATCCGTGGGTGATGACGACGTCCGGGCACAGCTCGGTGAGCAGTTCGGCGACGATCGTCGCGGTGACCTCGGGCAGGAGCCGCAGTGACGCACCGAGGACGGACGCACCGGCGGCGGCTTCGGCGTCACGTACCGGGTCGTGGGCCGGGACGGCGATGGTGACCTTCGCTCCGGCCTCGGCGTGCCGGGCGAGTGTGCCGCCCGCCCAGAGTTCGGCGTCGTCGGGGTGGCCCATGACGGTCAGGACCGACGGCGGGTTCACCACAGGCCCAGCTTCTCGACGATCTCGGCGGGAGTGGGGAGCGGTGGGCTCGCGGTGCCGCAAGGCCGGTACGGTACCGCCACGTCGGTCCGGACGCGGATCGTCTCTCGCCAGGCCACGACCTGGCCGAAGGCATCCCGTACCCGCTGCCCGGCGGCTCCGGCCAGATGGCCGGAGCCCGGCAGGTCTTCCAGCGCGAGGCCGCCGGCCAGCAACCGGGCGGCCGTGATAGAGCCGATCCCGCGCACGCCGGGGATGTTGTCCGACGGATCGCCGCACAGTGCCCGGAAGCACGGCCACTGGCCGGGGGTGACGCCGTAGCGCTCGATCACCTCGGGTGGGCCGATATGGCGCTTGCCCGGGTGCATGGCGGTGTTCAGCACACGGACGTCATGGTCCAGAAGCTGGTAGAAGTCCCGGTCGCCGGACATGATCAGCCGCTCGCGTCCGGGAGCCAGGCGCACGAGGGTGGCGATCGTGTCGTCGGCTTCGGCGTCGTCGATCTATCCAGGCGATGCCGTAGGCGTCCAGGCCGTGCTTGACGTCTGGCAGCGCATGGATCGGCTTGAGCGCGGTCTCGTCGGTGACCCGGTTGGCCTTGTAGGAGGCGTCGGCCTGTTTACGCTCGGCCGAGCCGTACTCGCCGTCGAAGACGACGATCACTTCGGGCGGATCGGGGATCTCGTCGCGGATCGCCACCCGGAGTAGGGCGAAGAATCCGAAGACACCGGTGAGTTCCCGGGTCTTGTCGCGGGAGTGGATCGGCGCGGGGAACCCGAAGGTCGCGCGGTACAGCAGGTTGTGGCCGTCGACCAGCAACAGTGGAACTTCCATCACCAGACCGCCTGCAGAAATGCTTCAGCGATTGTGGTGGGCCGGAAGTCCCGTGACCGGTAGTACGCAGCCCGTGACGTACGCACGTAGGTTACCGCGTCGCTCGTGATCGCCGCAGCGGCTCGCCAGAGTCCGGCCGCTCCCATCGACCGCCGGACGACGATGCCGCCAGGGCCGATCAGTTCGGGGAGGTTGCCGACGTCATAGGCGACGACGGGTGTGCCTACGCTCATCGCCTCCAGCGCCACGAGCCCGAAGGTCTCCGCATGCGAGGGCACGACGACCACCACGGCACCCGCGAGCCAGCCCGGCACCTGACGCCAGAGGAGGCCGGCGGTTCGTACCGTTAGATGAGGGGCGCTGAGGCATCGGCGGACGATCTCGGCCTGCCCGCCCTGCTTGTCCTCGAACGGTGCCGAGGCCAGGACGACCTGCACGCGCCGGCCATCCGGCGGTGAGGGGGTCAGAAGGTCCTCCACTCCCTTCTCCGGCGCGGCCCGGGCCAGCACGCGGATGGGTCCACGTTGGCGCAGTCGCCCTCGCCGGGTGTCGTCGAGCCAGGCGCATTCGTCGTAGAGCAGCGCGTTCGGTACGACCTGCCATCGATGTGTGGGATAGCCACGCTCGGCCGCCTGGCTGAGCACGGTGGCCGAGGGCGCGATGACGGCTTCGGCCGACGCGAGCGCCGGGCCGAGGTCTTCGTCGTGGCCGACGACGTGTACGGCGAGCACCTTGCGCGCGGGGTGTACGGCCATCGCCCGGCCGAGACCCCACAGGGCATCGGTGTAGACAACGATGTCCACACTCCGCTGATCAAGGATCTTCGCGATCTCCTCCCGGAGCGCGGAGCCGCCGATGGCATGCCGCAACGTGGCATCGTCGGCGGGAAAGGACACAATGAGGTGGGTCAACCGGACACAGTCCGCCGAATCGGTGCCGCTCAGAATGAGCGTCTCGTGGCCGAGTTCGCGAAGGCCGGCGGCGAGGGCGGCCGTGGCGCGTTCGATCCCGGCGGGCGTGTCAGGCCGGTACGAAGCCAGCACGAACGCGATCACCATGACCGCACCCCGACCGCATCGGGCAGCCGGCTGGTCTGCTGCCCAGGCGGAGTCTGTTCCCACGGGAAGATCACCCAGTCGGCGACCTCCCACACGTACAGGTCGGGCAGGCCGGGCGGTGCTCCCGCGTTACGGCAGAGCGTCACCGTACGAATCCCACCCTTGGAAAGGCCGGAGACCACGGCGGTGAGCGTCGCGCCGCTTCCGCAGATGTCGTCCACGACGAGGATCGGGCCGGGCGAGGTCTGGCGGATAGGGCTTAGGTCATAGGTCACCTCGCCGGTGGCGGGGATTCCGATCTCCTCGGACGCGTTGTGGCGTGCCTCGACGATGACCACGACCGCCCCGGTCTCCGCGCCGATGGCGTATGCCGGAGCCCGCCCGCCGTTCGCGATCCCGATGACCATGTCCACGCTTCCGAAGCGCTCACGGGCAGCCATGGCCAGCAGGCGGGTGGCGACCCAGTACTGATCGGGGTCCATGCGCCAGACGCGGCGGCCCTCGAAGACCCTGCTCATGCGGACCCGTCCGGTCCGGTCAAGGCGAGGTCTGCCGGGCTGCGCAGCGGGCGCAGGGCGGAGATGTGCTCGGCCGGACGGTCGTTGCGCCACACCCGGCCGTCGGCCCGGATGACGGTGAAGCCCCCCGCGCCGCGCCGGGTGCGAAGCCGTGCCGTCAGGCCGGGCGGCACGTCGAGCCGTTCCATGAGTGCGTGGGCCTCGTTGTCGCTCAGCATCTCCGCCGGTGGCAGCCGGGCGGCCTCGCCGATGGGGAGCATTTGCAGGAACGTGACGCCTGCGGCCCCGAGGCGGTGCGCGAGCCGTACCAGGTCCTGCGCGAAAGCATGGCTGGACGCCATGAGCACGCTCTGGATCTGCACGCACAGACCGGCTGCGACGGCCTCCTTTACCCCGTGGATGGCGCGGCTGAACGATTCCGGCCCGCGCCACGCGTCGTGAACCAGGCTGCTCGGGGCGTCGAGACTGACCTTGACCGCGTCCACATGCCCGGCGAGCCGGGCGGCGCGGCGCTGGAGGTGCCAGCCGTTGGTGGTCATGCTGACCGTGCAGCCGCCCGCCGTCAGCTCGTCGGCCAGCTCGGCGAGGTCGGGCAGCAGGAGCGGTTCTCCGCCGGAGATGTCCACTCCCAGGACGTCCGTGCCCGCGATCAGGCGGGCGATCCGCCGCCGGTCGGCCGCCCTCAGTTCGGTGACGGATTTGTCGTCCAGGCAGTGCGGGCACTGAAGGTTGCAGCGGACGATCGGCGACCAGCAGACGCTGACCGGGACGGTTCCGCCGCAGGCAGCGGGATGTACGACGGGCCACCCGCTCACCTCGGTCCCGTCCAGCTCCGCGCGGCCGGGAGGTAGAGCGCGAGGGGTGCGATGGGTGAGCCCGGTCGCTGGATCATGAACGAGCGTCGTTCCATCGCGTACGGCGACGGCGAGGGTTCGGATCACCTGTTCACCTCACATCGGGAGAGAAACCGGAGCGTTTCGGCAGTGAAGAGGGCGGAGCGTTGAGGCGGTGGCGCTTCCAGCAAGGAGCGGTAGTAGCGAAGCGTGGCGGGCCAGGAGGCGAGCTTGGACTGCCAGAGAGCCGCCGCGTCGGGCGGGTCGAGATGGAACCCGGCGGCCTGCCGTACCGGGATGACCACCAGTCCGGCGGCGATCAGCTTCGCGCCCAGGTGGGTGTCCTCCATGCCCCACCCGAGCCGGCCGAACTCCGGATCGAACCCGCCGACCTCGAAGAACGCATGCCGGGGCACGGCGAGCAGGGCGGTGACCACCATCCGGGGCAGGTCCCAGTCGTAGTAGGTCCGTCCGTATCCGAGGTCGATCAGGTCGCGCGTGTGTTCCAGGGGCCATCCGTCGATTGGCTCGTCCAGGACGATCCCGGAGTAGAGCAGCGGCGTGCCCACAGGCGGACGCCATCGAACCCGGTGATCCTCGTAGATGTCCGGGGTGTCAGGGAGCGGCGTACCGTGGGCGACGTTGTGGCGGAAGCCCAGCAGTACGGCGGCGTCGTCGGCACGGGCTGCCAGGTCGGCGATCACGTACGGCGGGATGACCATGTCGGCGTCCATGAAGACGACCGTGTTCTGCGAGGCGGCGACCGCTCCCACATTCCGGGCCGTGGCCGCGCCCCGATGCTCGGGCAGGCGGATCACCTGATCGACGCATGTGTGCCTGCGGGCGATGTCGGCGGTGCCGTCCGTGCTGCCGTCGTCCACCACGATGATCTCTGGGGTGTGCGTCTGGACGGACAGGGCGTCGAGTACGGCGGGCAGGCAGTACGCGACGTTGTAGGCAGGGATCACCACCGAGGCGCACGGCCTGGTGGGCGTGGCACCGGCCTCATGCCAGCGGTGCCGGTTCTCCGCCTCGAATCGGCTGGTGATCGGCCGGTAGTCGTTGTCCTGGCGGAGGAGCAGAGCGCGAAGGGACTCGGTCACGGCCACCCCCACGTGTCGAGTACGACGGAGGCGGTCGCCCAGTCGCGCGGGTCGTTGACGAGGCGGACCCGGACGTTGCGCAGATGCTCCCGCACGATGTCCTGGTAGGGCGGCTCGGCGATGAGCAGGACGCCGGTCGGCGTGCCGTATCGCGCCAGTACGACTCCCGTGCTCCGTCGCAGCTCACAAGCCCGCCCGGGGGTGAGAACCCGGTCATACGGCAGAAGCGGCTGATCGGCATCGATCAGGCCGTGTTCGGCAGACAGGATGCGCACCTGCCGACGCAGACCGGGAAGATGGCCGATGCGGCGGCGCAGTTGCGGGATACAGCCGCCCTCGTAGAGGTCGAGCGCGGGGACCGGGGTCGCGGTGTCCCGCTTGCGGCGGGAGCACCCGACAATGACGAGCTTCACAGGTCACGCACCACCCGGAAGCCGATGCCCGGCGATGCCAGTTCGACCGGAGCGGCGTTGAGGAACGTGCATTGGGCGTACAGCGGCGGTGACGCGAACGAGCCGCCCCGGATGATCGCGCCGTTCCCCATCACGGTCGTGGCCGTCCATTCCCAGACGTTTCCGGCGACGTCGAGCAGCCCGTGCGGAGTAGCGCCCGCGGGGCATGCGCCTGTCCGGCACGGGCGTCCCTGGCTGGATTCCCGCAGGTTGGCCAGGCTGGGCCGCCAGGGCCGGTCGCCCCACGGGTAGAGCCGTCCTTCGGGGCCGGCGGCCATCCATTCCCATTCCACCGAGGTGGGCAGGCGTCCGCCGAGTCGTACGGCGATGGCGGCGGCCTCGTCGCGGCTGACTTCGGTCAGCGGGTGGTCGTCGGCTCCCGTGATCGGAGTCGCCGTCCAGCGAAGGCTGCGGACCGGGACCCGGCGGCTCTCGTCGCCGTACTCACAGCTACCGCCGGGCACGAATATCCAGGTCAGTGCCATGGTGTTACCTCCTTCACCCGTCGATCAGGAACAGGTCCTCGGCGCACGCCGAGGTTCTGATGCGGCTCTTGCGGGGGTTGGCGGCGAGGCCGACCTCCTCGATGGCGCGCTCGATGCGGTTCATCGCCTGCCTCGCTTCGGCATGGCCGGCCGTGAAGGCGCAGTAGTTGTCCACGAAGCGCACGATCCGCAGATCGGAAAGAAGCCGGTCGGCCGGAGCCAGCCGCAGGTTGATCAGGGTCGGTGCCAGCCCTGTACCGGGCACTAGCGGGTACGGCAGGCCGGACAGGGCAGTGCGGAACCGGTCCAGAAATTTGCCGTCATGGACATGTTCGGCCAGCCAGCCGGTGACCTCGTCGGCGTTCGAGCCCTCGGACACGCGGGCGACGTCGATGTCGGCCACCCAGTTGAACCCTTTGTCGAGGTACGTCATGGCCTGCCGCAGGGCGGTCAGCCGGTTCCGTCGCGGCCGGTAGCCGGACACCCAAGGAGCGAGGACACCGCCTTCGAGGATGTGGTCGATCGCGTTGCGCATCGCTCGGTGTACCAGGCGGTCCTCAACCGTCGGGATCACGCACATCAGTGGCCTGCCCGTATAGGTCAGGAAAGGGTTGGCCCGAAGCGGCGCCGGTCGCCAGCTCCCTTCGCGCAGGGCCACTGCCAGCCGTGGAATCCGTACGGCGGCGGCTCTGCGGTAGTCACCCCACGTCACACCGTCAGCCCCGGGAGAGGAACAGCGACGGCCGCACTGCCGAAGCGCCCGGACGAGATGAACCTCCCCGAGAAACGGCATCAGCGAGTGGGTCTGAGGGAGTACGCTGGTGCTCGCCTGAGCGGCAGGAACGATCCCGGCTTCCCCTTCGGACAAGGGCCTGCAACCCAGCACGCGCGGCCCGGGAGGCCCGGAAAGACGGCCCCGCTCAGGTCTGGTCTCAGCGGACACTGGTCCCCTCCAGCAGGATGTGCAAGCGGGTGCTCAGATTCCAGCGCCGGGCAAGGGTCTCGTCCGCCATCTCCCGCATCACTCCCAGCACCTGCGGTGAACTGGTCGCCTGTGGCATGACCCAGATCGGCGCGAGGCCGTACTTCTCCTCCAGCCTGGCGATCTCTTCCAAATCGGCGAGGCTCTCCACGACGAACTTGAACGCCGCGCGCCCCGAGCTGACGAACATGGCGAGCGCTTCGGGCTTGATCCGCTTACTTTCCGGGACGCCGGAGTTCGCGAGCTTGGGAGAGACGTTCCACTGCCGCACCGCGTCGAGCAGCCCGCGGGAGGGCACGATGGTGCCGTTGGTCTCGATCTCGACCCGCCGCCGGTTGGCGCGGAACATGTCGGCCAGCCAGACGAGCCGATCTTTCTGAAGCAGCGGCTCGCCGCCGGTGATCACGACCAGCGGCGCGGGGATCGCGAGTACTTCGTGCAGCGCTTGCGCGTCGGTCATCCGGCGGGTGATGGCGGTCAGATCATGGCGACTGGCGTCCCAGGTCTCGGGGGTGTCGCACCAGGTGCAGGTCAGATTGCACCGGCTCAGCCGCAGAAAGGCGGCGAGCTGCCCGGCCGAAGGCCCTTCTCCCTGGAAGGTCGGGCCGAAGATCTCGATGACGAGAAGGCTCACGGCTCCTCCCTGTACTCGGCCCAGGTGGACGGCGTTTCCGAGACGCGAACCGCGCGCAGCAGATGCGCGACGGGCAGGTTGTCCGAGCACCACCTGTAGAGGCGTCGTGCGAGCCGTTCGCAGGTCGGTTGCTCCAGGACGTCGTTGAGGCAGCGGTGGTCGTAGGTGTCTGCCAGGTGGTCCCGTACCGGGGTCAGCTCGCTGAAGTCCGCGACGAAGCCGTAGGGGTCGAGTTCCTGCGCGGTCAACCGGATCTCGACCACGTAGTTGTGCCCGTGGTCCCTGCGGCACGGGTGTCCCTCGGGCAGCAGGTCGAGCCGGTGGCTGGCGCTGAAGGCGAACCGTTTCGCGATCACGTACACGGCGTCTCCGGGCTTTCGTAGTCGGTGGGGTCGGGGACTCGCGCCAGGACGAACGCCTCCTTGCGTTCGGTGCAGGTACCGCACCGGCCGCAGTGCCGCGCCCCGCCCGCGTAGCAGGACCAGGTGTCGGCGAACGGGACGCCCAGGTCCGCGCCGAGCCGAACGATGTCCGCTTTGGTCATGTCCATGAACGGCGCGATGACCTGAAAACCGCTCACCGTGAGACCCTCGTTGGCCACGGCGGCCATGCGCCGATAGGCGTAGAGGAAGGACGGCCGACAGTCCGGGTAGATCGGGTGATCGCCCGCGTGCGCGCCGAAGGCGACGGTGTCGGCCTTGACGGAGATGGCCAGGGCTACGGCGATGTCCAGCAGCAGGGCGTTCCGGTTCGGGACCACAGTGGCGCGCATGGAACCGTCGGTGTAGTGACCAGCCGGGACCGTCGCCTGCTCGTCGATGAGCGCGGTCCCGGACAGGACCGGCCTGAGACGGCGTAGGTCGAGGATGACGCACTCGGCGTCGAGTGCCTGCGCGAGCGTGGTCAGCCGGGACAACTCGACCCGGTGGCGCTGGCCGTAGTCGATACCGAGCAGGGTGAGCCGGCCGGTGCCGTTCGCCTGAAGCCAGTAGGCCAGCGTGGTGGAGTCCAGGCCGCCGGAGGACACGACGATGGCGTGCCCGGCCTGGCGTTGGGTGGTGATCACGGTAGTCCTCCCCGAGCGGGTGTAGTCAGGAACGACCGCGCAGGCGGGCCGCTCTGCGGTGGCGGGCCGCCCGGACGGCGGCGATGGCCGGAGCCCATGATCGGAAGAGTCCGCCCCTGCGCACAGGGACCCGGGCCGCTGAAGGGAGTGCGAAGCCGACCGCCTTGCCGGGAATGCCGGTGACGTACGTCGTTGCGGGGTAGACGCCACAGCGCCCTCTGGAGAGCTGATGGACCATGAGGAGTCCTCGGCCGCTCTCCTGGAACCAGATGGCGCGCGGGTCGAAGCCGCCCATCCCACGCAGAAGGCGGGAGACCACGCGCAGTTCGGGATCGCCGTCGATGACCTCGCACCAGACGGGCTCCCCGTTCATGGTCGCGATCCGCAGATCGTACGGCGGGCGGGCGTGCGTCTCCGCGTTGGCGGCGAGTTCGGCTATCGCGATCTCCGCGTCACCGATCTCCTCGCCATCGACACCCGCCTTCTGGAGTACCTCGCGGACGACGGTCCGGGCCTCGTGAGCGGCGGAGCCGGGCAGGAGTGCCTGCACGAGAACGTATTGATGTGGCCGGGTGAAAGGTTCCACGGCGTACCTCCGGGTCTTCTGCGACCGAACTCATGGCGGTCGCGAACTCCGGCACCCAGTGGATCAGTTTGATTACCGAGAGTGAATACTTGGGTGGTGTGAAGGTCATGAACCTCCCGACCAGTGCGTGAAGGTCGTGAAGGTCGCTCCCTTTCGGCTCAAGTGCCGTTCGCGGAGCCGTAAACCCGGGGTTACTGTCGCCTCAGGCAAGGAGGGGCTTTGATGGCAGAAGCACCCACGGCACTGGCCGAGCTCCTGCAGCGAGCCGGCATGAATGCGCGCCAGCTCGCCGCCGCGGTCAACGCATGGCTGGAAGGGCGCGGCCTCGGTTGCCGTCGTATCGACCCCACCGCGCCCTATTCCTGGGTACGGCAGGGCTACAAGCCGTATGAGCCGCTGCCATCGGTGGTGGCCGCCGTGCTGTCAGAGCACCTCGGCCACGCGATTTCGGTGGATCAGATCTGGCCGGTACGTACTCCCGTGACGGTCTCGGCCGCATCCGGCCTTGGCCGGCGGTTGGCCATCGACGAGCTGGTGCAGGCGCTCGGTGATCTGACGACCGTGAGCGCCGGAAAACACGCCGATGTCACCGCCGCGTCCGGGGCCGACCTGGCTGCGGCCGTTCTCGACGGGTTGCACGCAGCCGCGACCAGGCCCCACCGCAGCGCTAACCGTGAACGCGTGCTGGCCCCCCAAGCCCATCTGATCGGCGCCCACGTCACCGCGATGCGCAGGCTCGACGACCGGCACGGCGGCGGCCTCGTCAGCCTCAGATACGTGACCAGCGAGCTACGCAACATCCTGGACCTGATCCAGGCCGCAGACTACGAACCCGCCGTAGGGCACGAGCTGATGACCATCGCCGCCGACCTCGCCCAGCTCGTCGGCTGGATGCACTTCGACGCCCACCGGTACGGCGCGGCCGAACGCTACCTGCTGCTCAGCGAACGCATCGCCCGAGGAGTCGGCGAATCCGGCCGCGCCGCGAACGCCATCGGCATGCTCGCCTACATCTCCGCATTCGCCGGCCACGGCCGGGCGGCCGTCAGCATCGCCGAGGCGGCCGAGCGTTCCTGCCCCGCCGATCCGGTACTCCGGGCCAGAATCACGGGCCGCACCGCCACGGCGGCAGCCGCCGCAGGCGACCTCGCCGGCTTCCGCGAGGCGTCGGAGAAGGCGCGCGACCTGCTCGCCTCCGCCTCCCACGGCACCTTGACCTACTTGTACTACCTGGAGCCCGCCCAGCTCATCGCGGAGGCCGGGCAGGCGCTCGTCGTCCTGGGCGAGCAGGCGACCGTGTATCGTAAGCGGCTGCTCAGCGAGGCGATCGAGCTGCTGGCTCCCATCTCGCAAGCCGGAGCCCGGCCGGACTATCCTCGCTCGGCGTTGTTGCATGGCGTGTTCCTGACCAAGGCCTATCTGCTCAGCGGCGAGCTGGAGGCGGCGGTCGGAGCGGCGCGGGCCGCCCTCACCCGGTTGAGCGAGGTCCAGTCGATTCGGGGAATCACCTATCTACGGCGGCTGCGTCCCGCTTTCGCCCGGCGCAGCCGCTCTTTGGTCGTGTCCGAGTTCCTTCCCGAGTTCGACAAGGCACTGATGCAGCAATGACCAACCTGGACCACTTCGTCCTACGCCCGCGCCGCTACGACCACCCTCACGCCGCCCGCCTGGTCCGCGCCCTGTTCGACGACCAGACCCAGCGCTACGGCTACGCCGACCCCTTCGAGGCCGATCCTGCGGGCTATGCCCCGCCCCGGGGGCTGTTTCTCGTAGGCTATCTCGATGACAGGCCGGTGGCCTGCGGTGGTTACCGTACATATGATGTCCGAACCCGCACGGTTGAGATCAAGAAGATGTACACTCTGCCGGAGCTGCGCGGGCATGGGTTGGGCGAGCGGATCATCACCGAACTGGAACAGCATGCGCGCGAGTCCGGAGCGCGGCGTTCCATCCTGGAGACCGGCGTGCGCAACATCGCCGCCCTGGCCCTGTACGCCGGGGTCGGTTACCAGCCGACCGCGCGTTATGTCTGTGGTCGTGATCCGGCCATCAACCGCGCCTTCATCAAGGACCTTGCCGGCTGTCCCGCCATGCCTTAGGTGGGCATTTAGTCTTTGACCTCCGGTTCAGGTACTGCCCCAGGAGGGGGAGTTCTCGCCAGTGAAGCGGCGGGCCATGAGGTCGATTAGGGCGATGTGCATCATGGCTTCGGAGCGGTCGGGATGTTCTTCGTAATCGCGGGTCAGGCGGGCGGTGGAGCACGGCGATCGCGTTGATGACCCGCCCTCTGACCCGCCTGTGGACACCGGTGACCGAGGCCGCTCCGAGCTGTTCAACCGAGCGCCTCCAGATTCGCCCGGACTGTCCTTGTCAGTGGATGATCACCACCCACTACCCGTATGCAATCGCTCAGCGTCCGCTCCAATAGGGCGATGGCTCGGTTCCGGTCCCCCGCCGCCCCATAGGCGTGGGCGAGGTTGTTGCGTGAGGTCAGGGTGCTGGGGTGGTCGTTGCCCAACACCCGCACAGAGTCGGCGAGTGTGGCTTCGTACAGGGCGATGGCTCGGTTCAGGTCTCCCGCCGCCCCATAGGCGTGGGCGAGGTTGTTGCGTGAGGTCAGGGTGTCGGGGTGGTCGTTGCCCAGGACCCGTTCGCGCTGGGTGAGTGTGGCTTCGTAGAGCGGGATGGCTCGGTTCAGGTCTCCCGCCGCCCCATAGGCGTGGGCGAGGTTGTTGCGTGAGGTCAGGGTGTCGGGGTGGTCGTTGCCCAGGACCCGTTCGCGCTGGGTGAGTGTGGCTTCGTACAGGGGGATGGCTCGGTTCAGGTCTCCCGCCGACTCATAGGTGTAGGCGAGGTTGTTGCGTGAGCTCAGGGTGTCGGGGTGGTCGTTGCCCAACACCCGCACAGAGTCGGCGAGTGTGGCTTCGTACAGGGCGATGGCTCGGTTCAGGTCTCCCGCCGACTCATAGGCGTGGGCGAGGTTGTTGCGTGAGGTCAGGGTGTCGGGGTGGTCGTTGCCCAGGACCCGTTCGCGCTGGGTGAGTGTGGCTTCGTAGAGCGGGATGGCTCGGTTCAGGTCTCCCGCCGCCCCATAGGCGTGGGCGAGGTTGTTGCGTGAGGTCAGGGTGTCGGGGTGGTCGTTGCCCAGGACCCGTTCGCGCTGGGTGAGTGTGGCTTCGTACAGCGGGATGGCTCGGTTCAGGTCTCCCGCCGACTCATAGGTGTAGGCGAGGTTGTTGCGTGAGCTCAGGGTGTCGGGGTGGTCGTTGCCCAACACCCGCACAGAGTCGGCGAGTGTGGCTTCGTACAGGGCGATGGCTCGGTTCAGGTCTCCCGCCGACTCATAGGCGTGGGCGAGGTTGTTGCGTGAGGTCAGGGTGCTGGGGTGGTCGTTGCCCAGCACACGTTCGCGCTGGGTGAGTGTGGCTTCGTAGAGCGGGATGGCTCGGTTCAGGTCTCCCGCCGCCCCATAGGCGTGGGCGAGGTTGTTGCGTGAGGTCAGGGTGTCGGGGTGGTCGTTGCCCAACACCCGCACAGAGTCGGCGAGTGTGGCTTCGTACAGGGCGATGGCTCGGTTCAGGTCTCCCGCCGACTCATAGGCGTAGGCGAGGTTGTTGCGTGAGGTCAGGGTGTCGGGGTGGTCGTTGCCCAGCACTCGTTCGCGCTGGGTGAGTGTGGCTTCGTACAGCGGGATGGCTCGGTTCAGGTCTCCCGCCGCCCCATAGGCGTAGGCCAGATTGTTGCGTGAGGTCAGGGTGTCGGGGTGCTCGCTGCCCAGCAGACGTGCGAAAACGGCATGCGCGCGCTGATGGTAGCCGAGAGCGCGGGTGACCATCCCCTGAACTGTAAGGAATATCGCGGTTTTACTAAGCAGGCGAGCCGTGGGGTCAGTGTCGGTCTCGGCGGGGGCATGGCTGGCCAGCATGGTGATGTGTGGCAGCAGGGCTCGCCAGCGCGGCCAGCCGCCCGGATCCTCCGGATCGCGGGGCACGGCTGCGTTGAGCAGGCGGGTAGCCCGCTCGCGGGCGACGTCGATCTCCGTGGGGCGGCGGTGCGGATCCTCGGGGTCGGGGGTACGGGCCACGGCCTGGACAAGGCGGTGCACGGTGACGGTGCCCTCGTCCAGGGCGATCACGTTGTAGGCTGCCAGAGCTCCCAGCGCCTTGTGCCCCTCCACGGCCGAGACGTCCAAACCCTTCAGCAAGAACCGGGGGATCGCCTCGGCCCCGTACCAAGCCAGGATCCTCAGCAGCTCCCCGGCCAGGGGGATGGCGGCGAGGCGGTCGAGGGTGAGCCGCCAGATCCGAGTGATGGTCCGCTGCGGGTCGAAACCGTGGGCGGCCTCGTCGTACATCCCGGCCGGGTCGGCGGCCACCAGTTGCAGGAAGGCCGCCGGGGTGATCCGAGTCTGATGCAGAAAGGCCGCGGCCTGCTCGATCGCCAGCGGCAGGCACCCCAGCGCCTCCACCAGCTCCCGCGCCCCCTTCGGCGCCGCACTGGGATCGTGTGCGGTTGTGCGTCCGGTGGCGATGCGGACCAGCAGATCGATGCCCTGATCGTGGGTGAGCACGTCCAAAGGCAGCACGCTGGCGTCCACCCGGTGCCAGCCCTCCCTCAATCGGCTGGTGATAACCACGTGCCCGCGCAGGGTGCGGCCGAGCAGCGGCTCCACGTCGGTCACATCGGTCACGTCGTCGGCGATCAGCAGCCAGCCTGAATGGGCGCCGAGCCAGGCCAGCGCGCGTTCGGCCAGCGCCTCCAACGGCAGGGCGGCTTTCAGTTCGGGTTGCAACGCGACGGTGACCGCGACCGGATCGAGGGCAACGGCGATCGGCGGCGATGTGCCAGGGATCGTCTCCACCGGCGACCACGCCACCAACACCCAGGTCCTCCTCCCGGCCGAGGCGTTGCGGCCGGTGCAGCAGGTGATCGCACCGCCGCGGCTGGCCAACCTGCCCGGCCACGCGCATCTGTTCGTCGGCCGCGAGGACGAACTGGCCGCCTTGCACACCCGCCTGCACGGCGCGGGCTCGGCGACCGAGACTGCGGGAGG
>NZ_POUA01000123.1 GCF_003236385.1 Spongiactinospora gelatinilytica
GGTCACAGAAGTCGGCGATGGCCCGCGCCCTGCACACCTGAAACGGAACACGCCCCACCACGCCGCTGAAGGCCCTGCACGTCGTTCGGGGCCCGGGCCATCGCCGACTTCTGTGACCAGGCGGTCTAGGCCCTGGGGGGCCAACAGGGGGACGCGTCCGCCGGACCCCCGCCGTCAGGTCCTGTACGGCGTTTGGGCTCGCCCGCGGCCTGCGGGGGCTTGTCCGGGCTGTCATCGACGCCTGTGACCAGGCGTTCCGGGGCTAATAGGGAAGGGGGCCGCCTGGACATCGGCATCGTATGGGCCTGCACGTGCGGACCGTAGCGGAACTCGAAGAACGGCTGGCGCGGCCGAGCGCCGGGCTGATCGAGGACATGGGCGGACTGGACGGCGACCCCATGATCCTCGGCGCCGGCGCCAAGCTCGGCCCCAGCCTGGTGCGGCTGGCGCTGAACGCCGTCAGGGGCGAGCGGCGCGTGATCGCGGTGTCCCGCTTCTCCGAGCCCGGCCTGGCCGACTCACTGCGCGAGGCGGGGGCCACCGTGGTCCCGGCCGACGTCGCCGACGAGCCGGCCCTCGCCGCCCTGCCCGACGCGGCCAACGTGGCGTTCCTGATCCTGGCCGACCTGATCACCCCGCACCGGGTGGTCGTGGACGGCCGCGAGGTCGAGGTGGAGTTCGTCGGCGGGCTGCTCGGCCAGTGGGCGGTGTGGGTACGGCGCGCGGTGGAACTGCTGGACGAGGCGCGCGGGGCCCGCGCCGGCGACGACGGCGCGGTACGGCGGCTGCTCACCCTGGACGGGCACCTCACCGACGCCAACGCCGCCATCTTCGACGTCGTGCACGGCTTCCACGGGTGCATCCCGGGCATCCACGAGGTGCTGCGGCGGCAGGGGCTGCGGGCCGGGCGCTGGTGCCTGGACCCGGCCGAGGACCTGTCCCCGGGGCAGCTCGCCGAGATCGACCGGATCTGGGCGGCCTACCCGTGGCTGCGCGACGACGACTTCGTCGCCGAGGGCCCTTCCCGGTGGCTTTCCTAGAGCGTCAGCCGGTAGAGGGTGAGCGGACGGCCGCTCGTCCCGCTGGTCAGGTTGCCGGTGCGCTCGGCGAGCCCGGCGAGTTCCAGGCGGTGCAGCATCCGGCGCGCGGTCCGCTGCTGCACCGCGAGCCGGTCGGCGATCTCCCGGGTGGTCAGCGGCTTGCCGCCGGCGGCCGTCCGGGCGTCGATGAGCTTTTCCAGGGTCGGCACGGAAAGGCCGACCCGGCGCGCGATCACCGTGAGGTTCTGCTGGGCGGGCCCGGCCGAGGGCACCGACTCCAGCACGATGTCGGTGTCGGCGCGCAGCGACAGCACGGCCGCCACCTCCCCGATGCGCCGCGCCCTGGCCAGCGCCCTGCGGGCCAGGCTCTCCGCCTCGGCGGCGCTGCGCCCCAGCCCGAAACCCACCCGGACGACCGCGTTGTGGACGGCCAGCCGGGACAGCATCGGCAGGCCGGAAAAGCCGCGGGTGGCGTCGTGCAACGGCCCGCGGGTGGTGACCAGCAGGTGGGTGCCGCCGCGGAAGGCGGCCACGGTACCGCCGAGGGCCGCCGCCTCGCGCAGCAACCCCTTGTCGCTTTCCACCTCGATCAGCCCGAGCGCGATCTGCGCGTCCTCCTGGGCCTGGCCCTCGGCGGTGAGCAGCAACTGGCGCAGCGCCACCCGCACCGAGTGCGGGGACGGGGCCAGGCGCAGCACGTGCATCTCCCCGCGCAGCGCCTCGTGCACCGAGCTGAGGCAGGTGATCGCGGCGTGCTCGGGGCCGCGCCGGTGGAAGGCGACGGCCTTGGCCGAGGTCATCCCGGAGCGGTAGGGGAGGGTGCGCAGGCCGTCGATGGGCAGCCCCGCCTCGGTGAAGGTGGCCGCCACGTCGGCGGGGGAGAGGGTGTCGATCGACAGCGTGGTCACGTCCTGGCCCTCGCGCTGGAGCCGGACCAGCGCGCTGAGCAGCGTCGAGCCGGTGTAGTCGACGAACGCCGCCGGCCGGGTGAGCGCGTCGGCGTCGCGGGTCAGCATGTAGGGCACGATCCCGGTGAACAGCCAGCCCTCCACCGCGGCGGAGTGCGCCTCCACGATCGAGGTGGCCTGCGACTCGTGGTCGTAGTCCAGCCGCAGCGCGGACGTGCCGGGCTGCTCCTCGCAGGTGGCGGCGACGTCGTCGACCAGATCGTGCGGGCCGACGACACCGATGACGATTCCCACCCGCGCCTCCCAGGGGCTCATTATTACGGTCAAGACCGCAATTCTATCGTGTGAGGTACCCGTTGGCCCTGAAGTCCCCGACCATGACCGAACCCGGCGGGCGGACCCTCGGTGACGAAGAGGTCGCCGCGGCCGAGCGGGTGATCCGTTCCGGCATGCTGAACTCGGTCTGGGGCACCGAGGCGCGGGAGCTCGAACGCGCGATGCGGAGATGTACGGCTCCCGCCACGCGATCGCCTGCAACTCCGGTACCGCCGCACTACACCTTTCGGTGGTGGCCGCCGCGCCGGACCCCGGAGACGAGATCATCACGACACCGATCACGGACTTCGGAACCGTGGCCCCCATCTTGGCGCAGAACGCCGTTCCTGTCTTCGCCGACGTCGATCCCGCCGACGGCAATCTCGATCCCGCCGCGGTCGCCGTCGCGCGGGTCCACGGTCCCGACCGGCATGAACGCCGGGCGGGGCAGCGCCAGCACCTCGTCGTTGCCCGACCTCATGTCGAACAGCGCCGCCCGCAGGCTCGCCACCGCCCCGGCGGCGATCCGGTGGCGGCCCAGCACCCCGCGTACCGCCTCCGGCGTGCCGTCCGGCCCCTCCCGGTCGGGGTACGCGCCGACCAGCACGTCGATGTCGAGGCTCACGGCGAGGTCGCCGAGCAGTGCCTCCGCGTCGAAAGCCGCCATCTCATTCTCCATGCGTCCAATATCGGTCCTGACCCTGAATGCGGCTCCGGCCTCCACGGCAAGTCCGCGGAGGCCGGGAGGAGCGGTGAGGCTCAGTACACCCGCTCGATGCGCAGGCCCTTGTGGACCTGGCCGACCCAGTTCTGGTCGGTCTTGGTCGCGACGAACCGCACGGCCACACCGTCCCGGCAGATCTGACGCCCGGTCAGCTCCATTCCGACCTTGCCGACCGGTGCGCACCGGTCGACCCGCTGCACTTCGATGCCACGGACCTGGCCGGCGGCCTTGGCCGGGTCGGATTCCAGCTTGGGGCCCTGGGCCCACACATCCCCCTGCGCGCTGTCGTTTCGTGCGAGGAACCCGGGCTTTCTGCCGTCGATCACCAGGAAGCCCTCGGCGGTTTCCTCCAGCACCAGGTCGCCGACCAGTTGCCGGAGCGTCTTCCAGCCGGACGCGTTGCGGGGCGGCTCGTCGGCCAGGTGCAGGTACCAGCGGCCGACCTGTGCGTAGGACGAGACGGAGTCGGATTCCCCGTCGGACCCGTCCTTGGCCGTCCAGATCGGCAGTACGTGGCCCTTGGCGTCCTTCGCGGTGCCGACGCGGCGGGCGCTGTCGTGCAACCGGACGGTGGCGAAGCAGCAGCTGCCATCATCGCCGCCACTGGGGGTGCGCCGGGCGCTCCAGCCCATCCCGGCCAGCCGCAGCTCGGCGGGGTAACTGATATCGACCCTGGTACGGTCGGGCAGGACCAGCGACATGATCTCCCTGCCGCCCGCCTGCCTGGTGGGCGGCACGTGGGGACCTGGGTCGGGGGGCGTCATGATCGGCACGGCCTTGTCGTCCGCGCGCGGCGGGCTGAGCGCGGAAAGGCTTCCGGCGGCCACGGCCAGCGCCGCGGCGCAGCCGGCCGCGATGGTCGCGATACGCCGGGTACGGCGCCGCCGGGACGTTGCGCGAACGCGCCCGCTCAGGTCGGACGGGTGCGCCTGGTCCGCCAGCCCCCGCATGGCGGAGCGCAGCCGCTCGGTGTCGATGTCCCCCATCAGCGGTTCACCTCCTGTGCGTCCAGGACGCCGGGCATTTCCCGGCGGAGCCTGGCCAGACCCTTGGCGGCCTGGCTCTTGATCGTTCCGACCGTGCAGCCGAGCACGTCCGCGGCCTCCGCCTCGGAGCGGTCCTCCAGGTAGCGCAGCACGAGCACGGCTCGCTGGCGCGGTGGCAGGCACAGCAGCGCCCGCCGCAGGTCCAAGCGGAGCGCGCCCTCATCCGTCCCGTCCGGATGGGCGCGCTCGGGCGCGAAATCCAGGCCGGTCTCGGTGAAGCGCCGTCGTCGCCACCAGTTGACCTGGAGGTTGTACATCGTCCTGCGCGTGTAGGCGTCGGCGTTCCCGCTGCGCCGCAGCCTGCGCCAGGCCCCGTGCGTACGGGCCAGCGCCGACTGCACCAGGTCTTCAGCCAGGTGCTGGTCGCCGGTCAGCAGGTACGCCGAGCGCAGCAACGAGGTGGTCCGAGCGCGGACGAAATCCTCGAAGTCGTCGTCGTCCATTCCTAGTCCGTCTCCTCCGGCGTTCGCCGTCCTCAGTCTGTCGCAGGTCTAGACGAGGGCCGCGGGAGAAAAGGTTGCCCGGGGCGTTGACCGAGGCTGTGGCACGGGACTAGTTTCGGTCTGTGCCGAAATTGAGCTCGTATCGGGTGGTGGACGCGCACCGGCCGGCCGGGCCGGTGCCGTTCGACGACCTGCCGGAGGATCCGCGGCCGAAGATGGACCGGCTCGGCATCGAGGCGGCCTGGGTCACCCACACGCTGAGCCTGTACGCGGACGCCCAGGAGGGCAACGACGCCCTCCTGCGGATCGATAACGAGCAGGACCGGCCGCAGGCGTGCGCCGACCTCGGTGAGCTGATGGCGGTGGGCGGCGTGCCCAAGTCCGGCCGGCTGGGCGGCGCGCTCACCCTGTGGAACCCGGCGACCGGCGAGTTGGACGTCCGCCGCGACATCGTGCCCCAGCAGAGCGTGGTCTCCCTGGCCGGGAGCGGGAACCTGCTCTACGGCGGCACGTCGGTCAACGGCGGGTACGGCATCGAGCCGACGGCCACCGAGGCCCGGCTGTTCGTGTTCGACACCAAGACCCGGCGGGTCGTGCGGTCCGTGGTCCCGGTGCCCGGCGCGGACTCGGTGAACGCGCTGACCGTGGACGCCCGCGGCCGGGTGTGGGGCCTGGCCGACGGCACGCTGTTCGCCTACGACCCCCGTCCGGGGAAGGTCGTGAAGTCCAGGCGGATCTTCCCGGTACGGTCCTCGATGTACGGCCAGGAGCGCGGGCCGGTGCTGCGCGGCGACCGGCCGGCCTACGCCTCGATGGCGGGCTCGCTGTGGCGGCTCGACCTGCGCTCGCTGAAGGGCGAGCGGCTGACCGGCGACGGCGTGTCCCACCTCATCGAAGGCCGGGACGGCGACCTCTACTACACCAGGGGCACCAAGCTGTACCGCTGTAGATTCTGACAATCTGATGTTAGATATCGACTCTATGTCTCGCTTAGTAGGGATAAGAGTGCATAGGGTCGGCCAAATGGACGTACGAACCACCGAAGAATTCATCGACGCACTGCCGAAGGTCGAGCTCCACGTACACCTCGTGGGCTCGGCCTCGGTGCCCACCGTGCTCGAACTCTCCCGCCGCCACCCGGGCAGCGGCGTCCCCACCAACGAGGAAGAACTCCGGGCGTTCTACACCTTCCGCGACTTCCCGCACTTCGCCGAGATCTACATGGCCGTCAACGCGCTGGTCCGCGAGCCCGAGGACGTCGCCACCTTGGTGACCGGCCTGGCCAGGGACCTCGCCGCGCAGCGCGGCCGGCACGTGGAGTTGCAGGTCACGCCGTACGCGCACCACATCGTCGGGATGCCCGCCGCCGAGGTGACCGAGGCGCTGGACATCGCCGCCCGCACGGCCGCCGAGGAGCACGGCGTGAGCGTGGCCTACATCTTCGACATCCCCGGCGAATACGCCGAAGAGGCCGTCAAGATCACCCTCGACCACGCGCTCGGCCACCCGCCCGCCGCGCTCATCGGGCTCGGCCTGGCCGGGATCGAGCAGCGCCGCCCGCCGCACCGGGACGCCTTTCGGGACGCCTTCCGCGCGGCCCGCGCCGCCGGCCTGCACAGCCTGCCGCACGGCGGCGAGATGAGCGGCCCGGAGACCATCTGGGAGATCATCGAAGGGCTCGCCGCCGAGCGCGTCGGCCACGGGATCAGTTGCCTGGCCGACCCCAGGCTGGTGGCGCACCTGCGCGAGACGCAGATCCCGCTGGAGGTCTGCCCGACCTCCAACGTCTGCACCGGCCAGGTCGCGGACATCTCCGCCCACCCGCTGCCCACACTGCTCGGCGAGGGCCTGTACGTCACGCTGAACAGCGACGACCCGCCGATGTTCGGCACCACGCTGAGCCGGGAGTATCACGTGGCCGCGGAGGTCTTCGGCCTCGGCGAGGCCGACCTGGCCGCCCTCGCCCGCAACGCGGTGAACTCGTCGTTCCTGGACAAGGCGGGCAAGCGGGCGATCCACGCCGAGATCGACGCCCTGACCGCGACCCCGGCCTGACGGCCCGGTACGGCAGGGCTCAGGCGACGACGGCGAACCGGCCGAGGTCCGGCGGGATCTTGGCGGCGGCGGCGCGGTCCAGCAGGAACAGCGTCCGCCGGCCGCGCGCTCCCGCGGCCGGGACCTGCATGGGCCCGGCCCCCGACAGCGCCAGGCGGGCCGCCTTCGCCTTCGCCTCGCCGGCCGCGATCACCCACACCTCCCTGGCCGCCCTGATCGCCGACAGGGTCAGCGAGATCCGCGTCGGGGGCGGCTTGGGCGAGCCGTGCACGGCCACCACCGGACGCTCGTCGTACAGGGCGGGCAGCTCCGGGAACAGCGAGGCCACGTGCCCGTCCGGCCCCATGCCGAGCAACAGCACGTCGAACGACGGCACCGGCCCATGGTCTTCGGGACGGGCCGCCCGGCGCAGCTCCCCGGCGTAGGCGTCGGCCGCCGCCTCGGCGGAAAGGCCCGAATCGGGCCCCCGCATCACGTGTACCCGCTCCGGGTCGAGATCGACGTGGTCGAGCAGCGCCGCGCGGGCGCCGGTCTCGTTGCGGTCGGCGTGCCCGGTGGGGACGAAACGCTCATCGCCCCACCAGACGTCCAGCTTCCGCCAGTCCACCGCGTCCCGCGCCGGGGTGGCGGCCACCTCGGCGAGCGTCGCGTGCCCCACCCCGCCGCCGGTGAGCACGACCGAGGCGGTACCCGCGGCGGACTGGCGGTCCACCAGACGGGTGATCAGGCGGGCGGCGACGGCCTTGGCGAGCACGTCGGCGTCCCGGTGGACGACAACGCCGGGCAGGTTCACGGTGGTGCCTTTCACAAGGTGGTTTCGCGGGCGGTCAGTCGGCCAGGTGGCGGA
The DNA here is from genome assembly GCF_003236385.1 of Spongiactinospora gelatinilytica. Classification (GTDB taxonomy): domain Bacteria; phylum Actinomycetota; class Actinomycetes; order Streptosporangiales; family Streptosporangiaceae; genus Spongiactinospora; species Spongiactinospora gelatinilytica. The sequence goes on from NZ_POUA01000123.1 coordinate 7,379, forward strand.
TCGCCGCCCCGTACAGGTCGTCGGGGTCGAGCCTGCGCAGTTCCTCGGCCAGCAACTCCGAGGTGGGCCGCCGGGCGAGCGCCACCCTGCGGTCGGGCTGGCCCGGCCGGACCAGCGTGGCCAGGCGGGAATCGGACCTGGTCACCGACACGTCGCCCGCGGAGGTCGCCAGCCGTACGCTGGTCAGGCCCGGACCCTCCGACTCGGCGATCTCGATCGGCGCGTCCAGCCGCTCCGACAGCCACGCCGCGAGCAGCGGCGCGCTGGCGTGCCCGGGCGAGCCCTCCACCACACCCGACTCGACCGTGCCCACCGGCTGGTCGAACGCGGTGGCCAGCAGGCTGCGCCAGGGCGTGATCCGGGTCCAGGCCAGATCGGTGTCACCGGGGACGTAGCCCCGGGACCTGCTCATGATCGCCTTGACCGAGTCGGCGGACGCCCTGGCGTCGGTGATCCGGCGCTGGGCCAGCAGCCCGATGGGGTCCTTGGCGGGCACCTGCGGGCACTCGCCGGGCCACCAGGCGACCACCGGGGTGTCCGGCAACAGCAGCGGGCTCACCACGGACTCGGCGTGCCTGGTCAGGTCGCCGTACAGGCGCAGCAGGATGGTCTCGCCCGGCGCGGACTCGCCGATGCGCAGCTCGGCGTCGAGCCGGATCGGTTCCTCCCGCGAGCGGGCGATCACCACGACGATGCGCGAGGGGTGCTCGCGGGCCGCGTCGGTGGCCGCCCGCACCGCGTCGTACTGGTTGCTCTCATCGCAGATCGCCACCAGCGTCAGCACCATGCCGACGGCCGGCGCGCCCATCTGGTGGCGGAGCATGGTGAGCTGCGAGGAGATCTTCGAGGCGTTCGTACCGGCCAGCATGAAGCTCGTCATGTCAGAGCCTCCTCCAGACCCGCCCGTCGCGGGCCATCATGTTGTCGGCCGACGCCGGGCCCCAGGTGCCCGCCGCGTAGCCCTCCGGTTGACCCTGGGAGGCCCAGAACCGCTCGATCGGATCGAGGATCCGCCACGACAGCTCCACCTCCCGCTGGTGCGGGAACAGCGGCGGATCGCCGATCAGCACGTCGAGCAGCAGCCGCTCGTACGCCTCGGGGGAGCTTTCCAGGAAGGACTCGCCGTAGGCGAAGTCCATGCTGACGTCGCGCACCTCCATGGCCGTGCCCGGCACCTTGGAGCCGAACCTGACCGTGATCCCCTCGTCCGGCTGGACGCGGATGACCAGCGCGTTCTGGCCGAGGATCTCGATGTCGTCCTTGCTGAACGGCAGGTGCGGCGCCCGCTGGAAGACCACCGCGACCTCGGTCACCCGCCGTCCCAGGCGCTTGCCGGTGCGCAGGTAGAACGGCACGCCGGCCCAGCGCCGGTTGGCGATCTCCAGCTTGACCGCGGCGTAGGTCTCGGTGATCGAGTCGGCGGGGATGCCGTCCTCCTCGAGGTAGCCCACCACCGGCTCGCCGCCCTGCCAGCCCGCGGTGTAGGCCCCCCGGGCGGTGCCCAGCGCGAGGTCCTGGGGCAGCCGTAGCGCCTTGAGGACCTTCTCCTTCTCCCTGCGCAGCGCGTTGGCGTCGAAGGACGTGGGGTCCTCCATGGCGACCAGCGCGAGGAGCTGGAGCAGGTGGTTCTGGATGACGTCGCGGGCCGCGCCGATGCCGTCGTAGTAGCCCGCCCGGCCGCCGATGCCGATGTCCTCGGCCATCGTGATCTGCGCGTGGTCGACGTAACCGCGGTTCCAGATCGGCTCGAACAGGTTGTTGGCGAACCGCAGCGCCAGGATGTTCTGGACGGTCTCCTTGCCCAGGTAGTGGTCGATCCGGAAGACCGAGCTCTCCGGGAAGACCGCACTGGTGATCGCGTTGAGATCCTGGGCGCTCTTCAGGTCGTGCCCGAACGGCTTTTCGATCACCACCCGCCGCCAGGACCCCTCCGGCGCGTCGGCCAGGCCGGTACGGCGGAGCTGCTCGACCACCTTGGGGAAGAATTTCGGCGGCACCGAGAGGTAGAAGGCGTAGTTGCCGCCCGTGCCCCTGGTCTCGTCGATCTCCTTCAGCGCCATCGCCAGCGCGTCGAAGGCGCCGTCGTCGGCGAACTCGCCGGGCACGAAGTGGATGCCCTCGCGAAGCTGCTTCCAGACCTCCTCGCGGAACGGCGTACGCGCGTGCTCCTTGATCGCGTCATGGGTGAGCTGCGCGAAGTCCTGGTCCTGCCAGTCCCGCCGGGCGAACCCGACCAGGGAGAAGCCCGGGGGCAGCAGCCCCCGGTTGCCCAGGTCGTAGATCGCCGGCAGCAGTTTGCGCTTGGCCAGGTCGCCCGTGACGCCGAACAACACGAGCACGCAGGGCCCGGCCACCCGCGGCAGCCGCTTGTCGCGCGGATCACGCAGCGGATTGGCGCGGGCGACGGCCTCGGTGGTGGCCGCCGCCGCCGCAGCAGCCGCCACCGTCCGAGCCTCATCTGCCGGAGCGACCGGCTCAGTATCCATTACCTGTTCTCCAGAGAAAGGGTGGAAGGTCGTCGTCGGTCATTCGATGCGGGCGGCGGCGAGCAGGTGGGCGACGCCCGCCACGCGGTCGGTGAGGTGGAGGCGGACGACCGGGCGGCCGCGGCCGGACAGGGCGCCGAGGTCGCCGAGAGCCTGGGCGAGTTGCAGGCGGCCCAGGGTGTACGGCTTGCCCGGGACCTCGACGTCGTCGGTGACCGCGCCGGTGATCTGCAGGAACACGCCGTTCTGCGGCCCGCCCTTGTGGTACTGGCCGGTGGAGTGCAGGAAGCGCGGCCCCCACCCGAAGGTCACCGGCCGGTCGGTGCGCATCGAGAGCAGCGCCCGGAGGGTCGCCGGGTCGCGCGCCGTCCAGGCCTCGGTGAGCTGGTCGAGCGAGGCGTCCTCCGGCTGGGCCACGTCGAACGCGGCCCAGCGGTCCAGGTAGGCCAGCACCGCCAGGTAGCCGTCATCGGGCACGGCCGACAGCAGGCCGGTGAGCACGTCCGACAGGTCGCCCGGCTCGTCGGGCACGGCGCCGTACACCTCCACCGGGCCGTCCACCAGGAGCGGCTTCTCCTCGCCGAACCCCGCCGCAAGGATCGCCGCGGTGTTCTGCTTGGACTCGGCCACGTTGGGCTGGTTGAACGGGTCGATGCCGAGCAGCCGCCCGGCCACCGCCGTGGCGTACTCCCAGATCAGGAACTGCGCCCCGAGCGGGCCGTCCACGCGCACCCCGCCATCGCCGCCGATGCCGGCCACGAACTCGTCGGGTGCGCCGGTCGGGTCGCCGCCCACCACCGGCAAGATGCCCTTGCCGTCCTTGCCGGTGGACTCGGCGATGAGCTGCTCGATCCAGTCGGGCAGCCCGTTGATCTCCGAAAGGCGGTCGTCCAGCAGCAGCTTGTCGCGGCCGGACAGGGCGGCCTGGCCGAGGGCCGCCCCCAGCGCAAGGCCCGGGTTGCCCTCGCTCGCGCCCAGCGAGTCGTGCATCGCCTGCGCATCGTCGAGCAGCCGGGCGACGTCGGCGCCCGCGAGCGCGCTCGGCACCAGGCCGAACGCGCTCAGCGCGCTGTAGCGGCCGCCCACGTTGGGATCGGCCAGGATGACCTGGTAACCGGCCTCGATCGCGCTCTGCTCCAACGGCGACCCCGGGTCGGTGACGACCACGATCCGGTCGGCCGGGTCGATCCCGGCGTCGCGGAACGCCTTCTCGTAGATCCGGCGGTGGCTGTCGGTCTCGATGGTGCCGCCGCTCTTGCTGGCGACCACGACGATCGTGCGGTCCAGCCGGTCGGTCAGCGCCCTGCGGACCTGGCCGGGGTCGGTGGTGTCCAGCACGGTCAGCGGGACGTCGGCCGTGGAGCAGATCACCTCCGGCGCCAGCGAGGAGCCGCCCATTCCGGCCAGCACGACGTGGTCCAGGCCCTCCGCGCGGGCCTTCTCCACCAGATTGGTGATCTCCGGCAGCAACTCCCTGCTGGTCAGCGGGAGGTTCAGCCAGCCGAGCCGGATCGCCGCCTCGGCCCGCGCGGCCTCGCCCCACAGCGTGGGGTCACCGGCCGCGAGGGCCTGCGGCACGCCTTCGGCCGCGAGCGCGCGTACGGCGTCGTCCGCGCGCCCGGCCTCAGCGTCGTCACCGAATGTCACCGTCATTGGGCTTCACGCCTTCTTAAGCTCGGCCGCCACCGTGTCGATCAGCTCGTTCCAGGACGCCTCGAACTTCTCCACGCCCTCGTCTTCGAGCACCCGCACGACGTCGTCGTAGTCGATGCCCGCCTCCTTCAGGGCCGCCATGGTGTCCCATGCCTGCTCGTAGTAGGGGCGGACGGTGTCACCATCGATCTTGGCATGGTCGCCCACCGCGTCGAGGGTCTTTTCCGGCATGGTGTTGACCACACCGGAGGTGACCAGCTCATCGACGTAGAGGGTGTCGGGGTAGTCGGGGTTCTTCGTGCCGGTGGAGGCCCACAGCGGGCGCTGCGGCTGGGCCCCCGCGGCGGCCAGCGCCTGCCACCGCTCCGAGGCGATGACCTCCTCGAAGGCGGCGTAGGCCAGCCGCGCGTTGGCCACGGCGGCCCGGCCGCGCAGAGCCCGCGCGGCGTCGGTGCCGGCCGCCTCCAGGCGCTTGTCCACCTCGGTGTCCACCCGGCTGACGAAGAACGAGCCGACCGAGGCGATCCGCGACAGGTCCAGGCCCTTGGCCTTGGCCGCCTCCAGCCCGGTCAGCCAGGCGTCCAGCACGGAGCGGTAGCGCTCCAGCGAGAAGATCAGCGTCACGTTGACGCTGATGCCCTCCGCCAGCGCCGCGGTGATGGCGGGCAGGCCCTTCACCGTCGCGGGGATCTTGATGTACAGGTTGGGCCGGTCCACCAGCCACCACAGGGCGCGAGCCTCGGCGACGGTCCGCTCGGTGTCGCGCGCCAGGCGCGGATCGACCTCGATGGACACCCGCCCGTCCAGGCCCGCCGTGGCGTCGTAGACCGGGCGTAGCACGTCGCACGCCCAGCGGATGTCATAGGTGGTGACGGCGCGCACGGCCTCGCCCACGTCGACGCCGCGGACCCGCAGGTCGTGCAACTGCCCGTCGTAGGCGTCGCCCTTGCTCAGCGCCGAGGCGAAGATCGTGGGGTTGGACGTGACCCCCACCACGTTCTTGTCGCGTACCAGGTCTGCCAGGTTGCCACTGCGCAGCCGCTCGCGGCTGATGTCATCGAGCCAGATGGCCACGCCGTGGCCGGCCAGCCTCTGCAGAATCTCGCTCATCATCAGTTTCCCGTCGTCTCGCCCTTGTCGGCACCGGTCCGTGCGAGGCTCGCGTTCGCCGCGGCCACCACCCGGTCGGCGGTCAGGCCGAACTGCTCGAACAAGGTCCGGTACGGTGCCGAGGCACCGAAGTGCTCCAAACTCAGCACTTCCCCTTCTTCACCCACGAACTCCCGCCAGCCCATGGCGATTCCCGCTTCCACCGCCACGCGCGCGCGGATGTCGTGCGGCAGCACCTCCTCGCGGTAGGCGCGGTCCTGGGCGCGGAACCACTCCACGCACGGCATGGAGACCACCCGTGTGGGGACGCCCCTGGCCTCAAGGGTGTCGCGGGCCTCCACGGCGAGCTGGACCTCGCTGCCGGTCGCGATGAGGATCATCCGCGGCCGGCCCTCCGACGCCTCGCGCAGGATGTAGCCGCCCTTGGCGACCTTCGCCGCGTCGGCGGTCTCGGCGTACACCGGGACGTTCTGGCGGGTCAGCGCGAGCGCGGCCGGCCGGTCGGTGTGCTCCAGCACGGCCTTCCAGGCGGCGGCCGTCTCGTTGGCGTCGGCGGGGCGCACGACGTCCAGGCCGGGGATGGCGCGCAGCGCCCACAGGTGCTCGACCGGCTGGTGGGTCGGGCCGTCCTCGCCCAGGCCGATGGAGTCGTGCGTCCAGACGTAGGTGACCGGCAGCTTCATCAGCGCAGCCAGGCGCACGGCGGGCCGCATGTAGTCGGAGAACACCAGGAAGGTGCCGCCGTAGGGCCGGGTGCCGCCGTGCAGCGCGATGCCGTTGAGGATCGCGCCCATGCCGTGCTCACGGATGCCGAAGTGCAGGGTGCGGCCGTAGGGGTGACCGGGAAACGCCTTGGTCTGGAACTCCTCCGGGACGAAGGACGGCTCGCCCTTCATCGTGGTGTTGTTGGACCCGGCCAGGTCGGCCGAGCCGCCCCACAGCTCGGGCAGCACCGGCGCGAGGGCACTGAGCACCTCGCCCGAGGCCTTGCGGGTGGCCACCGAGCCGCCCGTCTCGAAGGACGGCAGCGCCTCCTCCCAGCCCTGGGGGAGCAGCCGCGCGGAGATCCGGTCGAACTCGGCCGCCCGCTGCGGGTTGCCGGTCCGCCAGGACTGGTAGGACTTGTCCCACTCGTGCCGGGCCTCGCGCCCGCGGAGGGTCACCTCGCGGGCGTGGGCGAGGACGTCGTCCGGCACCTCGAAGGGCACCTGCGGGTCCAGGCCGAGGAGCCTCTTGGTGGCGGCGATCTCCTCCACGCCGAGCGCCGCGCCGTGGATGCCGCCGGTGTTGCGCTTGTTGGGCGCGGGCCAGCCGATGATCGTGCGCAGCTTGATGAGGCTGGGCCTGCCGGTCTCGGCGCGGGCCTCTTCGAGGGCGGCGTGCAGGCGCGCGACGTCCTCGTTGTAGTCATCGCCCTCGGTCCAGTCGACGGTGACGACGTGCCAGCCGTACGCCTCGTACCGCTTGCCGACGTCTTCCGACAGTGCGATCCGTGTGTCGTCCTCGATGGAGATGTCGTTGCTGTCGTAGATGACCACCAGGTTGCCCAGCCGCTGGTGACCGGCCAGCGCGCTCACCTCGTGGCTGACGCCCTCCTGGACGTCGCCGTCGGAGGCCAGGCACCAGATCATGTGGTCGAAGGGGCTCTGGCCCGGCTCGGCGCCCGGGTCGAACAGGCCCCGCTCGCGGCGGGCGGCCATGGCCATCCCGACCGCGTTGCCGATGCCCTGCCCCAGCGGGCCCGTGGTGGTCTCCACGCCCGCGGTGTGCCCGTACTCGGGGTGGCCCGGGGTGAGGCTGTCCCACTGGCGCAGCATCTTGAGGTCGTCGAGGGTCAGCCCGTAACCCGACAGGAAGAGCTGAATGTAGAGGGTGAGGCTGGAGTGGCCGCACGACAGGACGAACCGGTCGCGCCCCGCCCACGCGGGGTCGGTGGGGTCGTGCCGCATCGTGCGCTGGAACAACAGGTACGCGGCCGGGGCGAGGCTCATGGCGGTGCCCGGATGCCCCGATCCGGCCTTTTCCACCGCGTCCATCGCCAGGGCACGGACCACGTCGACCGCGCGCCGATCGAGGTCGCTCCATTCAAGGGCCGGCAAGAGTTCGCTGCTCAACTGCTTGGTCTCCGGATCTAGTCGTATGGTGGCGCCGGTTGGCGTTTCCCGCCCACACCGGACCCTAACGGGTCGAGCCTCGCTGCGCGGAACGGCCCGCCGCAGGCGTGACCGGCCCGGACGATATCCCTCTACAAAGTCGGTGAAACCCCCTGTTTCAGGACGTCGGTCCGCGCGGCGCCCGCCCCCATAAGGGGACCGGCCCTCCCGGGCACTACAGTGATTCTCCGAGCTGGCTGGTGCCCGCATTTTCCACGGATTCGCTCCAAATTAGAGGTTACGCGTTGACCCCGCACGTGCTGGAAGCACCTTGACGGTGCTGACGAACAAGCCCACGGCGGCCTCCATCGAGGCCGCCGACGCGGAGCATGCCGGATCGGTGCCCCGCACGCTGGGCGCGCTGATCAAGGCTTACGTCGCGCTGACCAAGCCCCGGATCATCGAGCTGCTCCTCATCACAACGCTGCCCGTCATGTTCCTGGCCGCGCGCGGCCTGCCGCCGCTGTGGCCGGCCGTCGCCACGCTGGTGTTCGGCACGTTGTCGGCGGGCAGCGCCAACGCGCTCAACTGCTACATCGACCGGGACATCGACGCGGCCATGCGGCGCACCCGCCGCCGACCCCTGGCCCGCCACCAGGTCTCGCCCACCGGGGCGCTGATCTTCGGCATCGCGCTCGGCGTCGCCTCCACCGTCGGCCTCGGCCTGTCGGTGAACTGGCTGGCCGGGCTACTGTCGCTGGGCGCCATCCTGTTCTACGTCCTGGTGTACTCGCTGCTGCTCAAGCGGCGTACCGCCCAGAACGTGGTGTGGGGCGGCATCGCCGGCTGCATGCCGTGCCTGATCGGCTGGGCCGGGATCACCGGCCGGCTGGACTGGGCGCCGCTGGTGCTGTTCGGCGTGGTGTTCTTCTGGACTCCGCCGCACACCTGGGCGCTGGCCATGCGCTACCGGGAGGACTACGCCGCCGCCGAGGTGCCGATGCTGCCCGTGGTGGCGACCGAGCGCCGGGTGGTCGTGGAGAGCATCGTCTACACCTGGGCCACCGTGATGTGCTCGCTGCTGCTGTGGCCGGTCGCGAGCACGACGCTGCTGTACCCCATCGTGGCGGTGGTGCTCGGCGCGGTGTGCCTGTGGGAGGTGCACCGGCTGCTGGCCCGCGTCAACGCCGGCAAGACCGGCGTGGCGCTGCGCCCGATGCGTTTCTTCCACTGGTCCAACGTCTACCTGGCGTTGCTGTTCCTGGCCGTGGCGATCGACGCCCTGCTGGTCTGAGGCGGACAGGTCGTGTCCGATCGGTTACCCTCGCCCCATGGTGAGCCGTGATCCACGCTGGGTTCTGAAGGACCGCCCTTCCTTCGGCCTCATCATCGGCCTCGTGGTCACCGGGCTCTGCGCCCTCGCGTCGTTCTCCTTCGACGTGCTCGACGGCGACCCGGTGCGCTTCTTCATCGCGCTCATCCTGGCCATCGCGCCCGTTCCGCTGCTGCTCGCCGCCGTCCTCGGGCTGGACCGCATGGAGCCCGAGCCGCGCAGCAACCTGATCTTCGCCTTCGCCTGGGGCGCGGGCGTGGCCGTCCTGGTCGCTGGTGTGGTCAACTCGCTCGGGCTGCTCTACATCCGCGACGCCGCGGGGCTGGACCCCGCCGACGCCCGGGGCATCGCCGCCACCTTCGGCGCCCCCGTCGTCGAGGAGACCATGAAGGGCCTGGTGCTGCTCGGCCTGCTCAGGTTCCGCGGGCAGGAGCTGGACGGCCCCACCGACGGCATCATCTACGCCAGCATGGTCGGCCTCGGCTTCGCCATGTCGGAGAACGTCAGCTACTACGTGGCCGCACAGGACGGCGACCTGGGCGCGCAGGGCCTGGCCGTCACGCTGGTGCTGCGCGGCATCCTGTCGCCGTTCGCGCACCCGCTGTTCACCTCGATGATCGGGATCGCCGTCGCGGTGGCCGCCGGGCTGCGCGGTCCGGGCCGGGTGCTGGTCGTGGTGGCCGGCTGGATCGGGGCGATGCTGCTGCACGGCCTGTGGAACGGCTTCGCCACCTACGGCGGGTTTCCCGGCCTGGTGGTGGCCTACGTGGTGTTGATGGCCGTGCTGTTCGTGCTCATCGGCGTGGTGGTGCGCGACCGGCGGCGGATCGTCGCGCTCATCCAGCGGTACCTCCCCGCCTACCGGCCCACCGGGCTGATCGAGCCCGCCGACGTCGCCATGCTCGCCTCGCTGCCCGCGCGCCGCCAGGCCAGGCAGTGGGCCAGGGCGCACGGCGGCAGGGAAGGTGTGCGCGCGATGAGCGACTACCAGCTCGCCGCGACAGAGCTGGGGCTGCTGCACGAGCGCGCCTCGCGCGGCGCGATCGCCGAGCGGACGTTCTACGCCGAGCAGCACGCCCTGCTGGAGTGCCTGCGGATGGCCAGGGCCCGCATGCCCGTCCCCGGCGGTCTCCAGTGAGCGGGTCTCGCGGTCATGGCCGGGCCAGTGCCTCGCGCAGGGAGGTCTGCGGCGGGCCGGTGAGCCGGGGCCGCGAGCGCAGCACCACCGCGTCGAAGAACGCCTTCACCGAGGCGGGGAACTCCCGCAGGGCGTAGCCGTAGGTGCCGACCGGCCAGGTGACCGAGGAGTCGTCGCCCACGCCGAACGGCTCAAGCCCGGCCATCCGGCACAGCGTCACCGCCCGGGGCAGGTGGAAGACCTGGGAGACCACGATGACCCGGTCCGCGCCGAACACCTTCCTGGCCCGCACGCAGGAGTCCCAGGTGTCGTATCCGGCCGGGTCCGAGACGATGGCCTCGCCCGGCACGCCGCGATCCAGAAGGTAGGCGCGCATCACGGCCGGCTCGTCGTAGCCGGGGCCGTGGTCGGCGCCCGACAGCAACAGCACCCTGACCCTGCCCGCCCGGTGCAGCGCGGCGGCGATGTCCAGCCGGCGGGCGAGCATCGGCGTGGGCTCGCCGTACCGTACGGCCGCGCCCAGCACCAGCGCCACCGGGGCGGCCGGCACCCGCTGCTCCCAGCCGGGCCGGGGGCCGGCCACCGTGCGGTGGCCGGAGCTGGTCAGCCAGGCCCAGGTGAACGGGGCGATGCCCAGGACGCTGAGCAGCACGGTGGCCTGGAAGGCGCGGCGCAGCGCCGGGCGCGACGGGCGGCGGGACGGCATGGCGGCCCGGCGGCTAGGCCGGTACGGCGTCGAGCGCGGGCTCGGCCCGGGCCGGCAGCTTGCCGCGCGTGCGCGTCGCGTGCAGCGCCGCCAGCGTGGCGATCCATACGAGTGTCGCGCCGAGGACGTGCATGGCCACCAGGGCGGCGGGCACGGCCAGGAAGTACTGCACGTAGCCGATGACGCCCTGGGCCAGTTCGACGCCGAGCAGCACCAGCGCCACGCGCCTGGCCGGCGCCGGGGCACCGGTCACCCGCAGCGTGAGCAGCAGCGCGAACGTCAGCCCGAGGACGATCCACACCACGTCCGCGTGCAGCCGGGCGACCATCTCGATGTCGAGGTCGAACCTGCTGGCCGCCTCGTCGCCGGAGTGCGGCCCGGTGCCGGTGACCACGACGCCGGCGAGCAGCAGTACACCCACGGCCGCGGTCAGCCCGAACGCCAGCCTGCGGATGTCGCGGTGGACGAGGGGGACCGGCGGCCCGTCGCCCTCACCGACCCGCGCGTACAGCGCGAAGCAGGCGGCGATCAGCCCGATCGAGATCAGGAAGTGCATGCTGACCGTGACCGGGTTGAGCGCGCTGCGCACCACCAGCCCGCCCCACAGGCCCTGCACGGCCACGCCCACCGGCTGCAGCCATGCCAGCCGCACCAGTGAGGTGCGCCGCGGCCGCAGGCGCAGCGCGGCGATCAGGCAGGCCAGCCCGACGGCCAGCACCAGGAAGGTCAGCAGCCGGTTGCCGAACTCGATCGTGGTGTTCAGCGGGGAGATCTCGGGGTGGGGGG
>NZ_POUA01000124.1 GCF_003236385.1 Spongiactinospora gelatinilytica
ATCCCGCCCCCTCCGGTGCCTCTCCCATCGCCTCAGCGCCCACATCGGCACCTTCGGCGGGGGCCGCTGTGCCCGATAGGAGCACCGTGGCCGCATCACCCTCGTCAGGAGTCCTTCCCGCATCCGCGCCCGGCCCCGCCGCGACTGCCACCATGCCTGCGCCGACCGACTGGCCCAATCCGGTAGCGCCCGAGGGCGGTTCCCCCGCCTTTGCCGGCGCCTCATCACCCACCCCGGGCTCGGCGCCGGGGCCGACGTCCTCAGATCCTTCGCCGGATGTGGGCATACACACGACCTCGCCCGTTGACCCGAAGGGCCCGCCAGATGCCGCGCCGATGTCTCTGTCCGGCACGGCCGTCCGCACATCGCCGGCAGCTCCCCCATCCGCTTCGGAGGCACCTGGGCAGGATGCGGCCGAGGGAAGCGGAGCCGGTTCTGCGGATGGAGGGAGTTTCACCGAGGCAGGAGGTCCGATGCCGGATGTGCGCGGCTTCGAGTTGGCCGCATGGGTCCCGCTGATCGTTTTGATCGTGCTGCTCGGCCTGTGGCCAAAGGCGCTCCTCCTGCTCACCACCCCCGCCGTACAGGCCATCCTGGGAACGCCATGAGCAGGCAGCCCCGCGCCCTCCACCACCCGGCGACCCGGACGGGCGGCCCCGCCGGCCCCGCCGACCACGCTGGAGGGACCATGAGCGAGCAGATTCATGGCCTGCGCCGCAGGCAACCCGCCATGCCCGGAGTGGCCCCGCTCGTACACCACGCTATGGGCGCCGTGAGCAAGCAGCTCTGTGGTCTGTACCGCCCAACAGCCTGGGCGGTACACCGCAGACAGCCCGCCACGCCCGGTACGACCTCGCCGGTCGCGCACCACGCTCTAGGCGCTGTGAGAGGGCAGGCCTGTAGCCTGCGCTACCCGGCGGCCCGGGTGGTATGCCGCGCTCGGTGTGGCCCCGCCGGCCTCGCAGACCACGCTGAAAGGGCTGTGAGAGAGCGGACTCGTGGTCTGCACCGCCTGGCAGACCGGGCAGTGGAGACCACGCAGGTTGCCATGCCCGGCGTGGCCTCGCCGGTCCCGCACATCACGCTGGGGGCGCTGTGATCCAGCCGATCGACTATGCCGCCATCGCCGCCCCGCTGCTGCTCGCGCTCACGGCCGGGCTGGTTCTGCTGCTCGACGCCTTCCTGCCGCGCCCGCGCGTTGAGGCGGCTTCCGCCGCCACCGCACACACCGTCCGGCCGGTGGGGGAGCGCGTCGCAGCGGCCCGCGTCGGCATCAGCCCTGGCGCTGACCACGGATCGCCGGGCAATGGCGCGAGACGTGCGGAGGGCGCTTCGCCGTTCTCCCGGAGCGGGCTGACCCTAAGCCTGGTCACCCTGGCCGGGCTGCTCGGCGCGCTTGCGATCGTGCTGGCACAGGCGTTGAGCGGTACGACCCTCCGGACATTCTGCGTGCCCGCCGGGCTGACCCCTCAGGGCGGCCCAGTCCCCTGCTCGTTCGTCATCGATCCTTTCGCGCTGACCATCGCCGGGTTGGTACTCGTCTCCGCCATAGTCGTCACGCTGCTGTCGATGACCGAGCTGGCCGACGGCCGGATACCCGTCGGCGAGTGGTACTTCCTGCTGCTCTGCAGCATCACCGGAGCCGTGCTGCTGCCCGCCTCCCGCGACCTGATCACGCTGGTCGTCGCCCTGGAGATCGTCTCCCTGCCCGTATTCGCGCTCACCGCGCTCAGGCGCTACGACGGCCGCTCCTCCGAGGCCGCGCTGAAACTGTTCCTGGTGTCGGTGGTCTCCACCGCCGTCATGCTGTTCGGCGTCTCGCTCCTCTACGGCCTGACCGGCACGGTCTACCTCGACCGGCTCAGCCTCGCCACCGGACCACGCCTGGTGTCGGCGGTCGCCGTCGTCCTGGTGGTGGCCGGGTTCGCGTTCAAGATCGCCGCTGTGCCGTTCCACTCCTGGGCCGGTGACGTCTACCAGGGCGCGCCCGTGCCCGTCGCGGCGCTGCTGTCAGTGATCTCCAAGGCCGCCGGATTCGCCGGGCTCATCCTGCTTCTGGTCCTGGCCCTGGATGCCCAGGTCGCCCTGTGGGGGCCCATGGTGGCCGTGCTGGCCGGGCTCACCATGACCGTGGGCAACCTGCTGGCGCTGCGGCAGCGGCATGCCGTACGCCTGCTCGCCTGGTCGTCGGTGGCGCAGTCCGGCTACATCCTGGCCCCGCTGGGCGTCGCGGCGGCCGGAACGGCCGGCGTACCGGGCACAGCGGGCATAGCGGGCACAGCGGGCGCGCCAGGGATGCAACCGGCCAACGCCTCCATCGCCTACCTGGTGTTCTACGCGGCGATGAACCTGGGTGCCTTCGCCGTCGTGATGCTGGTCTCAAGGCGGAGCGCACGCAACGAGATCGACGACTACCGGGGGCTGGCCTTCCGTGACGCCCCGGCCGCCGTGGCGCTCGGCTTCTGCCTGATCTGCCTCGCCGGGCTGCCGCCGGGGCTGGCGGGCCTGTTCGCCAAGATCGTCGTGTTCCGTGAGATCGTCGGCGGTGGCGGAGCCGTCCTCGCGCTCGTCATGGCCGTCAACACCGTGATCGGCCTTTACTACTACGTGGCCTGGACGGCCCGGCTGTTCACCCCATCGCCCACCGCCGGGGAGGTCCCGGCCACCCGCACTCGCGCCACCACCCCCATCGCCGTGGCCGCCGTCCTCGCGGTGGCCGTCGCCGTCGCGTTCTCCGTCGCCCCGCAGGCCGTACTCGGCCTCCTGCCTGGGTCGCTGTCCGCTGCGGGCTGACCACGTCCGGGAACGATAGGTGTGTCGCCGGGCGTTGAACCAAACGAGCCCACGGAGAACCGGCCCTTGCGAAGGGGGGAGCCACATGCACCACAACGGTCTGCGGACCGCGGTCCTCCTCGGCGCGCTTTCCGCGCTGATCCTGCTGGTCGGGGCGTGGCTGGGAGGCGGGACCGGGGTCCAGATCGCGCTCGTCGTCGCGCTGGCGGCCAACGCGATCTCCTACTTCTTCTCCGACCGGATCGCCTTGTCCGCCATGCGCGCGCGCCCGGTGGGCGAGGTCGAGCAGCCGGCCCTCTACCGGATCGTCCGTGAGCTCTCGACCGAGGCGCGCCAGCCCATGCCGCGCCTCTACGTCTCGCCCACGATGCAGCCCAACGCGTTCGCCACCGGCCGTAACCCGCGCAACGCCGCGGTCTGCGTGACCTACGGCATCACCCAGCTCCTCAACGAACGCGAGCTGCGCGGCGTCATCGGCCACGAGCTGTCCCATGTCTACAACCGCGACATCCTGGTCTCGTCCATCGCCGCGGCCCTGGCGACGATGATCACCTACCTGGGCTACATCGGCGTCTTCTTCGGCGGCTCCGACGACGAGGAGGGCCCCGGCTTCCTGGGGGCGCTGCTGATGATGATCCTCGGCCCGGTCGCGGCTGGGATGATCCAGATGGCGATCTCCCGTGCGCGGGAGTACCAGGCCGACGAATCAGGCGCGCGCCTGACCGGCGACCCGCTCGCCCTGGCGAGCGCCCTGCGGAAGATCGAGCTGGGCGGCCGGGAGCTGCCCCTGCCTGAGAACGGCCGGCTCGCCTCCGCGTCCCACCTGATGATCGCCAACCCCTTCCGCGGCGCCGGCCTCGGCCGCCTCTTCTCCACCCACCCCCCGATCGCCGACCGAATCGCACGACTCGAACGGATGGCCGGCTACCGCCGCTGAGGCCCGGCCACCCCGCCGGGCGGGTTCTCTGGTACCGCTTCGAGCGCAGACCGGGAGGGCGGGTGCCTCGTCGGCCAGGAGCCGGTCAGGAGCCGGTCAGGAGTGCAGGTGTACCGGGTCGGTTTCGTTGCCGGCCAGGGCGGGGAGTCCGTCGATGCTCATCCGGGGGTTCTGTGCCCGCTGGAGGCGGCGGGCCCGACCCGCGTCGGCCTTTCTGCCGTCGTCGAGGAGGGTGCGATCCTGGTCGTAGTTCATGAAAGGTACGGCGAAGCCGCACGAGTCGGCGACACGGTCGCAGGTGACGACGATGATCGTCCGGACGCCCGGATGCGGGCCGAACAGCTTGAGCAGGCGATCGAAGTCCTCGTCCTGCGGGGTGACGACGCGGCCGGTGCCGTACAGCCGGAGGATCTTCGGCGGGCCGGCGAACGCGCAGAACATGATGGTGATCCGGCCGTTGTCCCGGATGTGGCCGATGGTCTCGACGCCGCTGCCGTCGAGGTCCAGGTAGGCGACGGTGGTGTCGTCGAGGACGGCGAAAGTGTCGGCGTACCCCTTGGGGGACACGTTGACGTGGCCGCCCGACTCGGGGGCGGTCGCGACGAAGTAGACGGGCTGCGCGGAGATGAAGGAACGTAGGCGGTCGTTCAGGCCTTCATAGACTTTGCCCATATGAAGAAAGTATCCGCATTTGTCGTGACTTGAGCGTGATGTCCAGATATCGGGATGGGTGGTGTTGCTGTCCCGCTCGCGGAACCGGTGGGTTGCTCTTGATGGGCACAAGCCGCCGGGCAGTGGCACACGCGACGGACTTCCTGAGCGACCTTCCAGCGAAATGGTGTCGACTTCACATGTTCATTGACCGGAACCTGACGAACCCTTGGCTTGCCGCTCGCGCGCATCTACGATCATGACGGCCTAGCGAGAGGTGCTGCCGTGTTCCCTCGGTCCGCCCCACGTTCAGTCGTCATCGCGCTCAGCTTCCTATGGGTGGTCGCGGGTCTCGCCGCGTTGGTCGCCGTCATCGTGATGCTCATCGCCGAGCCGGAAGAGGGCAGCGAGAACGTCGACACCGTCGCATGGCTCATACTCATCGGAGCCGCCGCCCTGGCCGGCCTCGCCGCACTGGGCACCCGGCGTGCGTGGTGGGTCTGGGTCACGCTGAACGTGGTCTGCGCCGGCATAGTGATCTACAGCCTGGTCTCGTTGAACGACGATTCGATCGCGTTCTCGCTGTTCGGCGCCACCATGATGGTCGTACCCCTGTGGAACCTGGCACGCTGGGAGGCCCGCGCCTACTACCGCATGCCGGTGCGGTCCAACGTGATCCCCGGCGCCGTCCCCGCCCCCGCCGACGAGCACATAGTCGACCTCACCCGCGAGACGCCGGTCGCCGGACGGGGCCCCCAGGGTACGGCGGAGCGGGTGTACCGGCGGGACACCGCGCCGCTGTGGCGGGTGGGGCTGGCCGCGCTGGGCATCGGGCTGGTATGCCTGGTCATCAGCATCATGCTGGTCGGCGCCGGACTACTCGACGCCGACTCAAGCGGCGGGAGCAGGCTGTTCGCGCTACCGGCCGCGCTCACCGTGCTGGCCCTGCCCGTCGGCGTGATCCGGATCGTCCGTGCGATCTCCTGGCGCGGCGAACGCTTCGA
Source organism: Spongiactinospora gelatinilytica (assembly GCF_003236385.1). Classification (GTDB taxonomy): domain Bacteria; phylum Actinomycetota; class Actinomycetes; order Streptosporangiales; family Streptosporangiaceae; genus Spongiactinospora; species Spongiactinospora gelatinilytica. The sequence goes on from NZ_POUA01000124.1 coordinate 5,386, forward strand.
ACTGCACCCGGATGCATTCGTCCAGGTACGGCCGGGCGACGTGAGAGAGGTGTTCGGCTGGGACGAGATCGCGGAGATGCGGACCTTCACCCACGCCGACGCCAAGAGCCTCGTCCGGCTGCTCGGCCGCGACTTCTGGTGCCTGATACGGCGGGGCGACGGAGTTCAGGTACGGCTGGACCACACGGTGCAAGACGCCGAGCGGCTCGTGGAGACCATCGAGGAACGGGCCGGCCGGGCCCTGGCCGCCCGGACGGAGGCCATCGTGCAGTCGGGGCGATCCGTGGCATTCGGTGCGGTTCGCCTGACTCCGACGGGGCTCGGGTTCGCATCGTTCGTCATCCCATGGCAGGAGATGACGGACAAAGTGGCCGTCAGCACGGACAGCGTCGCGCTGGTACTCCAACGCCGCGTCATCCCCCTCGCCGACCCGGCCAACACCCCGAACTTCCTCGTCCTCCGACACCTGCTGACCGCCCCCGCGCCCGACTGACCGCCACCGGTACCGCCCAGGGCCTTTCAGCGGCCCAGGGCGCCTCAGTGGACGGCGAGCACGATGACGTAGTCGTCCTCGCCAAGAACAATCTTTTGTGACTTGTCCGGATTGAGGATGACCCCATAGGACGGCGCCTCGTTCACCTTGTCCCCACGCCGGTACCCGATCGCCGTCTCGCCCCTGCGGCGGGCCGACTCGATCACCGTGGCGAACTCGATCTCCGCCCCAGGGCGCACATAGTCCCCGGCCGGACGCGGATAGATCTCCGACCCGCGGGCGTCGAAGAGGTGGCCGAAGACCTTCGCCAGGTGCTGGTTCTCGGCGAGCTGGGCCAGCAGCAGCCCGATCACCGTGTCACTGATCACGATGTCGTCGGCCTTGGTCACCTCGGCCAGGGTCCGGTTGTTCTCGTCGTGCATCTCGCTGACGATCGAGTAGCGCTCGGCGAGTACCGTCTGCATGTCCCTGAGCTGCAACAACGTCATCAGCGTGCGCGTGTCGGCGTGCTGCGTGCCGTACCGGTCGTCGGACAGGACGACCACCCGCTCATAGACTCCCGCGCCCAGCGACTCCAGCGCGAACCGGTCGGTGGTGTCGTACTCCTTGAAGTTGACCTTGAGGTTGCGCAGTCCGTGCAGCCCGCTCCCCGCGTCGGGGTGTGTGGCGGCGATGTCCAGCACCGAACCCGGCGCGACGTAGCCGTCCATCTGCCTGACGATCTGCGGGGCGCGGACGTTCCAGTTGAGCAGCAGAGTACGTTCCGGGCGAGGTGCGGGCGACTCGGTCAGTACGATCGCCTCCTCGTTCACCACCGGCGTCTCCTTGGCGAGCCGGATCAGCGAGTCGTCCTGCGCGATCAGCACGATCTCGTCGTCCTCGGCGATGACCGTGTCCATGTCCGGGTTGAGCATGACGGAGGACGGTGTGCGTAGCCCGATGATGGTCGCGGTTTGGTATGCCAGCAGCGCCTCGCCGTACTTCATACCGGCCAGCTTCGGCTCCTGGCGTAGGTAGATCTCGCCGTTGTCGAAGTTGAGCAGGTCCATGCAGACCACCGAGACACCGGACTGCCTGGACGACTGCACGATGAGCCGCGACGCCGTGTCATCGGAGTCCACGATGTGGACGGCCGGTCCGCCCGCGAGCCGCGCGGCGGCCATGTTGCCCGAGGAGGTGATCGAGGCCACCACCGGCGGATGGTCCCCCGAACGCTTGGCCAGCGCCAGCAGCGTCTTGATCACGTGCGCGTCCGGGTCCTCCCCCTGCGGGGACAGGACGACGACCGAACGCGCCACGCCCGGGTTCATCATCTCCAGATCGGCCGGCTCGGTGGGCCGCCCGGTACGGCAGACGACCCGCGTCCGCCCGGTGTCGCCCACCCGCTCGCGGATCTCGGTTTCCATCGAGATCTTGTCCTCGTCCGCCATGATCGCGATCACCGTGCCGCGCTGGCTGGCGTGCGCCTTGGCCAGTTCGGTGATGATCGTGAACACCTGGTCCGACCAGCCGAGGATCACGGTGTGACCCTGCTCGACCACCCGCGACCTGCCCTTACGCAGGTCTTCGATCTTGGTCTTGAGGCCGTTGGCCAGCAGGCCGACGAGCGTACTGAAGATGATCAGGCCGCCCAGCGAAGCGGTGAGCATCAGGGCCAGGTAGGCCGGGGTGCCCTCGTCGCCCGCGACCTTGCCGGGGCTGAGGGTGTGCATGAGCGTGGACCACAGCATGCCGCCGAGGCCGTTGTTGTCCGCCGCCTCGCGCGGCGTGAGCCAGATCGTCAGCACGCTGACCAGAACGATCACGGCCGTGGAGACGGCGGCGAGCCACCCGATCAACGCCACCGTGCCCTTGGACATGGTGTTGTCGAACCAGTACTTCAGCCGTTCCTGTCGAGTCGCGCGCGCCACGACACCCAACACCTCCCGTCGGACCACCAATCGGACAAGCTACATCCGCCGACGAAGTGCTCGCACCCTGGCAGGTCATGCTGAGATGACCTATATGGCGACATCATGGGGCTTTCGATGATTATTACGAGATTGGTGAAGTGTTGGCGTGGCGGGGGTCAGGCGGTATTCGTCCCATATGTCGGGAACGGCGCGGGCCTCGGCGCGGGTGCCAGTCCGCTCATGATCGAAGTGTCACGGTGCGGCGGCACCGTACTCCCCGACCGCCCACGGCCCGCCCAACGCCTACACCGGCGGTCCAGAATTGCACGAAACACGCTCGGCAGCGCCGCAGCCGTCCGAGAGCACTGCATCGCCCCCGCCCGCCGCCTCGACCCGCCGATCCTCGCCCGGCTCGCCACCGAGGACCTCACCATGGACCACACAAACCTGGACACGCTGGCCGGCGAGATCGTACGTCTCTCAGCGGACTGGACCGATTCGGTACCCGGCGACGCGACCACGCTGCACCTGATCGACGGCCGGCGCTTCGAGATCCCGCTGCTCGTCGACCTCCGCCCGCCTTGCGGGCGGCTATGTGTGCATGGTGTCGGTCTGAGACCGAGCGAGGGAGAGCGTGAGAACGCTTAAGGACGCGGGGCACACGCGCAAGACCGGCGCTCTCCTCGCCCGCGCTCGCGCCGTGTGCCCCGAATTCGCACTCCAGACCGTCCCAAACCGGCTAAGCCCAGGTCGGCGCATCTACCAGCCCCGATGGCTCAGCGGTAATTGGTGAACTGCAGGGCGATGTCGAGATCCTTGCCCTTGAGCAGGGAGATCACGTCCTGAAGCTCGTCCTTCTTCTTGGAACTGACCCGCAGCTCCTCACCCTGGATCTGGGCCTTCACACCACGCGGCCCCTCATCCCGGATGATCTTCGAGATCTTCTTGGCGCTGTCCTGGTCGATGCCCTCCTTGAGCGCGACCACGAGCCGGTACTCCTTGCCCGAAAGCTTGGGCTCACCCGCGTCAACGATCTTGAGCGAGAGCCCCCGCTTGATCAGCTTCTCCTTGAACACGTCAAGGACGGCACCCGCCCGCTCTTCGCTGTTCGCCTTGACCTCGATGTCCTTCTGCCCGGACCAACTGATGCTCGCCCCGGTCCCCTTGAAGTCGAACCTGTGCCCGACCTCCTTGACCGTCTGGTTCAGCGCGTTGTCGACCTCCTGCCGGTCGATCTTGCTGACGATGTCGAAACTCGAATCGGCCATCGATGTAGGTGTCCTCTCTACGTCCGTACCGACCTTAGCGACCTCAGACGATCAGGGTACGGAACCTCACCCCGGACAAACCGGTGTCACGCCCACCCTCGAAGTCCGCTATTCTTCTACGTGTCGCCGCGAGCAGCGGCCGACCAGGCAGGTTGCCCGAGTGGCCAAAGGGAGCGGTCTGTAAAACCGTCGGCTCAGCCTACGCAAGTTCGAACCTTGCACCTGCCACCACAAGCCGATTCGGCCCCTGACCAGCGGAGACGCGGCCAGGGGCCGATCTTGTCATGTCCGGCTGTCTGTGGCCGTGGATGGGCGTCTACGGCCGGTCACGGCCAATACGCGGCCAAGTTTCAGGGCTTGGTGGTGTTCCAGATTCGGCGCATCGCTGTCCTGGCCGTGGATGCACTTGGCGTAGACCTTGTGAAGCACGGCCACGCTGTGTCCAGCCCACTCGGCGACCCGGGGCGCGGCAACGCCAGCGTTGAGCATGTCGACGCGGCGGCGTGCCGTAGGGCGTACGGCACGTCCTTCAGAGGCGAAGCGGCCTCCATGGCGCTCGGTGCCGAGCTGGTGAGCTTGCCTGAGGGTGAGATAGAGGCTGACCGGATCGAGTGGGTTCCGATGGCGGGGGTTCCCGGCATGATCGTCCGCAGGGACATCTGGACGTGTTCCGCATTCACCATGTCGGCCATGGGCTGATAGCTCGCCAGGCGTCCGACGTTCTTGGGTCGGTACCCGGTCTCCTCTTGCGGCGGCGCGGCGCGCCGCCGGACCGGCCGGACACTCCGAGCGAGGGTTGCGCGCCGCCTGGACGCGCCAGCCGCGTTCCGCCTCTACGCGCTCCGATCCTCTCGTCAACGACGTCGCTGCCACCACGCCCAATCCGAATCGGGCGACGTAGGCGGCATTGGTGAGGTTCGGCGGAGGTAGTATAGGTCGACGGGCAGGACCAAGGCGTATAGAGGCGCCCTGGCCCACTGTGGTAAGCCGAGGAGGGCCTGTTGCAGTCGCCGGCGGGGCGCATCGCCGGTGCAGTCATGGCACTCGCACCTGAAGAAGACGCGGTCGGCGGTCCCCATCAGGGCCGCCTCCTGCCAACCCGTCAGGGCCGCCGCCACCGCGCCGGGCCACATGCGGGTGTGTTCGAGGGTGATCACCGCGGCCATGGGACGACGGCCAAGCCCGGGAACATGATGGATCGCAGCTCTGTGGGTCCCACACGCCGATCCCCGTGTACAGACCTCGGAAGGGCGCCTACGCGGCATGGCCCTTTCTGGTCGATGGCATGAACACGATGATCGCATACGGAGGGCGTGGCATTAAGCCCCCAGCATCGAGGAAACCCCTGCCTCCGGCGGGGCGCCCCGACTCCGGGATGATCAGGCGGGCAGGGTGCGCGCCGCGCGGAGAGCACCCAGGTCGCGGGCTGATAATCGGGCCATTGAGGGGGTGCTGAAGGGCGACTATGGTCACTCACGGCCGGCCTTTGTCCCAGGTCAAAGCCCCTATGCGCTGAGACGCCTGCTTTTCCAAAGCTGACAGCCCGGGTTTCGATATTTCGGAGCCACGGAGATGCTGGGATTGCCAGTATTGATCACCCTGGTGCGTGTCCTGCGGCATGATAAGGCGGACACCTCCCACTACTGGAGATCTCGATGTTGCGAGATACACAGATTCAAGTCCCGTGGGGCGTGACCGCCTACGGAGCCGCCAGCGTCAAGGCGGCGCCCGACATGGCGCGTATTCGGCTGGCTGTCGAACGGATCAAGCCCTCCCCAAAGGAAGCTTTCGAGGCCGGCCAGGCCATTGTGGCCGATCTGCGAAGCGTGTTGCGCCGTCACAACATCCCCGATGCGGCGGTATCCGCCTCCCGGCTACGTCTCAGTAGCGCATGGGAAGGTTACGGCAAGGATCGCGAATTCCTCGGTTACAAATGCGAGGCAACCTTCACGATCGAATCCAGGGACCTCGACGGTCTCCAGCAGTTGCTCATCGGTGTGGTGCAGGCTGGCGTCAACCGCGTCGATGAAGTCGATTTCGATGTTCATGCCAAGGGAGAGCTACGTGCGCAGGCCCGGCGTGCGGCCGTCAAGGCCGCGCGGGCAAAGGCGCAACTATACGCCGAGGCGGCTGGTGTCCAACTCGGGTCGGTGCTACACATCCAAGATGTCGATCCCGAATCGGTGGGTAATGACCCTTACCGTAGTCATGGGGGAGGCGGCGCCACCTCTGAAGAAGATCTCGCCCCCGGCCATGTGGTGGTCTCTGCCGCAGTGGTACTCGGGTTCTCACTCGCTACTCAATGAGGTCTGCGCGATCGCGCTCCTCAACCGTGCCATGGGTTCACGATGGCGTTGTGCAATATGCATGAAATAATCATGAGATCCATGGCCGCGAAAAGCGGCCGCACCGCAGGTGGGAGGCCGTTCTCTGGCACGATCGGTCACGAGCTGTAAAGCCGTCGGCTCAGCCTACGCGAGTTCGACTTTGCATCAGCCGCACCAGCAGTGCTGCAACTCAGAGGCCCTATGGGTTCTCTCCGGTGATTGTCATTGGCAGTTGGCGAGGTCCTGGGCTTGGCGGTTGAACTCTTCCTGGGTGATCGTGATGTCGCTCCAATCGGGGGGTGACGGTTTGTCGTTGTAGCGCTGGATCAGGACCGATCCTGGCTGGAGCTTGGCGACGCTCTCGGCGGTGAAGCTGACGTGGTCGGTGTTGACTTGGTTGGAGCCTCGGCCCTGGTACCCGAAGGCGTGGTAGAGGACTTTCGGGCGCAGTACGAACGGTTTCGGCTCTACGCGCCAGCCGTCGTTTGGTGCGTCCAGGCGGACGGACGCGCTCTGTCCGTCCAGGGACGGTGCGATGAAGGTCACGTCATCGACGACCGTTGCGGCCGAGGATGGGTGGTCGGGCAGCGTGTCCAATGGGCCCGAGGGGTCCTCGTGGTGGGAGATGTCCACGCCCTCGGGGGTCGCTCCTTCGCACCAGGCCAGGACGATGATCGGGTGTCCCGCTGCGTCGACGCTGACTCCGGTAGAGCCTGCTACCGGAGGGGAGCAGCTTGAAAGGCAAATGGCACCGGCGATTGCCAATGCGATCCCGCATAAGCGCCGCATATGCGCATGTTACGCCAGGCCGGCAGAGGGCGGCCGGGCCCGGTGGTGGGGCGGGGCCGTGATCTCAGTCACATAAAGAGGACTATCAGACTCCTCTTTAAGTAGCATCGCCGTGTGCACCTCAACCGGGCCACTGACATCGGCCTTCGCATCCTCATGCTCGGCGCGACCAGGGAGGGCCTGCTCACCATTGATGAGCTGGCCGAATCCCTTGTCGTGCCCAGGCATCACCTGGCCAAGGTGGTGCAGCGGCTGCAGCACATGGGGTTGTTGGAGACCGTTCGGGGGCGGCGGGGTGGGGTGCGGCTCGCCGGTGCGGCGCGTGAGGCGTCGGTCGGCGGCATCGTTCGTGAACTGGAGGGCGGGACCGAAGTGGTCGATTGTGACGGCGACCCGGCCTGCCCGTTGAGCCGAGGGGGGTGCCTGTTGCGCGGAGCGTTGCGCCGGGCGCAGGAGGCGTTCTACGCGAGCCTCGATCCGATCACGGTCGGCGACCTGACCGCGCCGCCGGTTCGGCAGGTGCTGCTGGACCTCGGCCGCCGTTGATCCGTCACCCATTCCCAGACCGGGAGGAACATATGCTTTCCGCCAGCAGTGCGCCGATCGTCGAGGAGACTCTCCTCGTCGTTGGCGAGCACTTGGGCGCCATTTCGGGTGTTTTCTACGACACGATCCTCGGTGAGAACCCCGACCTGCTCAACCTGTTCAGCCGGAGCGCGCAGGCGACCGGCGAGCAGAGGAGTGCGCTGGCCGGGGCGGTCGCCGCGTTCGCCAGGCACTTGGTCGGACTTGGGCCGGACGGACCGGCCTTCGACCGGGTGGTGGAGCGCATCGCGCAGCGGCACTGCGCGCTGGGGATCCGCCCGGAGCAGTACACGATGGTCGGAAAGTACCTGTTGAGGGCGGTCGGTACCGTGCTTGGCGATGCGGTCACCCCGCCCGTCGCCGCCGCGTGGGACGAGGTGTACTGGCTGTTCGCCACCCGGCTGATCGGCCGTGAGGCGCGCCTTTACGCCGAGGCGGGTGTGGACGGTCTCGCGCCGTGGCGGGAGTACGTCGTGGCCAGCAAGATCAGCGAGGCGGACGACACGATGTCGTTCATTCTCACGCCGCAGGACGGCGGCCCCACGCCCGATTTCGTGCCCGGGCAGTACGTCACCGTCGCCGCCGACCTGCCCGACGGTACCCGCCAGTTGCGGCAGTACTCGCTGTCGCAGGCGTCGGCCGTCGGCATGTTGCGGATCACGGTACGGCGGGTGCGCGGCAACGGCGGCGCCCCGGACGGCCTGGTCTCCGGGTTTCTGCACGACCAGGTGGACCTCGGCGACCGGCTGCGGCTGAGCCACCCGTACGGCGAGCTCACCCTGCGCGCCGGCGCGTCGCCGCTGCTCCTGGTCAGCGCCGGCGTCGGGATCACGCCGATGGCCGCCATCCTGGACCACGTTTCGCGCACTCAGCCCACGCGCGACGTCACGGCGGTGCACGCCGATCGGAGCGTGGATCGGCACGCGCTGCGCGCCGAGATGAGCGCCAACGGCTCCCGGCTGCGATCGTTCCGCAGCCTGGCATGGTACGAGCAGAACGTCTTGGACGTACCGGACGCGTTCACGGGGCTCGTCGATACCGATGCGATCCCGCTCCACGAGGACGTGGACGTCTATTTGTGCGGCCCGGTGCCGTTCATGCAGATGGTCCGGGCGGGGCTGCACCGGCGCGGCGTGCCTGACGAGCGGATTCGCTACGAGGTGTTCGGTTCCGAGCAGTGGCGCCCGGCGCCCGTACCGGTGCCCGCCTGACACTGACACGCCACCCGGTATAACTCCGGTACGCCAGGTGGTCTTCAATGTTTTCGATCTCTTCAATGTGCCGGCGGGGCGGAGCGGGCGCCCGCGGGACTGTGCGGGAGGACGGGCTTACGGGCCGGCGTCGGGTCTTCTGGGTCTTCCGGATTGTGCGGGGCCGGGAATCCGGCGCGGCGCAGGTACAGGCCCAGGAGGGTGAGCCATGCCAAGCCGGTGACAATGGTGATCCGCTGGAACAGGCCCGCATGGTCCACCCAGGGTTCGAGCTGGTTGAAACCGAGCTGGGACATCACCAATGAGGTCGCGAATACGACTGCGGTGGCGGCGGAATAGGCCGCCCAACCGTACTTTCTCCGCCTGGCGAAGCGGACCGCGATAACGAGCCCCGCGATGATCAGCGCCGCGAAGCCGGGAATGGCGACCGCGTCGTGCAGCAGGGCGGGCAGGCCTGAGTACTCGGTGAGCAGGGCGGGGGTGCCCGCGGGGTAGCCGCTGATCGGATCGGTGGTGAAGACACCGGCCAGCACCGTGGCGACCGCCCATATGCCGATCAGCAGCGGCCCCCAGAAGCCGCCTTGTGCGCGGCGCACTCCTACGGCGAAAGCCAAGCTCAGCAGGCCGCAGATGAGGAAGTTGAGAGTCTGGGTCCAGCCGAGGTCCCCGAGGGCGAGGGAACTGACGGGGTGTCGCATCGGGTCGTAGCCGGTGCGGGTGGCGCCTTCGATGAGGAAGGCGACGATGAAGAGCGGGCCTGCGATCACGCCGCAGGTGAGCAGGTTACGTGCCGGTTTGCGGGTCGGCGCCGCTGGTTTGGTGCCCATGGTTGTCAATGTAGGTTGACGTCACGGCCCTGTCAACTTAGGTTGACGTTAGCGGGGTCGCTTGGGTGGTCGAAGGATGGTGAGAAAACGTGCGACGGGCCGCAGGGAGCCGCAGGCCTTAGGCGGTTTCGCCGGCTTTCGGGGTCGCCGGTCGGCGGGTGCCGAAACCGCGGGGAATTCGTCGATCGGGCCGGTTCGATCTACGCTGGGCGCTCTCTTCGGTTGGCTACCAGGTGGCGGCACTCATGCATTCCCTGTCGGATACTCCTCCGCGTTGGGGGGCTCCTGTGCTGACCGCCGCCGCTCTGGTGGCTCCGGCCTTGCGTACTTTGTGGTCGTGGTTTCCTGAGGGGCCGAAGTTCACGACGGGGGGTTTTTACTGCCCGCTCGGCGCCGAGCCGCATGTGTTGGACCACGAGTGGCTGGACGCTCTCACCATGGTGACCTTGTCGGCGGAGTTGGACGGGGTTCCGGCCGGGTCATGGCGCTCTGCCTCGGTGCGATCCACGTTTTTCGCGGACGGTGGAGCACGGTCGCCGGGTGGGTGACGGCGGCGTTGTTCGTGCTGATCGCCGCGGTGTTCACGATTCCTTATGCCGTCCAGATCGTTTCGGACGGCTGTGCGCGGGCCCTCCGTTTCGGCGGGTGGGACATCGTCACGTCAGGGGTTCTTCAGCACTATTTGGCCGGTGCGGCGCTGGTCGTGCTCCTGACGTGGGTTCGGCGTGCGGTGGTTCCGGCCGCCCACAGGGCGACGCCGATGTAGAGGATCTGCTCGGGGATGCGCTGCCACAGGGGCGTCGCGGGCTCGCCCGCGAGGGGTACGTCGGCCGGCGCGGCGTGGATGTTGGCCGGGAGCATGAGCACGAACAGCAGGGCCAGGCAGATGCCCGCCGCGCGGCGGGTGGCGAGGAGGAGGAGGCCGGCCGCGCCGGCCAGTTCGAGGGCACCGGTCGCGTAGACCATCAGGGCCGGGTACGGGACGAACGGCGGGACCATGGCCACCATGTCCGCGTGATTCGGCATGAAGGTGACGGTCGGTGGGACGAAGTGGGCGCTTGCCGTGAGCACCAGCATGACGGCCAGGCCGTGCCCGGCGCTCGCCCGCCAAGTGGCGAATCTGGCCAAGCCGAGCAGCGCGCCCAGCAGGCGGAAGAACAGGGTGGCGGTGACGAGGACGATCATGGTCATTGGACTCAGCCTCCTTGGATAGTGATACTACCCAATAGTGGATAGGATGGCTATCTAACAGGTTTCGGCTCAGGTGGCTCACGCAGCTCGCCCGCTACTTGACTCTGTCCGTACCTGGCTGCGAAACCTTTGCAGGAGCAGTAGGGACGTTGGTGTTGACGTGCTGCAATGCGGTTTTCGCGGCATCCTCGGTGGTATGAGCCGCACACCTCCCACACACCCGTCAGGGCACGGCCACGGACATGGGCACGGACATGGGCATAGTCACGGGCACAGTTCTCGCGAACGCGTCCGGGCGCGGATCAAGCATGCGCTTCGCCCGCACAGTCACGAGGCGGCGGACAAGGTGGACGCCGCGATGGAGACCAGCGCCGAGGGTCTGCGCGCGCTGTGGATCTCGCTCGCCGTTCTCGGTGCCACCGCTGTGATGCAGGCGGCGGTCGTGGCGGTGTCCGGTTCGGTGGCGTTGCTCGGCGACACCATGCACAACGCCGCCGACGCGCTGACCGCCGTGCCGCTGGCGATCGCGTTCCTCCTGGGGCGCAGGGCGCCGACCCGGCGCTACACGTACGGCTATGGCCGCGCCGAAGACCTGGCCGGGGTCGTCATCGTGCTGGTCATCGCGGTGTCGGCGGCGCTCGCCGCGTACGAGGCGGTGGACCGGCTCATGCACCCGCGCCCGGTGTCGAACCTGCTCGCCGTGGCGGGCGCCGCCGTGGTCGGCTTCCTGGGCAACCAGTGGGTCGCGCAGTACCGGATCAGGGTCGGGCGGAAGATCGGCTCGGCGGCCCTGGTGGCGGACGGCCTGCACGCGCGTACGGACGCACTGACCTCGCTGGCCGTCCTGGCGGCGGCGGGAGGGGCGGCGGCCGGGTGGCGCTGGGCCGATCCGGCCGTCGGGCTGCTGATCGCCGTCGTGATCCTCACGGTGTTGCGCCAGGCGGCGCGCGAGGTCGGCCGCCGGTTGATGGACGCCGTGGACCCCGCGCTGGTGGACCAGGCCGAGGCCGCGTTGCGGGCCACCCCGGGCGTGCTCGACGTGGGCGAGATCCGGTTGCGGTGGATCGGGCACCGGCTCCGCGCCGAGTGCGCCGTGGTGGTGGACTCCGGCGCGACCGTGCTACAGGCCCACGAAGTCGCGGTGAACGTGGAACACGCGCTGCTGCACGCGATCCCGCGCCTGGCGGCGGCGCACGTCCACGCCGACCCGTACGCGCCCGAAGGCGTCGACCATCACCTCATCCTGGCCGCGCACCGCTGAGGGGTCGGTTCACCGTACGGCCGGCAGCCCCGAGATGTCGGCCGCGACCGACGCCTCGACCCCGTGCAACTGATGCCCGCCTTCGTCGAAGGCCGCCACCGTGGCCCGTGGAAGCAACTTGGCGTACAGCCCGAGATGGGCGAAGGGGACCACCTCGTCGTCGTGGCAGTGGTAGATCCGGATCGGCGTCTCCTGCGGGAGCCTGTCGGCGACGTCGTGCGGCGGCTCGAACTGCTCGCCGCCGTCATAACGCCAGCCGTCGCCGCCCCACATCGGCGCGGCCATCAGCACCAGGGCGGCGATCGGCCGCGGCGGCTCGATCTCGGCCAGGCATTTCACCAGAACCGACCCGCCGAGCGAGTGGCCGATCAGGACCAGCGGACCGGACATCGCGGTCATCTCCTCGATGATCCGCTGTTTCCACTTCGCATGGTCGGGCTCGCCCTCATCGGGCATGGCGGGATAGCGGATCTCGTGGCCGGGGCCGAGCGCCTGTCTCAGCCGCGCGACCAGCTCTCCGTCTGCCACATAGGCCCCCTGCCCGGCCCCTTGCACGAACAACGCCTGCTGCCATTCCACCTGCGACACCCCCTTGGCCAACGGAAGATCACGCTAGCAAGGCGGTCCGACAGAATTCGCGTACGCTCGTCACGATGGCCGGTGGAGACCTCTACGTGATCGTGTGCGCCGCGGGCCCGGCGGCGGAGGCCGGGCGGCTGGTCGGCATGGCGCAGCGGCGGGGGTGGGAGGTCCAGGTCGTGGCGACGCCCTCGGCGGTCGGCTTCCTGGACGTCGCGGCGCTGGAGCGGCAGACCGGCCGGCCGGTGCGTACGCATTACCGCAGGCCCGACGAGCCGAAGCCGCCCCGGGCGGGCGCGATCATCGTGGCTCCGGCGACGTTCAACACGGTGAACAAGTTCGCGCTCGGGATCGCCGACACGTACGCGCTCGGCCTGCTCGCCGAAGCCCCGGGGCTGAGGATTCCGGTGGTGCTGGTGCCGTACGTCAACGCGGCCCTCGCCGCGCGCCCACCGTTCCGCCGCGCGCTGGAGGCGCTTCGGGAGGAGGGTGTCCGGGTGCTGTTCGAGCCACACCCGGCGGGCGCCGGCGAAGACGAGGCGGCGGCCTTTCCCTGGGACCTCGCCTTCACCACCCTCACCGAACTCACCACCCCGCCCGAAGAGGCTTAGCGCCCACACACGCACGCCACGACCTCTGGGGGGCGGGTGTAGGCGAAGGGGACACCCGGGCCGGGCTTCGTGTACGGCGGCGCGTGCTTCCTGAGTGGGCGGCGTGGCGAGTCGGGGCCGGTGTACCGGATGTTCGCGTGTGCGCAGGGCGTTGCGCCGTGGCGCCCCTGCACGATGCCGTCCAATGTCCGTGGCGGCGGGCTTGTGGCGGTGTCCGGGGCGGGGTGATGTTCGCGTACGTGG